>CAYVKR010000037.1:0-17732 GCA_964452025.1 uncultured Anaerolineales bacterium
TACGCAGTTTCTACGATACGGAGGGCGTTTTCACCAGCAGACTCGCTTCGAAATCTCACGTATACAACAGATTTGCCAAAAAATCCGCTTAATCCGTTGATTTTTTGTTTCCTCTTGGCCTGGTGTGCCCCCTGAGGACTCCTCTGTTCTACATTTGTCATTTGCCGATTCCGCTCTTTCGACTAAGATTTGAGTGTGACAAAAGAACGTTTGGACAAGCTGCTGGTCGCGCGCGAACTGGCTCGGAGCCGGAACCGGGCACAGCGCCTCATCCGCGCCGGTGAGGTGCGGGTCGATGGACAGATTGCCGACAAGCCGGGCACCCGCTACCCGGTGGATGCGGCGATCTCCGTGGCGGAGCGTCCACCCTTTGTAGGGCGTGGCGGCGAGAAGTTGGAGGCCGCCCTGCAGCGCTTTCCCGTCAACGTGGAGGGACGTGTGGCGGCGGACATCGGCGCCTCGACGGGTGGCTTCACCGACTGTCTGTTGCAGCGCGGCGCGACCAAAGTCTACGCCATCGACGTGGGGTATGGGCAGCTGGCCTGGAAACTGCGCCAGGATCCTCGCGTTGTGGTCATGGAGCGGACCAACGCGCGCTATCTAACGTCGCTGCCGGAACCGGTTGATCTGATCGTCTCCGACGTCTCTTTTATCTCGTTGCGCCTGATCTATCAGGCGGCGGTGCACTGGCTGGCGCCGAAAGGCGACGTCGTCTCGCTCATCAAGCCCCAGTTCGAGGCCGGGCGCACACAGGTGGGCAAGGGGGGGGTCGTGCGCGATCCCGCCGTCCACCGCGAGGTGCTGGAAACCGTGACTGGCTTTATGGGCGACTTTGGCCTAAAGCTGCGGGGGTTGATGGCGTCGCCGCTGGTCGGCCCGGCGGGCAACGTCGAGTTTCTGGGCTGGTGGCGGCTGGGCGTGTCGCTGGCGGACCGCACGGCGTTCATCGATGCGGCGCTGCAAGAAGCGGCGGCCCTTTAAGCGTAGCCGCGCCGTACCCTTATCTGCTACATTCAAAGTGAGGTGAATACGGACATGAGCACTCTATTGGATCAATGGCTGCAAATCCCGAGTCAACGTCGCAAACGCATCGTGCTTCTCCTCGTTGCGGCTATGGTCGTCGTCGGCATCCTCTGGATCGCACGGGGCGTGTTAGGCCCCTATATCGCTGGCTTGATGATCGCCTATCTATTGGCTCCCATTGTGGGGTTCTTCGAGCGGGTGATTGGCAAATTAGGAGAGTATAAGCGCACCCGCTTCTTCCGCCGCCTGGCGCGTCCGGCAGCGGTGGCAATCACTTATCTGCTGGTCATTGCCGCTCTGGTGGGATTCTTCTCGGTTGGCGTGCCGATGTTGGTCCAGCAGGGACGCGCACTCTGGGCGGAGCGGCAAATCGTATGGGACTACGTTTCAGACTTTTTCAACGATCTTATCGAGCAGTATCGACTATTGGACCCACGGATACAAGAGCGCATTGAAGACACGCTTGCGAATTTCACTGCCAAAGTCAGTGATGTTTTGCAGCAGGCATTGGAAGGTACGGCGGTTGCTATCTCTTACACCATCAGCTTGTTGCTGGCGATCGTCGTGATCCCGTTTTGGATGTTCTACCTGCTGCGGGACAGCCACCACATCTCGTTGCGTATTCTAGAGTTCATTCCGTCTTCGATGCGCCAAGATTTTTTGGCGCTTGTGCGGTTGTTCGACGCCGCCATGGGGTCCTATCTGCGTGGACGTTTGTTCCTGGGCCTGGTGATTGGCGTCGTCTCATTCATCGTCTTCACGGTGATGGGCGTTCGCTTCGCGCTCTTCCTCGGCCTCATCGCCGGTCTCTTTGAGATGATTCCCAGCATTGGACCGACGTTGGGCGCTATCCCCGCTGTCTTGGTTGCGCTGGCCCAAGATCCAACGTTGGCGCTTTGGGTGACCATTTTCGCCGCCGCAGTTCAGCAGGTCGAGAATATCTTCCTGACGCCGAAGGTGCTGGGTGATAGCGTCAAGCTGCACTCTGTGGTCATCATGGTCGTGCTGATCATCGGCAGTGAGATCGCCGGCATCGTCGGCCTCTTTCTCGGGCCGGTGGTCACGTCCATTCTACGCGATGTCTTCTTGTACGTCTATTATCGTATTTCGGATAAACCGCTCCCGCCCAAAAAAGCGGTGGAACGGGTCCGGCAAGGTGGCGCCGTGCGCTTTGATCTATGACGGCGGATGGATGCAGCTCACGGTGGAGCGTTCCTGATACGCTCCCGGCGACTGGCTGACCCTTTTCAGGGCAGCCAACGTTTCTAGACAAAACTGAATACAGATGAGCGGTTTGGTCTCATCGGATTTGTTTTTGCAGCGTCCGGCAAGATGGCATAGTCACCAACGTGTCACAGGGAGACGATCCAAGGAGGACACAGTGGAGTTTCTAGAACTTGAACAGCAGGTGCGGACGTTGCTTGCAGATGGGCGCAAGGTTGGTGCCGTCAAACTGGTGCGAGAGACCATGGGGTGGGGTTTGAAACGCGCCAAGGACTACGTAGACGATCTTGGAAAGAGCGCGACCGATCAGCTGGACATTGACAAGTTGCGCGGTCTGGTGGCGGCGGGACGAAAGGTACAGGCGGTGAAGCGGGTGCGGCAGGCGACGGGCTGGGGCTTGAAGAAAGCCAAGGACTACGTTGACGCGCTGGAGTGAGAATTCTGAAACGTGATTAACTCTCACATTTCACGCTTTACGCTTCACGTGCGGTTGGCCGAAACCAAAGGGAGGAGAGATCAGCATGAAGCGATTTGCGGTTTTGCAATTATCAGGCTGCGCCGGCTGTGAGGTGTCGCTGCTCAACGCCGACGCCTGGGTGGAGGAGTACCAGCTGGCGTATATGCCCTTGGTCATCTCCACGTATGACGTGCCAGAGGTCGATGTCCTGCTTATCAGCGGCGGCGTGCGCACCGACGAGGATCTCTACAAGCTGCGGCGTGCCGTCAAAGGTGCGGATCAGGTGGTGGCGGTGGGCACCTGCGCCATCTCGGGCGGTGTCGCCAACCTCGGCGACCGTGACGAGGTGCGCGCGCTCTTTCTGGAGACCAAGGAGCGTCATAACGTGCCACGCCTTCTGCCTCGATCACATCCTGTCGATGCTTTTGTAGAGGTGGACCTCTATCTACCCGGCTGTCCACCCACGCCGGAGCTCTTCATGGCGGTGCTCTCTGATCCCGACGACTTTGAGGCGTCCAAGATCGTATGCCAGGAGTGCGGACGCAAGAAACTGCGTGACATGCGCCCCGAACACCTGGTGGGCTTCCAGCGCGGCGAGGTGCTGCCCGATATCTGCCTTATCAACCAGGGCTACCTCTGCGTCGGCTCCTCGACGCGCGGCGGCTGCCGGGCGCCCTGCACCCGCGCCGGCCATCCCTGCGTGGGCTGTCGTGGTCCCTCGGATGTTTTCATCGAGCGGGAGTCCAAGTTCTGGTTCAAGAGTATCCAGCGCGTCTTTGCTGGTATGACCGAGATTCCAGAGGAGGAGATTGCCAAGGCGCTGCGCTCGCCCCAGTTGTCTCTTTTCCTGTTTCAGTTCTCTGATTACGCGGTTGAAGATCGGGAACCGCGCCCGAAAGAGAAGGTGCTTTAATCATGACGACGCTAACCTTTCCGCTGAGTCGCATCGAAGGTCACGCTCAGGTCGTTATCGAGGTACAAGGTGGCGAGATCATCGCTACCCACTTCAAGGCCACCGAGTTGCGCGGTTTTGAGTATCTGGCGCAGGGGGTGCCGGCCGAGCAGATGCCCGTGATCACGCCACGCATCTGTGGCGTCTGTTCCACGGCGCATCACGTCGCCTCGGTCAAGGCGCTGGAAGACGCCTTCGGCGTCGAACCGCCGCCTCTGGCACTCACCATCCGGGAACTGCTTATGTTGGGGCAACTGCTCCAGAACCAGGCCACGTCCCTCTTTATCTTCACCATGCCCGACCGGTTGGAGGTCTCCAGCCTCTTCCAACTGGCGAAAGAGGAAGGCTCTGAGGATGAGCTGACGGGCATTGCAACGCGGGCGCTGCAGGTGCGCAAGGCCGGCACCGATCTGATCTCGCTGGCGGGCGGGCAGTTCATCCATCCGGTCAAAGCCGTCGTCGGAGGCGTGACCGGCGGCATCGACCGTGAGGCCGCCGACGCCATGCGCGAGCAGTTGGCAGCGGCCCTCTCTGTTGCCCGTCAGCTCTTCGACTATTACTGGGAGGTTTCCCTACAGATGGGTGAGCGGCTGGGCACCTGGGGCGACGACGATCCCGCTGCTTACATCTCCTCTTTCGTCGGCTGTTGTCCCAACTACTACGGCGATCAGATATACGTCATGGATGCCGACGCTTCCTACTGCACCATGTTCCCCGCGTCGGACTTCCGCGACCACCTGACCTATCAGGCCACGGATTATAGCTATGCGGATCAGACCAGCTACAAGGGGCAGGTCTTGCGGGCCAACAGCCTGGCGCGCGTCAACATGCTGACGGAGATGGGCACGCCGCTGGCCGACGCCTATCTTGGCCGTTTCAAGGAAGCCTTTGGCGAGCCGGCTCACGCCATCATGCTCTTCGACCTGGCGCGGGGGATTGAGTTAGTCTTCGCCATTGAACGCGCCATGGAGATTCTTGCAGAGCCGCTGGACGTGGGGGATCCCGCCGTGCCCCATACGCCACGGGACGGGGAAGGCTACGGTCTGGTAGAAGCGCCGCGCGGCCCGCTGATCCATCATTACCTCATTGAGGGCGGTGTCGTCACCGAGGCCGAGTTCATCATCCCTACCGTGCATAACATGCTCGCCATCGAGCGCGCGCTGCGCGTCGCCGCCCAGCGGTACATCTCCCCGGAACGGATGGACATGGAGCTGGAGCGCGCCGTGGGGCGCGTCGTTCGCGCCTTCGACCCCTGCATTGCCTGCGCGACACACTAGGCGAGGCTTATAATTGTTTGGGTCTCTGGGATTTCGCCGGGTGGCCCAAAAACGATCTTAAATTTTTACCACGGATGGCACGGATTTTCACTGATTTTTCATTTTCTGTGTGAATCTGTGAAATCTGTGGTTAAACTTTCAGCCTGATCATGCGAAGTCCAAAAGAGCCAAAAGTGATAGGTAGCTAGAATGTGACAGGACAGGCAACCAGAAAAGAAACCGGAGAAGCGCCGGGATCGGATGGCGGAAGGCCTGGCCCTAGCGTGGCGCTGGGCGCCGCGTTAGGCGTCGCTTTTGACAATATCGCCATCGGCATGGGTATCGCTCTCGGTGCTGCCCTTGGCGCAACCTGGAAGAAGCAGGAGCAGGACGACGAGGAGTGAACGAGAAGACGTGGGGCGGCAAGTTCAAGGTTCTCGCGTTGAACGTCAAACGCTTTCGCGGTTTCTGCATTTGACCTTGCGCGCTTCGCTTCTATAATAGTCAGCAATCATCACTGACTCAGTGAGGCGGCATTGAAACTGCTAGGACGCTGATCCGCCGTTAAGACTACTGTTGGAGGTTCGACTCCATGGAAAGCCGTATTCTACTGATTGAAGATACCGACCATAACCGCGAGCTCTTGCAGGAGCAATTCGCGGAAGCCAACATGCAGCTCGATGTCGTGGAGACTGGCGCAAAGGGCATCGCCCTTGCGGCGCGGCTCTTGCCACAAGCGATTATCATCAGTGCCAGCTTGCCCGACATGCAAGGGAGCGAGGTCGTCCGGCGTCTGCGGGATATAACGCGCACCCAACATATCTTCCTTATGTTCATGGCGGACAAAGAAGTCCACCAGGAACGCTTGAAAGCTCTGGAATTGGGAGCCGATGACTTTGTCTCGGTGCCCTTTGATCCCGACGAAGTGATATTGCGGGTGCGGAACGCTCTGAAACGTGCCAACTCTTCCAATCTCATGGATCCCATCACCGGGTTGCCTGCACTACGTTTGATTCAGGAACAATTGCGGCAGCTAATCCAGGCGCCGGAAGGGGATTGGACGGTACTGCGGGTGCATGTGTCGGCGCTGGAACCGTTCCGCGAGGTCTATGGATTCCAGGCTGGATCGGACTTTCTCAGAGGCGTGGCGCGCCTTCTCTCGGTGGCGCTCAGCCATGACGACGTGGAGAACGATTTTCTGGGATATAGTGGCAACGACGATTTTATCGTTCTGACGACGCGAGAACGTAGATCCAGTCTCGTCAAGGAGATCCAGCAAGCCTTCAACAAACAGATGCGTACCCACTATGGTTTCATGGAACGCCGGCAGGGCTATGTGGAGATTGATGGCGATAGGGCACCCTTGGCCTCCCTGAAGATCCTGGCGATCACAGCGGAAGACGGTCCCTTTTACGATATCCGCTCGCTAAGTGAGGCGCTGACCGGCTGATCTGATAGAGGGTGCCATGACCCGTCTGGTTGCCTTTACAGCGGCTTGGAGTGCAGGCATTCTGCTCTTCGAAGCCGCTCTTTTCCATCCCGTCTGGTTTCTACTGACGTTGCCCCTGACGCTGACCGTCCATTTTGGATGGCGACATCGTCGTGTCGGTCGACTGATCGCCTGGGCGCTGATGGGTCTGCTGCTGGGCGCGGCGCGCTTCTGGCTGGCAGCGATGCCCCTCGACGCGAATCACATCGCTCAGTACAATGGCGCGCCTCAGGTCGAGCTAGCCGGCGTTGTCATTGGCGAGCCGGATCAACGCCAACATCTCACGAATCTCCGGGTACGAGCTGAGAGCATCCTCTGGGCAGACGGCAGCCGGACCGACGTCCACGGCGATCTGTTGGTCAAAGCACCTGCCACCACCGAGGCTTTCTACGGCGACCGTATCACGGTCCGCGGCGCATTGGAGACGCCGCCGGCCTTCGAGGGCTTCTCCTACCGGGACTATCTGGCCCGTCAGGGCATCCACACTCTGATGCGGTCCGAATCGCTCAACGTCGAGGCGTCCCATCAAGCCTCTCGTGCCTGGGAAGCCATCCTGCGCTTCAAGGCGCATGCCCTTTCTCGCCTGCTGAAGATTCTGCCTGAGCCGCAGGCCTCGCTGCTAGCGGGCATCCTGTTGGGTGTGGAAAGTGGTATTCCAAAAGCGCTCAATGAAGCCTTCTCGGCTACGGGCACCAGCCACATTGTCGCTATCTCTGGTTTCAACTTGACCATCGTCGCGGGCGTCTTTATCGCGCTGGCCCATGGGACGGTAGGGCGCAGATTGGAGGTGCCGCTGGCGCTGGCAGGTGTCTGGCTCTACACGCTCCTGGTGGGCGCGGCGGCGGCCGTGGTGCGCGCGGCGGTCATGGGCAGCGTCGCCGTGATCGCCCGGCATGGCGAACGCTCGGTGCACGGCCCCACGTCCCTGGCTTTTGCGGCCTTCGCCATGTCATTGCACAATCCCTGGGTGCTCTGGGACCTGGGATTTCAACTGAGTCTGGCGGCGACAGCGGGCCTTATCTTCTTTACGGATCCGTTGACCTCGGGCTTCAAGGGATTATTGCGGCGATTCATGTCGGAAGATAGCGCCAACCAAGTGACCGGCTGGCTCAGCGAGGCCCTCATCGTCACGCTGGCGGCCCAGATCACCACGACGCCCATCATCGTGGCGAACTTCCACCGCCTCTCGCTGGTTACCTTGCTGACGAACTTCCTCATCCTGCCGGTGCAGACTTTCGTCATGCTCTTCGGCGCGGTGGCGCTCCTGGGCGCGCTGCTCTGGCTGCCGCTAGGTCAGATCCTCGGCTGGTTGGCCTGGGCCTTTCTCACCTATACCATTGAGGTGGTGCGCTGGACGGCGACGTTCCCCTGGGCGTCGGTCTCCGTGGGGCGCCTGGCGCTGCCGTTGGTCTGGAGCTACTACGCTGCGCTGGCGCTGGGCTGGACGTGGGCCACGATGGCGTACGACGAGCGTCGGCGCTGGAGACGCTGGATCAGCAAGCGGCCCGCGTGGCAGTCTGCCGCCGGTCTGGCGCTCGTCGTGCTGATCGTCGTCGGCCTCTACACCGTGCCCGATGGTCGCCTGCACGTGACGTTTCTCGACGTGGGCCGGGGCAATGCTGTCTTCCTGCGCACGCCAACGGGAAAGCAGGTCTTGATCGGCGGTGCTCCCGACGCTTCACGCTTGCTCTCGCAGATGGGGCGACGGTTGCCTTTCTGGGACCGGCGTCTGGACGGCGTGATCCTTCCATCCCTGGACGCGGCGCACCTCACCGGCCTGCTACCGGTGCTGGAGCGCTATCAGGTCGACCAGATCGTTTATGGCGCCGGAGGACCGCTGTCAGAGCGCTGGGAGGCGCTGCTGGCGGAGCGCGACGCTGCGTCGGTGCGCTCTGTGCAGCGCGGCGACACCTGGGCCCTGGAGGAGGGCGTCTGGCTGCGCGTGCTCTGGCCTCCAGCGGGGGAAGAGGGCCCGCTGGTGTTATCGCTGGCCCACGGGGGGACGACGTTCTTGCTGGCGGGCGACGCCACAACGATGGTCGAGGCCGCTTTGGTCAAGCAAGATGGGGATGCGCTCTCCAGTAACGCGCTGCACGTGCCTCGTCACGGCGCGAAGACGGCGGCAACCGCCCCTTTCGTCCAGGTGATCTCCCCGGAGCTCGCCGTGATCAGTGCAGGGGATGAGAGTGGTGCCCGAGGTCGTCCGGCGGAACAGACGCTGGCCCGGCTGCTCGACGCGACCGTCTACCGCACCGATCAACACGGCGCGGTGGAGTTAAGCTCCGATGGGCAGACGCTCACCGTGCGGACGGCGCGGCAGGGAGAGTGAGAAAGAATCGCTGAACCCCTTTGGCTTCTCAGTAGATCACAATCGCGTAGACGTCCAACGTCAGCTCGAGATTCTCCCCTTCGAAAGCGGTCGGCTCAGTGTCGGGAGCGAGCCAGCGTCCCTCAACGGGTTTGGCAAAGGTGATGTCGACGGTCTGTGGAGCGCTCGCGTAGTTCACCAGGTGTAGCTGCTGTCCCCCGCGCTGCCACCGTTCGACCAGCACAGGTGCATCGGCATCGACGGTGGGATAGCCGCGTTCCCCGAGGGCGTCCAGCAACGCCTGCTGATGATCCGACGAGGGCAGATCGAAGTGCGGCGTCTGCATGAAGTGGTTCTGAGGCAGACCGGAGCGGTCGATGAGCCAACGCGCCCAGCGGTACCGGAAATAGGCCCGGAACAGCGCTTCGATGAACCTGCCCATGAGCCGCCGGGCGGAGGGATGGCGTGCCAGGTAGCTGGCGTCCGGCAGCGTCCAGCCGTCCACGTCGGGCACGTAAATCGTCGCCAGATCCTGCGGAAGGGTCACGTCGTCGGGCAACGGCGTGACGTGTAGCAGCGCCTTGAGTCCCGCCAAGTCATCTTCGCCGGTGACGACGCGCCAGGGGCGGCGGGCGTGGGTCAGTGCCTGCGCCGTGCCAAAGAAAATCGCCGCCAGCCGGTTCCACTGCTGCCAGAGCGCGTCGCCCGGATGCAGTAGACCGATCTCGGCGACGTTCTCCCAGTCTTCGTAGAGGGCCGCGTGCTTTTCCAGCCAGCGGTGCAGCGCGCCAATGGCTTCGCGTTGAGGCGCGTAGGTTTCAGCGGTCAGCAGCGTGAAGGTGCCATCGGCGTCAACAAACTCCGTTCCCTTGACGACCATGGATGCGCCACAGGCGGCGGCCTCGGCGATGGGCTGCTGGAACCTCCGGGGTGGGTAGACCTGGTCGAAGCCGATGCCCTTGTCGTAGGGATCGACGCTCAGCGGCGTCTCGCCGATCAAGGCTCGCGCGACACGGAGGGTCAGCGCGTTGTTAGTCAGGCGGTCTGGGGTCTCCTCCGTCGCCGGTTGCCATTTGGGGAGGGCGAAATCCTCGATCATCATCACGTCCTGGATCTCGCTGAGCGCCTCCAGGTCGATGCCATAAGTCACGAAGCTGGGCCGCATGACAGCGTCGAAATCGTTCATGCTGATGACGATCTCCGGATTGAGCGAGCGCGCGTAATCCGCCAGCCTGCCCACCGTCTGGGTGACCTGGTCCGCACGCCATCGCAGATAGGTTTGACTGTTTGTGTCGCCCGCTGGATCGATTTCGGTGGGGATCTCCAGGCCGGTGGCGTCCCGGTAGGCGCTCCGGCAACGCTCACAGTAACAGCCCGCGCCCCCCAACCAGACGCCGCCGAACTGGCGCGGCTGTGTTCCGTACCACGGGTTATCGAAGAAAACGCCGTCGGCGCCGGCGGTGGTCACGCCCCAGACCATCTGCTTGAGGTGATCGCGCCAGTCGGGATGCTGCCAGCAGGCCATGTAGCGGCCGGTGTAGTAGTAGAAGGGGCGGCCCTGCGGATCGACGGCGTACCAATCTTTCTTCTGGTAGGAACCGGCGTTCACGTAGTTGGAGAGCTGGACGTAGCCAAAGACGCGCACCTCGGCGGCGTGATAGATGGGCACGGCCTTCTTGAAGGCCGCCCAGTCCTCGCGCTCAATCTCCGGTGGGAAACCCCAGTCGTAGGTGAGGTAGGCCCAGCTGAAGCGTGCTTCCTGTGCGACGCGCGTCGCTCCGGTCAGCGTGTGGGCTTCGAGGTGGACGGCCTCGTTCACCGGCGCATCCATAAACTTCAGGCGGTTCATGCGGATGGTGCCAGGACCGGCCCAGAGGTAGATGGGCCGATGGCGTCCAACGGCGAACCATCGGGTTGTAGAGGGCATGGTCTGCTCCTTTGCTTGGGTGATGGTATCTATCTCCAGTCAACCGATGGGGTGTCAGTCAGCCTGTGGGTTTGGGCTTGTTGTTGGTCTCTCGTGAGGAACGCTCCGCAGCCATAAGGATGTCCCAGGCTCGCCGGTAGCGTTGGAGCCGGGCCATTTCCCGCTTACCCCAGCCTTTCGCAGGCAGGCGGCGGACGTCCATGTTGTCGTGGAGATCGGCCAGTTTTACGCGGCGGGCCAGCGGATGCAGGCGGACCCGCTGGATGTACTCATCGTAGGCTTCGCCCGGACGCTTGGTGAGCTGGGTGACGGCCTGCACGACGTCGGGTGGGTACCCGGCCTGAGCCAGGTCTTCCGGTCTCATATCACTGTCCTCAAGGACATCGTGAAGGAGGGCGACCATTTTCTCGGTCACGGTGTTGACCTGCGCCATCACGCGGAGCGGATGCAGAATATAAGGGGCGCCGTATTTATCACGCTGATCGCGATGCACCTCAATAGCCATCAGGAGTGCGTCTTCCAATGTTTTCAGGGAGGGTTTCCTTTCTTTTTACAGGTCCGAGGAGGCTCTCATGTCTGGAGGATTGCCTGCGCTTCGGCATACGGCGCCAGGGCGTCTCGAAATTGGGCCTTTAGCATGTCGCGTTCGTCCTCTGGGATAAAGGCGATTTCGGTAGCATTCCATATTGCCTGGAAGATATCCTCTTTCTCCAGGCCAATGGATCGGATGGCGATGATGTATTCGTCACTGAGCGTCGTGTCGCTTACGCTGGGATCGTCGGTGTTGATGGTGACGGGAAGGCGCAGGTTAAAGAGATCCAGCAGTGGGTGTAGGGTGAGATGGCGGACAACGCCGGTCTGGAAATTGCTGGTTGGGCAGATTTCCAGTCCTACGTGTCGGTCATAGAGCAGCGAGATGACGTCAGAATTCTCAACGGCCTGGATACCGTGCCCGATGCGTTGTGCATTTAGCTCTTCCACGGCAACCCGGACGCTCTCGGCGCCGGTAGCTTCGCCGGCGTGGACGGTGAGGCCCAGGCCGGCAGCTCGTGCGCGCCTGAACGGTTCCTTGAACAGGTGAGGGGGAAAGCGGACCTCGTTTCCCGTCAGATCGATGCCGCGCACCAAAGAGCCAAAGTTGGCAATAGCAAGGTCGACAATCTCCTCGGCCAGGCGGCTTTCCGCGCGATTGATGGAAAGAATGAGACAGGTACGGGTTCCCGTTTCCTCCTGGGTTTCGGCGACGGTTTCCTTCACCCAGCCCATCACGTCTGGGAGCGGAAAGCCCTGTGTCCGCGCAAGCGCAACTGGATTGAAGCGTAATTCGAGATAGTGAACGTTGTCTTCTGCCGCGTCCAGGATGGCTTCGCGGGTGATCCGTTGCACGGCCTCTTTCGACGTGTAGAACTGGCGGAGGAGTTTGAATTTCTCTAGAAAGCGTTGGTAGTCCGGCGTATCCTCTGTCACCTGGACGTAGGGTCGTAGCTGCTCGATATCGTAGCTGGGCAGATCAATGCCATGTTCCACGGCGATGTCGGCGAGAGTATTCAGTCGTAGGGAGCCTTCGAGATGCCGGTGCAGGTCAATTTTGGGTAGTCCACGCGCCCATGCCAAGAGTGTTTGTGGTTCAGGCTGTGGATTCATAGTCTTCACGTTGTTCTCTCTATCTGCCAAGGGGTGCTAGCGTTTACGGATCAGCCAGCCCCAGTAGAGCCAGGTGATCACCAGGTGAATGAGCACGCCCAGCGTCAGCGGGAGGTAGAAGAGGCCTAAAACTGCGAGTGGCGTCAACATCTGCGCAGGCTGTCCCGTCAGCGCCGCGTTACTATACAACGTATGTCCCAACGCTGCAAGACCGATAAAGGCATCTCCGACGTAGTACCAGCGGTAGTGGGGTTTCATTTTGGTGACTTCACCCAATCGGCGGCTAAACGCCCGTAAGATCCATCCGAGCAGGAGGGTTGCGATGATCATGGGGAGTCCCAAATGGCTGGTTAACGTCTGGAAGTGTCTCATAGTGCCTTATGATCTCCCATCATCACTTCATAAAGGTGGATGCTCAGAAAGATGAGGATAATCCCAGCAAAGAAAAGGGCGAGATTTGCCCATGGATCGCCGTCAAAATTGAGGTGAGACTCTTTTGAGGCCAGGTGGGTTGCATACCGTCCCGCGCCGAAGGCACTCAGTATCATGGGCGCAAGATAGCCGCGATACCAGGTGTTCTCCCCGGAGTTTTTTTCAAAGAATATGGCGATGTTCATCAGGATGAACTGGAGGGCCAGAATGCCCAGCCAGCTGATGATCGCCAACGTTAGGTTTATCCAGTTCATACGTTCCTCTATCGGTCAATTAACCCCGGATAAATGCTCGAATGAAGGATTCAGCCATGTATTGCGGTGTGCCACTCAAGATTGCTTCCCGGTCCTTGAAAGGTTCCTGAACGAAAAGGCCGTTCGCGTTGATGTCAAATTGACGGATATGGGTGTCGTGAGAGCTGCCGCGCATTTTCAAGACGATGATAGCGCGCCGGATGGCGCTTTCGATCTCCACATATCGCAGCAAAATGTATGAATCCACCAGGAATCCGAGTTGTGTCTCTTCAGTCGCTTCTTCTGCATCGCCGAGCAGGGCGTGACTCTCTCTAGTGAGGAGTGTGGTGAGCCCTTCCCGCTTGAGGGCGTTGAGGAAACCGTAGATTTGGCTGCGTAACATGGTTGGGCTTTTGCTCATGCGCTCGAAGTGAGAGAGACTATCGATGAGAATGCGTTTACATCCCATCTTCCGAATCCAGCTTTGAATGCCGCCGTCAAGCCGCCGCAAATCGGTCTCTACCACTTCTGGACTGCTCATCACGACTTTGAGAAGTTCCTGTTCCTCAAGAGCGTGAAAATCCCAGCCAAAGGACGCGGCGTCACGGTAATATTGCTCAGGAAACTGCTCAAACGTGAGGATAAGTCCTGGTTCACCTTGCAGGGCCCCCTGACGAATGAATTGCATGCCCAACGTCGTCTTTCCACATCCCGGCGCCCCTTCGACCAAGTTAGCCGTCTGCGGGAGAAAGCCGCCATTGAGCATCTTGTCCAAGCCGGGAATGTCGGTCTGCTTGCGCTGCTGATGGTCCGCCATCTTGCTATGCCACCCTTTCCTATCGGTTGCGTATGTCTCTGATGACGTGATATGTTGCCCGCACCCGGAATTGCTGATCCTCACTGGCCTCAACAAAGCGCAGCAGCTGATCTTGGATTTCTGGGGAGGTGTTGAGCGCGTAGATCACCATATCGCCCATCTTGGTCTCTCTCAGCATGCCTCTGGCAGCCAGTTCGGAGAGCTCTTCTCCTACGATCTGGGGATCACGACCAGCATAGCGGGCGATGTTATCCACGGTGTCGATGGTATGCGGGTTCCTGTGGAAGAAGAGCAGCAGATCCCATTTTATAAATGAATCCACGTACCTCTTGATGAAACTAAGGAGTTCTGGATCCATGTCGTCGTAGACACGACTGGTCAGATTTGATGTGCCCATACTATCTCCTAATAAGGTTGCCTGGGTCTTCCGGCGGGCCTTCGAACGCTTTCCTACCTTGCCCGCTCGCCTCAGGTCGTCCGACGGGCGTCTCTGCCACGTCAAGGTTTCGCGTGACTCGTCGCGGAACACGTCCTATCGCTGACGAGCCGCGCGTTGGTCAGACCGCATGTGACAGTGTTTGTATTTCTTGCCGCTGCCGCACCAGCAGGGATCATTGCGTCCTGGTAAGTCACGACTCTGATGCGGGCGCGGTTCTTTTTCGGCGGGCTGGGATGCACTTACGGCCCGCAACGTCCGACGGCGTGCGGTCAGCTGAGCCGGCCTTCTCCGGCGCCGTTGTTCCGTGAGGTGTTTGGGTACCTGGAAGAGCGAGCGCACGATCTGCTGCTGCGCGGAGTCCAGCATGGTCTGATACATGTCGTAGGCCTCGCGTTGGTAAGCCACCAGCGGCTTTTGCTGGCCGATGGCGCGCAGCCCGATGCCCTCGCGCAGGACGTCCAGATCGGTGAGATGATGTACCCAGTGGTCATCCAGTGCGCGCAGCATCAAGTGACGATCGCGGAACAGCCGGTAGAGCTCCATGACGATGGCCTCGACCTGACGCTCCTGGGCCGACGGCAGCCGGCGGATCGGTCGCTCCTTCCACTCGGCCCACGCTTGCGCGCCCAGCGCGGCTTCCGCCTCAACGGCGATGCGTTGCAGCAGCGGGTCCTTGCTCTCGGTCATCTGTTCCAGCGTGGCGTCTTCTTGGCGCAGATTGCGGTAGGTGATCTGGCCCAGCTGTTCGTTCATCTGCCAATACGTCTGCTCGGCCCAATCGAGGAGTTGTGCGATCATCTCCTCCGACTTTAGCGTCTGCAGATCTTCTACAGTGAACGCGCGTGGGATAGGGGCAAAGCGCCGCAGCTCCGCCAGCAGGCTCTTATAATCCCAATCCTCCGGATAATCAGAACTGGTGTGCGATTGCACAACCCGGCGGATCTCCGCCTCGACCATCTCCATCACGTCGTCGTGGAGATCATCGCGGGAGAGGATCTTGCGGCGCTCCGCGTAGATGACTTCGCGCTGCTTGTTGACCACGTTGTCGTATTCGAGGACGTGCTTGCGGATGTCGAAGTTGTAGCCCTCGACACGCTCCTGGATCGAGCCGATGACGCGGCTCAGCACGTTGAACTCCAACGGCGCCTCGTCCAGGCCCGCCCGATCCATCCACGGTCGGAGCCGTTCGCCGCCGAAGCGCCGCATCAGCTCATCTTCGAGGGAGATGTAGAAGCGGCTGGAGCCAGGATCGCCCTGGCGCCCGGCGCGCCCGCGCAGCTGGTTGTCGATGCGCCGAGCCTCGTGGCGTTCGGTGCCGATGACGTGCAGGCCACCGAGCTCGTAGACGCGCTCACGATCCGCCTGGCACTCGCGCACCTTATTGCGCAGCACCTCGGCCCAGCGAGCTTCGTAGGGGATCGTGGGGTCTTCGCCACGGCGCGCCATTTTCAGCGCCGTCTCCCAGTCCTCGGAGGTGATTTCTGTGAGATCAACGTCTTCCTTGCGCAGCTGGTCGCGGGCCAGCCCCTCCGGATTGCCGCCCAGCAGGATGTCCACACCGCGTCCGGCCATGTTGGTGGCGAGGGTGACGGCTCCCGGTCGGCCCGCCTGCGCGATGATGATGGCCTCGCGCTCGTGGTGTTTGGCGTTCAAGATGTTATGGGGTATGCGGTGGCGCTTCAACACGCGAGAGAGCTGCTCGGAGGTCTCGATGGCCGTCGTGCCGACCAGCACCGGGCGATTCGCCTTGTGGGCCGCCTCGATCTCGCGCGCGACGGCCTTGAACTTGACCTGCTCCGTCTTATAAATCTGATCGGGCATGTCCAGACGTCTGTAATACCGCTCACCATTAGGGCCATCGTAGACTGTGACTTCGACTTCTTCGCGATTCAGATGCTCGTACGGCCCAGTGGGATTCGCGTTGATGATGCCGGCGAACTCGACGCCCGCTTCGGGAATCGTGACGTCGTCTTCTTCTAGATCGCCGAAACGTGCGCGGTACTCGACGTTGGTGGGCAGCACGGTCACGTCCAGGCCGTAGATCTTGCGAAGTTCTTCTTCCTCCGTGGCCGCGGTACCCGTCATGCCGGCGAGTTTGTCGTACATGCGGAAAAAGTTCTGGAAGGTGATGGTGGCGTAGGTGAGAGACTCTCGGCGGATGTCTACGTTTTCCTTGGCCTCGATGGCCTGGTGCAACCCCTCGGAGTACCGACGTCCGAACATCATCCGCCCTGTGAACTGGTCGATGATCACGATCTCGCCGTTGCGGACGACATACTCCTTGTCACGCTGGAAGAACTCTTTGGCGCGGAGGGCATTGTCCAGATAGGGGAGCATGTGGGCGTGTTTGGGATCGTAGATACTGGCGTCTTCGGGGATGCCGACGATGGATTCCACCTTGGCGACGCCCTCTTCCGTGAGCATTGTGATGCGCGAGCGCTCGTCGACCTCGTAGTCGACGTCCCGCTGCAGGCGCGGCACGATTCCGGCGAAGCGCTGGTAGAGATCAGATGGCTCCTCGGCCGGACCGGAGATGATCAGCGGCGTCCGCGCCTCGTCGATGAGGATGCTATCCACCTCATCAATGATGGCGTAGTGCAGCTCGCCCTGGCTGCACTGGGACAGATCGTCAACCATGTTGTCGCGCAGATAGTCAAAGCCGAACTCGTTGTTGGTGCCGTAGGTGATGTCGGTCCGATACGCCTCGCGGCGGCTGATGGGACGGAGATACTGAAAGCGGTCGTCAGCCGAAACGTAGGTAGGATCATAGAGGAACGAGGCCTCGTCCGGGCGCCCGCCCGCCGACTGGATGACGCTGGTGCTGATGCCCAGCGCGTGATAAATCGGGCCCATCCACTGGGTGCCAAATTTCGCCAGATAGTCGTTGGGCGTTACCAGATGCACGCCCTGCTCCTGCAGGGCATTGAGGTAGAGCGGCAGGGTGGCGACGAGTGTCTTGCCTTCGCCGGTGCGCATCTCGGCGACCTTTCCCTGGTGGAGAATCATGCCGCCGATCAGCTGCACGTCGTAGTGGCGCAATCCGATGGTGCGTCGACCGGCCTCGCGCACGGTGGCGAAGGCTTCGGGCAGCACATCGTTCAGGGTCTCTCCCTGGGCCAGCCGTTCTCGGAACTCGTCTGTCTTGCCGCGCAGCTCGGTATCGCTCAAGGCCTGGAACTCCGGCTCCAGGTCGTTGATGACCTCGACGGCCTGCTGCAAGCGCGCAATCTCGCGCTGATTGCGATCTCCGAAGATCTGCTGGATGAAATCTTTGACGCCCATAAACCTCCCTGTCTATGTTTAATTTAACCTTCATTATACCACGCAGGTAAGTGGCGACAATAGGTTTTGGTGTCTGAGATTTCGGGCTCTTTTGGACTTCGCATGATCAGACTGAAAGTTTAACCACAGATTTCACAGATTCACACAGAAAATGAAAAATCAGTGAAAATCCGTGCCATCCGTGGTGAAAATTTAAGGGTAGTGGTTACATATTGACTGATGGCGCTCCAAATGGTATTTTTTCCTCTA
>CAYVKR010000038.1:0-2625 GCA_964452025.1 uncultured Anaerolineales bacterium
TGCGCCAGCTGTTGACGCTCCACAGAGACGGTCGTCTGCCGCGCCTGCACGTCGAGGATTGGCCCGATTTCCCCAAGCGCGGCGTGCTCCTGGACGTGAGCCGCGATAAGGTGCCCACCCTGGCGACGCTGCGGGCGCTCATCGATCAGCTGGCGGATTGGAAGCTCAACCAGCTGCAACTCTACATGGAGCACACCTTCGCCTACCAGGGACACGAGATCGTCTGGCGCGACGCCGACCCCTACACCGCCGCCGACGTGCAGGCCCTGGACGCTTATTGCCGCGCGCGCCACGTCGAGCTGGTGCCCAGCCAGAACAGCTTCGGGCACATGAACCGCTGGCTGATCCACGAGGAGTACCAGCACCTGGCGGAGTGTGTGACAGGCATCGATCACCCGTTCAGCAAACAGCCGGAGCCTTTCGGACTCTGCCCCATTGACCCGGCGTGTTTGGAGTTCCTGGCGGAGCTCTACGACCAGCTGCTGCCGAATTTCGCCAGCGATTTGTTTAACGCGGGCCTGGACGAAGCCTTCGATCTGGGGCACGGGCGCTCCGCCGACGCCTGCCGCGGCAACGGCAAGATGCGCGTCTACGTCGATTTTTTGCAACAGGTGCACCGGCTGGTCACGGAGCGCGATCACGTCATGCAGTTCTGGGGCGACATCATCCTCTGCGAACCGGAGCTGATCCCCGAATTACCGAAGGATGCCATCGCCCTGGAGTGGGGCTACGAGGCTGACCATCCCTTCGCCGAAGACGCGCGCCACTTCGCCGAGGCCGGGCTTGATTTCTACGTCTGTCCCGGCACAGGCAGCTGGAACAGCCTGGCGGGTCGCACGGAGAACACGCTGGGCAATCTGATGAGCGCGGCGCGCAATGGGCACGAGGCAGGCGCCGAGGGGCTGATCATCACCGATTGGGGCGATCACGGACACCCGCAGCCGCTGCCGGTGAGCTATCTGGGCTTTCTGGCGGGCGCGGGCGTAGCGTGGAACCACCGGACGGACTTGAAGGCCGTGGATCTGCCAAAATTGTTGGATTTGCACGTCTTCCGGGACGCGGCGGGCGCGGTGGGGCACGTGGCCTACCAGCTGGGCAACGTCTACCGGCTGCCCGGCCCGCAGCCGTGGAACGCCTCGGCGCTCTTTCTGCTGCTCTACTTCCCGGAGCGCCCGCTCTCGCACGAGACGCTGCGCGGTCTGAGCCGCGAGGGGCTGGCGGAGACGCTGGGCGCTATCGACGGTGCCGTCGAAGCGCTGCGTCGCGCCCGGATGAACCGGCCCGACGGCGCACTGATCGTCGAGGAGTTCACCTGGGCGGCGGAGATGCTGCGGTTGGCGGCGCACCTGGGCTTCGCGCGGCTGACGCTGGACCGCAAGGCCCCGGTGCGCGCGCTGCCCACCCGGCTGCGGCATGCGCTGGCGGATGATCTGCAGCGGCTGATCGCGCAGCACCAGCGCCAGTGGCTGGCGCGCAATCGGCGCGGCGAGCTGGCGGACTCGGTGCGGCGGATGTCCGATCTGCTGGGCCATCTGGACGGGGACACATGACAGCAACCTACGCGGCGCGCGTCTTGGAGACGATCCGCTACCTGAACGCGCTCCGACCGCGGCTTTTCCCCGATCACTACGCCACGCTGCGCCACGCGCTCTTCCTCGTGGATGCTCTCGCAACGGAGACGACTGCCTTCCGACCGCACGAGACGCCCATCGCCCACGAGTTGACGCGGCTCTCGGTGCAGGAGTTCGGCTGGGCCGACGCGCTGCGCCGGGGTGCCCAGCTGGACGTAGAGACAATCGACGCGCTGACGCACAAGGAGCGGGCGGCGCTGCTGCGCGGCGTCGTGCGCAGCCGGGCGCAGGTCGATACAGCGCTGCTGCTGGATCAGGTCGGGATCTCTCACACGCTGGACGCGCTGGTGCGGGACGCGCTGGACGCGCAGGCGTGCCATCACGGGCTACCGGAAGCCTTCGCTGCGCAGCTGCAGACCCGTTTCAACGCGGTGCAGGACGACGCCGACGCGCGGGCGGCGCTGCTGGACATCGGCACGGTGCACCACGTCCCGCTGCTGGACGACGCGGCGGTCCGTGCCGCGCTGGCGGCGTGGGACGAGGACGAGCGGCTCTATCTGGCGCTGCTGCGCCACGTCGGCGCGCTGCGAATGACGGACCAGGCGGACGCGCTGCGCGAACTTCTACTGGAGCGTGAAGAGCTCTCGCTGGCGCGGCGCTTCGCGCTGGTCAATGCCCTGGTCGCGCTCGACGGACGGTCGAGTCAAACGACGTTGGAGCACGTGCGGCGGCGGGTCGAAGCGGAACCCTCGACGATCCCGCTCGGTACTTTTCGCCAATATTTGAAGCAGACGCTGGAGAATCTGCGGGCGGACGCGCAAATGCGGGCGGACGCGCAGCCGTCCCCGCCGGAGGGATTGGTCATCGCGCAGTTCATGTTCATGGGACGGATCGGGCGGGCGGGCAAGGGGAACAGCGGCGGGCTGGGCGTCTTCCTGGCGTCGCTGGGCGATGCATTGGCCGACCTGCCGGGGGTGGCGCACGTCTACACGCTGGTGCTGCTCAACGCGGCGCGCGCCGAGGACGATCCACCGCTCTGCATGGAGCACGCGCC
>CAYVKR010000038.1:2725-17673 GCA_964452025.1 uncultured Anaerolineales bacterium
TGCTCAACGCGGCGCGCGCCGAGGACGATCCACCGCTCTGCATGGAGCACGCGCCGGGGCACACGGTGGTGCACGTGCCCATCTGCTGCCGGTACGAGATCACGCAGTATCACATGATGGTGCAAGAGGTGCCGATTCAGCAGGCGCTGCGGCAGGTGCTGGCGACGTTCCACATCGAGCCGGACGTCTTTCACATCCGCTACTCGGACCACGGCTCGCGGGTAGCGGCGCGCACGGCGCGGGAGATGGGCAAGCGTGTGGTCTTCACTCTCACGACGGATCCGCACCGGCGGCTGACCGGGGCCTTCCCCGACTCGCGGGTCGCGGGGCTGGACGCGCGGGCGCTGACCTTGAATCTGCAGAAGGTCTATCTCGCCGATCAGCTGGTGGCATTGGCCGACGGGCTGGTCGCCATGCCGTCGGCGTCGGGCACTGATCCGCTGAGGGCGTATTTCCCGCAGTTGGTGTTGGACGAGGCGGCGCGGACCAAGCCGCTGCGTATGATCGCCGAGGGGATTCAGCTGCTCCAGGAGATGCCGACGGATGAGACGCAGGACGCGCTACTCACTGGGTTGTGCGACGTGGAGAGCGCGCAGCAGGGTGTTCGGCTCGAGCTGGAGTTCCAGAATCGACCCATCATGCTCAACGTGGGGCGGCTGCATCCGGTCAAGCAGCAGCACGTGCTGGTGCGGGCCTGGGCGGAGAGCGGGCTATGGCGGACGTACAATCTGGTGCTCATTGGCGGCAACTTCGAGCAGCCCACGGCGACGGAGCGCGAGATCCAGGCGCAGATCGACGCGACTTTCACGCAGTATCCCGAAGCGCGCGGGCGGTTCTGTTTTCTGCCTGCCATGCCCAACGCGCAAGTGCGCGCCCTGGAGAGCGCCATCATCGAGACGTTGCCCGCGCCGCGCCCGCACGTCTACGCATGTAGCAGCGAGAAAGAGGAGTTCGGCATTGCGGTGTTAGAAGCGATGGACGCGGGCTTCCTGGCTTTCGGCCCGGAGATTGGTGGACTTTCGAGCTACGTCACGACGGGCGAGAACGGCTTTCTCATCGACACCGGCTCGGCGGAAAGCATGACAGCCGCGCTGGTCGAGGTGCTGCGGGGCGACCGGTTCACGCCGCGCATGCTGCACGAGATCGCAGAACGCGGGCAGCAGACCGTGCGCGAGCGCTTCGACATTCGGGCGACGGCAGAGGCGTTCGGGGATTTTTATGAATCAACGGATTGAGCGGATTTAACGGATGATCGAATACAATATGGGATTTCAGCACATTGACCGGGGACAGACGACCGGAGACCGGGTTCACATGACAAGTGAAGCAAACAATCACAGGAATCTAGACAGATCATCACGCACCACGCACCATGCAACACGCGTTAGTCTACGAGGCCTTCACTGAACACAGAATACAGGTAGAACATGAATTACAAAAAGATTCTCATTCTCAGTCCACCGTTTTATTCGCACTTCAACCCGCTGCTGAATCTGGGGCGGGCGTTTGCGGAGGCGGGCGTCGAGGTGATCGTGGCGTGCAGCGAGGCGTTCCGTTCGCAGATTGAGGCGGCGGGCCTGCGCTTTGCGCCGCTGGACATCAACCGCAACGCCAACACGGGCGTCGCGCAGCAGACGGAGCAGGCGGAAGAAGAGGCGCGGCGGCTGGAGGCGTTCTTCGACGCGACGCGCGAGGGTCCCATTGCCACGTTGATGCTGCAATCGCGCCACCGGCAGCAGGACATGCTCACCGATCCCGTACGCTTGCGCGAGGAGATCGCGGCGCTGGCGGACGCCGAGGCACCGGACCTCTTTATCGTCGATCAGCTCTCCTATGCCGTCACGCTGGCGCTGACCTGCCTGCGCCTGCCCTTCGTCACCTTCTGCCCCGGACATCCCACTTACGTGCCACGGGGAGAGCAGCTCTTCGGCGTGCCGTACGCCTGGCCCCGCGCCTTCGACGTCGCCGACGCGGAGATCAAGCACCTGCGCGCCGTCGCGGCGGAGACCCGCGACCGGTTCACGTCCATCTTCAACGAGATCGTGGCGGCCTACGCCCCGACGCTGCCGCCGGTGGACGACGCCTTCCGGCTGACCTCGGACCATGCCATCGTCTTCAACTCGCCGGACTTCGGGCACCTGCACCGCGAGGACGACGGTATCGAGAAGCACTTCATCGGCTACGCGTTCCAGGAAGAGCCGCTGCCCCCATTGTGGGAGCAACGGCTGGCGCAGGCTGATCCCAACGCGCCGACGATCCTGCTCACCTTTGGCACCTTTCTATCTGCGCGCGACGACGTGCTGGCGCGCTGCATCGAGGGGATCACACGGGCGTACCCGCAGAGCACGCTCATCGTCTCGGCGGGCGCCAACGAGGATGTCCTGGCGCGCTATCGCAGCCCGCGCGTCTTCGTCGAGCGTTTCGTCCCGCAGAAGGGCCTGCTGCCCCACATGGATCTGGTCATCCACCACGGCGGCAACAACAGCTTCACGGAGACGCTGTACTTCGGCACCCCCATGCTCATCCTGCCCTTCTCCAGCGACCAGTTCGCCATCGCCCACGACGCCGAGGCCCAGGGCGTCGCCGCGTGCCTGGCCCCCAACCGCTTCACCCAGGCCGAGTTGGCGGATGCCATGGCGCAGATGCTGGACCCGGCGCGCCGTCCGGCCCTCGAGCGCTGGCAGGCCCACGTCCGCGCGCGCGGCCCGGCGTATGCGGTCACCCGGCTGCTAAAAAGCGAGGGCTGAATGACCAAACCCCGCATCACCCTGGCGCACCTCTGGGCGCTGACCGTCCTTGTGGGTGTCTTCGTCTTCGTCAACACCCACCCCATCCGCCCGCAAGATTTCTGGTGGCACCTCAAGGTCGGCGAGCAGCTGGTCACCACAGGTCAGATCCCCACCGCGGATACTTTCTCCTTCACGCAAGCCGGCACACCGTACACCTTCTGGGTTTTCTGGCTGATGCAGGCGTGGTTCTACGGCGTCTATCGGCTGGGCGGCCCACCGCTCATCGTCTTGGCGCACAGTTTGATCATCACCTCGGCTTACGCGAGCGTCCTTTGGCTTGCCCACGCCAAGACGGGCCGCTGGCGCGTGGCTGCGCTGGCGACGTTGGTCGCCGTCGCGCTGGGCCTCAACGACTGGAACGTGCGCCCGCAGGCCGTGGGCTTTCTCATGGCGGCGATGATCCTGGTTGTAATCCATCTCTACGACCGGCGCGAGACCCGCTGGCTGCTGGCGCTCTTTCCGGCAAGCCTCTGGATCTGGGCCAACAGTCACGGCTCATGGCCCATCGGATTTGTGCTGATGGGGCTCTGGCTGGCGGAGCGGGGTTGGCGCGTCGTCCGCACGCGCGCCGACGAAAACCAAGGGCGGCTGCAGCCACTCGTTGCGCCTGCGCTGGCGCTGGTCGCCGGGGCGCTGGCGCTGCTGCTCTCGCCCTACGGTTGGCAGCGAGCGGGCTACGTGGCGCGTATGGGCGCCGATCCCCGCATCCAGACCATGATCCCCGAATGGGCGCCGCCGACGCTGGCGCTGGGCGATGGGTTGCTCTTCTACCTCGCACTGCTGGGCAGCGGTGCGGCGCTGGCGCTTTCCCCGCGCCGTCCCACCGTGATGGAACTGGGCACATTTCTGGCTTTCGGGGCGCTGGGCGTGCGCACGCTGCGGGGCGTCACCTGGTTCGGTCTCGTCATGGCGCCGGTGCTGGCGCGACATCTCGCCGCGCTGGCTGCCAAGCTCGGTGTCACCCCTTCGCGCGCGCCGGGCAACGTGACGCTCAACCGGCTCGTCGCGCTTCTGCTGCTCGTTGCCGCCGTGCTCACGCTGCCATGGTTCAAGGCGGCGCTCCCGCTGCCGGCGGCGAAAGCGGGTGTGCTCTCGACGGCGGAGACGCCGGTTGAGGCGACGGCGTACCTGCTGGAAACGCAACCGCCCGGTCCGCTGTTCCACGATCTGGCCTTTGGCAGCTACCTGATCTGGACTGCATACCCCGACTATCAAGTTTTTGTCGACACGCGCATCGAGCTCTATCCCTACGCGCTGTGGGAGGACTACATCGCCATCACCAACGCGGCGGAGGACTGGGAAGCGCGGTTGGCAACCTACGGCGTGGAGACGCTGATGCTAAGTCGTCAGACGCAAACCGCGCTCATCGAGGCGGCGGCGCAGTCACCGCGCTGGGAACAGCGCTACGCGGACGCGACGGCGGTCCTCTTCGTGCGTCGCTCTATCTCGTTGGAGTGAGCGCATCCCAGCGCGGGGCAAACGAAGCGGTTCCAGGGTGGCTCAGACGCCATAGGGGGCTTTCAGTCAGGGTTGCCCTGCAAGCGCACACCAACCCCAATTTCGTTTGCCTTGCTTTCATCTATGCAGTTTCTACGGTACGAAGGACGTTTTCAGTAGCGGACTCGCTTCGAAATCCCTGCGGGTTTTTCCATTGAACAATGGCAGTCGAATGATATAATTGTGCAGCGCTACCGACTGTCTGATCCCATGAGGGAAGGCACTGCTTTCTGCATCGGCGGATATTGGTTGGATACCTTGGAGCAGTGGGAGTGTAGAGACGGCAAGGACCATTGGGAGGTTAAAAATCCTTGAATTTAAAAGTCACATTCACATATAGACTCCGGACAAGGCTTGACGCAGCGCTGAAAAGTGCATATTGATAGAAATGCAAAACCATGATTATGTAGCACCTCGCGGAGGAAACTTCTTATGATCCCAAAACTTAGATTACAATCTGTATGCCTGATTTTACTCTGTTGCTTATTAGCCGTAGGCACATATTCAAGTGCGCCCCTCCTGGCCAATCAAGCACAGAGTGACGATGATAATTTGCTAATCAACGGTGATTTCGAGATAGAAGACCCGGAAACAAAGGGCTTCAAGTGGTACCCGCCCAATCACTACCTGGCCTTACACTGGTATCGTTGGTGGGTCAATGAATGGCCCAATCATCCGCTGATTCCTGAATACGACGATGTACGTCTTGACGGGCGTTGGCCCCCTTACAGCGGGAATCACGCTCAGGTCTACTTCAAGTGGGGAGCGAATTACAAGGCAGGGATCTATCAAGTGGTAGAGGACGTCACCCCTTGTGTGCCCCATGAGTTTTCCATGTACACGCGCTCCTCAGGAAACATCGGCACGCAGCCACGCGCACGCGTTGGCCTTGATCCAGAAGGGAATGCCCTCACCTTGGATCACGATCACAACGATTTACTGGGTTGGTCTCCTTACATGCAATGGTCTGCTGAACAGACCAAGATCCATACGTGGGAACGGCTCTCTGTCACAGCGGAGAGCTTAGGCAACAAGCTTACCGCCATCGCCTATGCCAATCCCAGTTACCAGGGCTCTGAAACTCCCTATTACGATACCTGGTGGGATCAAGGAACCCTGTACCAGGTGGATTTCCCCGAGGGTAAGTTGCCGGAACCGACTTCTTGGAATTCAGCGTATATTCAAAGCGTGAGCCACCAACAAGAAGGGGATCAGCTCAACGTGACCTGGAACACCTCGGTGCAAGCCTCCAGCCAAGTCTGGTACACGATGGAATCTTACACTGAGGCAGTCACATCCACCGCTACGCTCTCTCACACCGTGTACCTGCCCTATATTTCAAAAGCTCCGCGGGTATACGCTACAACCCTCGATCCGCAACCAACCACCTCTCATACAGCCAGCATCCCGCTCACGGATCTAACGTCCGGTGGTCGCATCACGTACTGGGTGCTCTCACGGCGTCTCGGGAGCGGAGCCTGTATTACTGAGGGACGCGGTCCGTTTGAGTATGAGATCCCATAAATCAGAGGTAAGCAGACATTTCAACGTTGACTAGAAACCTCAATCGTTGGGGGCGCCTTTTCCTGCTTGGGGCATTGTTTGCGCTTCTACTCAACGCTGCTACCCAGCTCTCGGCGACGGTGGACGAAGGCTTCCACATCACCAGCGGCTATGAGTACGTGCGGACGGGCGAACTGCGTCTTTTCGACGAGCACCCTCCGCTGGTCAAGGCGCTCTTCGCCTGGCCTCTCTTCTTTGTACCCGATCTCACGCCGCCAGAGGTCGCCGCCGACTACGAAAGCGGCGACCTCATCGCGGTGGCTCAAGCGACCACCTTGGCCTATCGGCCTCTGGATCGCGTTATTGTCGCGCCGCGCATCGCTGCCGCCCTGCTCACGGTGGTCTTCGCCGCCACGCTCTATCGGTGCGCCTCCTCCTTGGTCGGGCCGAAAGCGGGATTGTTAGCGCTGCTGTTCTGCACCTTTGATCCCAACTTTTTGGCCCACGGCAGTCTCGCGACCACCGATATGGGAACGACCGCGTTCGTTTTCTGGGCCCTCTGGGCGGGAACGCGCTGGCTTCAACGTCCCACTCGCCGGCGGTGGTGGATCGCCGCGCTGCTGTTGGGGCTGGCCCAGGGCACAAAGCTAACAGCGCTGCTACTTTATCCGGTGCTGGGATTGGGGGCGCTTTTCAACACTGGGGTGCTGAGGCGTAGTAGCGGGAAGTGGGTCAGACCGTTGAAAGCATTTGCCGGAATGGTGGTCGCATCCCTGCTGGTCCTGTGGGCGCTTTACGGCTTGGAGCTGCGTCCTGTTGCCGGCGTTCTTAGCGGCATCTCTCTCCCCGCCGCCAGCCACATTGAACGCTGGCTGCGGCTGCAAGAGAATCTCGCCTACGGACGGGAATCCTTCCTGTTAGGTCAAAATTCCATGCACGGCTGGCCTCTCTATTTCCCGGTCGTCTTCCTCGTCAAAACGCCGCTGCCTATATTGATCCTGCTAGGTGCCGCTTTTGGGTGGCAGATGTATCGTCTATCCCAGACCACGTTTCACGTTTCACGCTTTACGTTTTACTTCTTCCCTCTACTCTACGGCTTTGCCAGTCTCGGCAGTGCCCTCAATATTGGATATCGACATTTACTGCCGGTGCTGCCGTTCCTGTACGTGGGTGTTGCAAGCAGGTTGCAAATTGCAGGTCATAAGTTTAAGTCGCGTTTCGCGTTTTATCTTTCACATCTCACACAGTACGTTTTACTCACCTGGCTGGTCTTCGGTACCCTGGCTACGGCTCCCCACCATCTGGCTTTCTTCAACGAGATCGCTGGCGGAGCGGAGAACGGGTGGCGCTTCTTGGCGGATTCCAATACTGATTGGGGGCAGACGTTCAAAGCGTTGGCGGCGTATCAGGAAGCTCACGATTTGGGAACGGTGCAACTCTCGACCTTCACCTTCTACGATCCGGCTGCCTATGGGGTGGATTACACGCCCATCGCCCCGATGACCGGCGTGCTGCCGGTGCTGCCGCAGCGCTTCAATCCAGAGCAGGGAACCTACGCCATCAGCGCCACCACCCTCGACGGCGTCCCCCTGGGCTACCCGCCGACTTTCAACTGGTTCCGGCACCGGGACCCTTTCGAGAAGATCGGCGCCGCCATCTTCCTTTACGACGTACACCCCCTGGCCGGAACGTGGATCGCCCAATGCAGCACCCCTGTCAAACCACTACCCGACACCGCCATTGCGGAAGGATTCGGCGTCTCTGACTTACGCCAGGTCACGTTTGACTGCGAGCAGAGTTGGGTGTTGCCCAGTGGTGGCTCGACGCCCGGCTGGTACGCCCGTGCTATTCCAGAGCAGACGAGCCTGCGCTGGCCCACCAACGACACGCTGCGCGCCGACCTACTCCCGGCCTGGCTCGACACGTCAGGGCTGGAAGGTCTCACGCTGAGCTATCTACAGCCCCGGCACGGCGAACTCCCGGCCTTTACTATATGGGGATGCGCGCCCTGCAATCTATCCACACGGCGAGCGCCAGTAGCATTAGAGGAGAGACTGGCCTTTCTAGGGTTGACCGCGCCGGCAAAGGCTCGACCTGACACGGTAGTGGAAGTGATGACATTCTGGGAAGCTCTACAATCACCCGACCAACCGCTCTCCCTCATGCTACACCTGAGAGATAATACCGGCTCAACGCTGGTAGTGGGTGATGGATTAGGATTTCCTATAGAACAGTGGCAGAAAGGAGATAGGTTCGTGCAACGACATCGGCTCCCCATTCCAGCAGACGCTCCTCCTGGCGAATACTTACTGTATCCGGGGGCCTATTGGCTGCACGATACGCAACCGCTGTCTCAATCGTCTCTACTTACGGCTACTCGCCTTACCATCTCCCCCTGAGGGATTTCGGGCTCTTTTGGACTTCGCATGATCAGACTGAAAGTCTAACCACAGATTCACACAGAAAATGAAAAATCAGTGAAAATCCGTGCCATCCGTGGTGAAAATTTAAGATCGTTTTTGGGCCACCCGGCGAAATCCCAGAGACCCGCAAGTCCGTTGGTGAAAACGCCCTCCGTACCGTAGAACCTGCGTAGACGAAAGCAAGGCAAACGAAGCTGGGGTTGATGCGGGAGGGAAACATGATGGGAAGCCGCCTATGGCGTTTGAGCGACCCTGGAACTGCTTCGTTTGCCCCCTGACCTCAACAGTTGCGCGAAAGGTGATATCCATGAAAACGTTTTTACTCTTTATCGGTCTTACACTTATCGTTATGCTGCCGGCTATGGCCCTGGTCTCACCTCCTCTCCAGCCTCAGCGGGATAGGAATCCACAACCTACCTTATCAGAGCCCGCACCTGCCTTCAACTACTTCTCGCCGGATGAAACTGGAAGGTACTTCAGTGCCATAACACAAGAGATGGTCATTCACTTCGTTAGAGGTGGGGTCTTGTTTCAGCTGACATCGGGCGAGCTCGTATCCCTCGACTTCCAAGGTAGCAATCCCAACAGCACACCGCAAGGCCAGAAGCCGTTGGCTGCCACGGCAAATTACTACCGTGGAGCGACAACCGAACAGTGGCGAGAAGACGTGCCTCTTTACGCAGAAGTGCTCTACTCAGATCTCTATCCCGGCGTCGATCTGCGCTACACGTTTGTAGATGGACAACTGAAATCGGAATTTATCGTGCAACCTGGCGCCGCATGGGAGAAGATCCAACTTCACTATGACGGCATCGAAACCCTGCAGCTAGAAGAAAAATCCCTGCAGATTATCGTCGGCGAGCACGTAGTGCTCAGTGAGGTGATCCCCACCGCCTATCAAGAGCACGAGGGGCAACGCGACGCCCTTACCACACAGTTCCGCCTCCTCGGTCCTCACAGTTATGGCTTTGTCATTCAAGAGCCTCTGATGTCGAAAGCTACCCTCGTTATTGATCCTGTCCTGCGCTATACTACTTACTTTGGAGGGACACGAAGGGACGAAGGCTGGGCTATCACCACCGACTACCCGGGCAATTCTTACATCACCGGTGTGACCAGCTCCCCCAATCTACCCGTGCTGAATCCTATCCAAGCGGATCACGCTGGCACCGACGACAAAGACGTCTTCATCGCTAAGTTTGATGTTGACGGAAACCTGGTCTACGCTACCTATTACGGCGGCGCGGCAGGAGAAGAGGGAAATGCCATCGCTGTCGACGCCGAGGGGAATGCCTACGTCACCGGACAGACCTACTCGGACAATCTACCCATGCACAACGCCTGGCAAGCCAAATTCGCGGGGAATGAAGATGCTTACGTTCTCAAGCTCGACCCCCAAGGTCATCTGGGATGGGCCACCTATATCGGGGGCAAAGGCTTTGAAGAGGCCAATGCCATTGCCGTGGATCAGTCGGGGCGTGTCTATGTCGGCGGCGAAGTCTACTCCGACGATTTTCCCTTGCTCAATCCCTGGCGCAGTACTACCTACGGCGTGGAGGAAGAAGATGGCTTTATCTCTATTTTCGACTCCCATGGTCAGCTGCTCTACTCCACCTACATCAGCGCACCCCAGCGTGACCAGATCTTTGCTATCGCTGTAGATCAAAATGGGCACGTTTACGCAGCCGGTATGACCTCTTCACCCGATTTCCCCGCACATAACGCCGTCCAGTCTACATATGGAGGCGGATGGGAGGACTGCCTGATTCTCAAACTTGATCCCTGGAACAACGAACTGCATTTTGCCACCTTCCTTGGCGGATTGGATCGTGAAGCGTGCTGGGGCATTGATTTTGATCAGGAAGGTAACATCTACGTCTCCGGTTACACTTCTTCATTTAATTTCCCTACTCAGAATGCGTACCAATCCCAGCGGGGGGGTGACTTTGACGCTTTTGTTGCCAAGCTTAACCCATCAGGTACACGGCTGCGCTACTCCACCTACCTAGGTGGGTCAAAGGTCGATCGCAGCTGGGGATTGGTCAGTGACCATCGAGGCTATGTCTACATCGCTGGGCAGACAGACTCTCTCGATTTTCCCACTCGCAATGCAATACAACGGACGCTGGGTGGCGGAGAAGATGGTTTCGTCGCTATCTTCACACCTACCGGTGATCTCCACACTGCCTCTTACCTCGGCGGTTCAGGAGAGGACAAAATTTGGGGAATCGCGCTGGACGGCAACTGGATTGCCCACCTCGTCGGCGCAAGCGATTCGCCCGATCTCTCCACCGCCGACGCTTATCAAAGGCATAGAAGCGGAGCTGAAGATGCTCTTCTTGGACGTATTGCTTTCATCCCCACGCCTACCCCCACGCCTACCCCTACACCCTACGCTTCTGAGGATATTGGCCCCGAGGGGGGTGCCTTGTGGGTTTCTTATCCATCTCATCTAACTATGCTATGGATACCACCAGAGGCAGTAAGCACCACGACGAACTTCGAATTGATCTACGATGGGCGATCCGACCATCAAGGGGGCCTTGAGGGCATTAATCACTTCTTCGCTCTGTGGTTTCAACCGCCAGAAAACGTACAGAGCCCTCTACAACTCGACTTGACCTATAATGAAACTCGCGGCGTTATCGTGGACACGCTGGCTCTCTACCGTCTCAGCGGAGGCGATTGGGTGACCAGCCATATCACCATCACCCAACAAACCATCGATTACATTGGGTCGCAGATCGACCAGCCGGGAATCTACGGCATCCTGGGACGAACGAACCGATTTTATTTACCCTTGACCGTGCGAGAGTGATAAGCGGCGCTATCTCCCCCATAACCGAGTTCGCCACAACTCCCACCGCTGGCCCGGATTGAGCGTACCCGGCGTGAGGATGTTCACCGCGTCCAGGCAAACCTCATCGCCCGACTCACACGCTGTGGGATCTACGATCCAGTCGCGGGCGCCGTTATCGTTGGTGCCAAAGCCCGTGAAGACCGCGCCGTCGTCGCGTCCCAGGCGGCGGAATGGATGGTCGAAGACGACGCCATCTGCCAGCACGCCGAAGGAGTATGGCGTCACAGCGGTCCCCTCGGCCACAAAATCGACGCCCAGTTCACCTTCGGGGCCGGGCGCCAGCAGCACCAGGTTTTCATCTCGCGTCCCCAATCCGAAGCCCGGATCGGTGGTCACGTCCAGCGTGCCGTTGCCCACGTACAGAACCATCCGTCCATCGCGGTGATCCAGGTCGTCGGTGGGGAAATACGCGGCGTTTTCCACGTTCTCTGTGGCGACGATGAGGATGACGGTCCCGCGCGGCACGTTTGCGAAGGCCCCCAGGTTCGGTAAAACGAGGGACCCTTCCTCCGTACCCGTTTTCGTAGCGTTGTCCGTCAGGCGCCAACCGCGCAGATCCACCGTCGCCGGGCGTTGCACCAGCAGCTCGATCCAATCGCCGGTGATAGGATGGTTTTCCAGGCTGCGGTAGCGTGTGCCGTCGTCATTGATCCAGAACTCGTTGATGACGACGTCGTTGGGGTAGACATCCGGCGCATCGTCGGCGACGGGGCGGAAGCGGGCGACAATCTCCCGGGGGCCATCTACGGTCCAGTCCAACGTTGCCTCAGCCCCCCCGGGGACACCCTCCCAACCGGCGAAGGTGAAACCGGCGTGAGGCACCGCCAGCAACTCCACGGGGACACCGGGATAGAAATCGCCGTCGTCCGGCAGCGGCAGCCCGCCCACGAAAACCGTCCCACTCTCCGGCGGATCGACCTGGACCTGCACGGAGACCGGCGCCGACAGCCCCATCAACTCGCGCAACGCCGCTCGTAAGGTCGTTGGGCGCGCGGTGACAAAAGCGCGCAGCATAGCCACATTGTTTGTCCAATCCGTCGGTGTGGGCCAGCGGTTTTCCTCGTAGCGGATGTCGGCAACAAGCGCTGCTTCCAACACCGCCACCTGCTCCGCCATCGATTCCGGCGCCAGTTCGGTGTTGAGCAGATTCACCATCCGCGTCCGCAGCCCCCGACGGAACTCGGTGTTATCCATTAGTGCCCGCAGCAAGCGGGCAAAGTCCGTGTTCTCCAAACCAAGTGCAGCGAGCGCGTCCTCTGGACGCTGAGCGAACTTGCTCGCTCCACCGGCATAGACAAAGTGCCAGCGCCCGCCCCGCTCCCGCACAGCGTACAGATCCTCGGCAGAAAAGCCGAAGTACAGCTGCAGCACGGCGAAATCCGTGAAGTTCGCCACGTCCAGCTGAGCGGTCACGATAGCGTAGGCCCTCGGATCGGAGAGATCATGATCCTCGGCCCAATCCACCAGGTCGTCCCAATCGTCGTCGTCACCCTCGCGCTCCGTACCGTCCTGCGTCACGTCCACGTCGCGGTAACCGTAATTGTCCTCCAGGAAAAAGCGATCCACCCGCTCCGTCAGGCGGTAGAGGCCCCAGGAGCGCCCGTTGATAAAGAGATGGACGTAGCGCCCCTGCGCCGTCGGCAGATCGAGCGAGCGGGCCGTCGCGGCGACCAGCTCATCACGAAAGAGCGTCCACCAGCCGTTGCGGTCACCGGCCTGCAGCAGCAGGCGGTTATAGGATTGCGCCTGTCCCGGCTGATGAGGATGATCAGGGTAGAGCGGATACTCTAACCGCGTCGCGCCGTAGTCTCCACGGAAGTAGAGGCGCAGCGACTGCTTCTCTGCATCCGGCGGCTCTGCCCGACCGTGGATGCGCAGCCCCGCCGGAATGCGGAAACCCACATCCCCGTTGATAAACGCCAGCTGCATCGGGCGCTCCCACTCCCGTCCCCGGAATGTGGGATTGGCCAGCACTCCCTCCTCCGCGCCCCATAGGTCCTCTGGATCGGCAGCGAGGGAGAGCACCGGCAGTTCGGACTCCAGCCCCAGGGCGTAGACGGCGGTCACGTCTGGACCGGCGACGCCGTTGAGTACCTGGACAGCGCGGATCACGGTCACGCCGGGATGTTGCGCGTCCAGGTGGAGAGGGCGGCGATAGACCGCACCGTGTTCTGGGGTAGGCAATGAGCCATCGGTGGTGTAGATAATGGTCGCACGACGGTCGTCGGGACGCAACTCCACGCGCAGACTGCGCTCGTAGCTGCCGGGCGGCGGATAAAAGCCGGGCTGACCTGCCCCCCCCAGTTCCGGCGGCAGCTCGTCGAGGCTCTCCACAACCCGCCGTCGCCAGCCGCGCAGCAATGGCGCATCGGCAGAGACCGGCGTCAGTGGCAGGCGATCCAGCGCGTCACCCAGAAGCAGCAATGCGCCGAGCGCCGCTGCTAACAGCGCCAGCGTGAGCCACTTCCCAATTTTCGATTTTCGACTTTCGATTTCCGTCAACGCTCAACCCGCAGTTTTCTTCCCAAACTCCACAATCCAAAATCTAAAATTCCCATTACCGCACCTGTAACACATACAACGGCACTGCATCTTCCGTTACCGACGTCCCCTCCGCATCGCGCAACGGCATCCGTTCATCGGGCTCTTTAGCGTACATCCCCGCCACCACCTGGTAATCGCCGCGCGGCAGTTCCCCAGCCAACGGGATCACGTGGACGTCACGGATATACTCGCCCGGCTGCCACGCTGTGGTGGGATAGGACCAGTCCACCGGCACGCCGTCCGTCTGCGCGACCAACGTCCCTGCGGGATCGAAGAGGTGCACGAAGACCTTCAGGTTTTCCTCGACGACCGCCTGCACGTGCCAGTAAAGCGCCAGCCGCAGCGTCTCACCCGGAGCGAGACGTTCCGGCGCGTCGTACCCCACCAGTGCGATAGCCGCATCTTCGCCCACGCTCACCTCCAACGGATGATCCGGCGTCGGCGGATCGCGGGTGACCTCCGGCGGATGGAAAAGCGTTGCCACCCGCACCGCCTCGTCAAAAGGCGCGCCGTTGGGTCGCCGGAAAGCTAGTTCCAGCGCGTAGTCGCCCGGCGGCAGGTTATCCGACGGCGCGACGACGTAACGCGCCGTCACCGTGCCGCTGACGGGCCAGGCATCGGTGGGCAGACCGCCGGGTTGCGCCCGCACCTCCTGCAACCAGCGGCGGTCCGTCTCGAGGTCATGCAGCCGCCACACGGCTTCGAGGGGCTCGCGCAGCTCGCCTGCCAGCTCCACGCTGACGTAGACTGGATCGCCGGGCGCCACTCGCCGCCGGCTGAGCCGTGCTGATTGCAACGCCAGGTGGCCCACGGCGGGGTCCCGAAGCGTACGCTCCAGCGTCATCACCTCACCCCCCTCAAAAGGCGAGGGGCGATAGCGATACAACGTCACGGGAGTCGCCGGATCGTCCACCGCCGCTGTCGCCGCAACCCGTCGATAGTGTTCCCGAAACCACGGCGACGCCAGCACACCTTCCCAGGCCACGCTGCGCAGGCTCACACAGTAATCGGGACGCTTTTCGCTAAGCTGGTCCAGCAACGCGGAAGCGTCTCCGCCCACCGGCAGTGTCACCAGCGGCGACTCAACCAGCGGTTCCCAGGCGGTGCGCTCCTGCACCGCCAACGTCTCCTCGGACAGCGCATGCGTCTCCAACCAGGAAGCGAGCTCCCGGTAACCTTCCTGCCGCGCGCGGGGCACACCGGCGCAGCCGCCTAACGCCAGCAGAAAAAGCGCCAGCCACCCGAGCACCGATGCTCGCCGATAGAACCGCCTCATTCTCAATCCTGCCACTTCTCGTAGAGCGTGTCCACATCAACCTGGGTTCCCCAGAT
>CAYVKR010000039.1:0-17419 GCA_964452025.1 uncultured Anaerolineales bacterium
GTTTCTGAGGGCATGGTAGGTCTCCTTTTGTTCGGTAAGCTTATCATTTGACAATACCATACCTCATTCGGTAAGATTTTACGTGACAGAATACGCAGGGTTGACAAAACCCCGGAGTTGTGTATACTAACCGTTGCTCGTGGCGTGGGTGTTGAATTTTGACCAGAAGGTGCAGTGTGCTATAATTCGCGCTGCGCCGACGTAGCTCAACGGCTGAGCATCCGCCTTGTAAGCGGAGGGTTGTGGGTTCGATTCCCACCGTCGGCTATCGTGGGCAGATACCCAAGTGGACAAAGGGGGCTGACTGTAAATCAGCTGGCTCAGCCTTCGGTGGTTCGAATCCGCCTCTGCCCACCTTTTTTGTGCCCATGTAGCTCAGTCGGTAGAGCACTATCTTGGTAAGATAGGGGTCCTCGGTTCAAGTCCGAGCATGGGCTTTGAAGGAGAAAAACCTTCACAAAGGGATAAAAGAAAAGAGGAATTATGGCTAGAAAACGTAAACCGGTTCGATCTCATGTGACGTTAGCCTGTACGGAATGTCAGGAACAGAATTATCTGACCGAAAAAAACCGACGCAATGATCCGGGTCGGTTGGAGTTGCGACGCTACTGTCCTCGGTGTCGAGAACACACGGTGCACCGGGAGACCAAGTAGTCGCTACGTAGGCGAGTAGCTCAATCAGGGAGAGCAACGGTCTCCAAAACCGTAGGTTGCGGGTTCGATTCCTGCCTCGCCTGCCTGTTTGTTTGTAGACACCGTCGTTGCTAGGCGGTGTCTTTAATCTGTAAAACTGATGATTGGTACGCGACGGAGGTACAATGGCGGGCCGAAGCCGAAAGAAAAAAGGGCGTAAACAGGAGAATGCTCTGCTGCGTTATTTCCGTGATACGCGGAGCGAGATCCGAAAAGTGCGTTGGCCCAGCCGCGAGGAAGCCCTGGCGCTGACCAAGATCGTAGGCTTGGCGACGTTGAGCATGGCGATCTTTCTTGGGGCCTTGGACTTGTTCTTTGGTTGGGTTCTCAGAGGCATTATCAACCAGAACCTCTTGTTCGTGATTCTGGGCGTCGTCATTCTGGCGGGCATTCTGACGGCTGCCGTTTTGATTGGGCAAGGGGAAGAGGCATAGCGGTTATCATGGAAGAAGAGACTCTTCTTCAGAATAACGAGACCGGCGAAGAAACGTCGGCTTCTGACGCGGATTTTTCTCCAGAGGCACTTCTCCAGCGCTTTGGCGTTGAAGAAGATCTCTCTGAACTGCAAGCTGACGAGGAACCGGAAACCGAGGTCGAGCTTCCGGAGGAGCCGGAACCCATATCTGAGGAGCCGCCTGGCGAACCGGAACCGGTTCCCGAGAACCTTCAGCCGAAAGCCGCTGTCAGTCCCGAGGTCGAACCGGAACCGGAGGAAGAGGAAGCACCCATGTCGCTCGAGGAGATGTCCGCGAGTGAACATCTGCTACCAGATCCCTTCGCCGGGGACGAGCTGTTTGGGGAACAGGATCAGCGAGCCTGGTTTGTTATCCATTGCTATTCCGGCTCAGAGCAGAAGGTCAAGCATAACCTGGAACAGCGCATTGAGTCGATGGGCATGCAAGATTATATCTTCCAGGTGGTGGTGCCGACTGTTGAGGAGATCGAGATCAAAGATGGCGAACGACGGAATGTTGAACGTTGCCTCTATCCTGGCTACATCCTCGTCCAGATGATTCAGACCGATGATTCCTGGTACGTGGTGCGAAACACGCCCGGCGTAACGGGGTTTGTGGGCATGGGAAACAAGCCGGTGCCGCTGCGTTCAGATCAGGTCAAAGGCATTTTGCATCGTATGGAGGCTGAGGCGCCGCAGATTCGTGCGACCTTCAAACCCGGTCAGAAAGTACGTATCATCGAAGGTCCCTTTGCAGATTTTATCGGCGTGGTCGAAGATATCGACGAAGAGCGGGCTAAGTTGCACGTTCTAGTCTCCTTCTTTGGGCGTGAGACGCCGGTAGAGTTGGACTTTTTACAGGTAGAAAAAACGTGACTCTACTGAAAAACTTTTTTCAGTAGAGAAAGGGATACCCTATATTTTTATTTGGCTGGCCCTTTTTCAGGACGGCCAAACGTGATCCGACAGTATCTGGGTCGCGTGTGGTAGCAAGGTGAGGAGTACAGGCAGATGGCTAAGAAGAAAGTAAAAGCGGTGGTCAAGTTGCAGATCCCGGCGGGCAAGGCAAACCCTGCCCCCCCTATCGGACCTGCATTGGCCCAACACGGTATCAACTTGATGGGGTTCTGCAAGCAATACAACGCGAAGACATCGCATCTCGCCCCGGATATCATCCCGGCCGAGATCACGATTTATCAAGACTCGTCCTTTGATTTTATTCTCAAGACACCCCCGACGGCGGACCTGCTGCGAAAAGCCGCCGGTGTTGAGAAGGGATCGTCAGAACCCAATCGCGACAAGGTCGGCAATCTCACGCCGCAGCAGTTGCGTGAGATCGCCGAGAAGAAGATGAAGGATTTGAACGCTCATGACATCGAAGCCGCCGAGCGTATGGTCGCGGGCACAGCCCGTAGCATGGGAATCCTTATCAAAGAGTAGATACTGTATATATCTGGTGGGAGGGCGTTTTCTGCCCGTTTGGACCACAAGGAGTTCTTCAATCAATGTTACGCCGAGGCAAGAAGTACATAGAAGCATTTCAGAAAGTTGATCGCACGCGCACATATCCGCCCGACGAGGCTGTGAAGCTGGTCAAAGAGGTTAGCTACGCCAATTTCGACGCCACAGTCGAGCTGCACATTCGAACGGGACTCGATCCCCGCCGTGCGGACCAGCAGATCCGGGGTATGATCCAGCTGCCGAATGGTCTGGGTAAAAAGATTGTGGTGTTGGTCTTCGCTACTCCCGATGTCGCGTCTGTCGCTGAAGAAGCGGGGGCTGACTACGTTATCACCGATGACGAAGGTATCCAGAAGATCATGGACGGGTGGACGGAATTTGACGTCGCTATTGCTATTCCACAGATGATGTCCAAAGTGGGCCGTCTAGGGCGCGTCCTGGGCCCACGTGGCTTGATGCCCAATCCCAAGACTGGAACTATGGTGCCGCCAGACGATCTGGAACGTGCCATCAAGGATTCCAAAGCTGGTCAAGTCGAGTATCGTCTGGATCGGAGTGGGAACCTGCATTTCCCCATCGGCAAAGTCAGCTTCTCCGATGAGGATCTGATGGGTAACCTGGCAGCGATTATGTCCACCATCCGCTCTGCGCGTCCCCCCGCCATCAACCGTACGCAATATGTGCAGCGCGTCACGTTGGCACCGACCATGGGGCCGGGCGTCAAGATTGATCCGGTGGAAGCGTATGCCATGGAGGCACCAGCGTAAGGCTATCCTTTATTCTGTGATCCGCTGTTTTCTTTGTCGAAGACAGCAGGTGCGCATTAGCGCTTAATTTCCTGCCGAGACAGGGTACAAACAGGTGATACCCCCTTGTGGAATATCCCTTGGTCCTTGTGTCGGTAGGCACAAGGACCATTTTCTAGTGATATGGAGGAGGTGAGCGAGATTGGCTATTTCACGCAAACGTAAAGAGGTATTGATCACCGAGTACGCTGAGCAACTGGATAAAAGCCGCGGCGTCGTGTTGGCCCACTATCTGGGGCTTTCCGTCGGTCAGCTGGAGGACTTGCGCAATCAGGTACGCGACAACGATGGTCTCGTCTACGTGATCAAGAATACGCTTTTTCAACGCGTTGTAGACGACAAAAATCTGGAGATCCCCACGGATCTACTGACCGGCCCGACGCTGGTGGCGTTCTGTCATGAGGACGTGCCCCCCCTGGCGAAAATCCTTAAGGAGTTCGCCGGCGATATTGACGAAGGGGAATTCACGATTCGGGGCGCCGTTGTCGAAGACCGCTACTACGATGCTGCGCAGGCGGAGACCTTGGCCGAGTTGCCAACGCGCGACGAGCTGTTTGCCCAGGTTCTGGGCACTATCCATGCGCCCGCTACGCAGCTGGCTGGCGTGGTCGCAGGTGGCGTCCGGCAAGTACTCAACGTCATGCAAGCCTATGTCGATAAGCTGGAAGAGGGCGGCGCGTCCGCCGAGGCTGCAGCTTAACGAACGTAGATATATCAAGAAGCACTCACAAGAAACATTAACTCAAAAGAGGTGGATTTACGATGGCAGATATTGAAAGCTTGGTAGAGGAAATTAGCAAACTTACATTGATGGAAGCCAGTGAGCTGGTTGAAGCCTTGGAAGAGAAACTGGGCGTTAGTGCGTCTGCGCCCATGGCCATGGCCGCCATGCCCGCTGCTGGCGCAGCCGCTGAGCCGGAAGAGGAACAGACCGAGTTTGACGTCATGCTTCAGGATTTCGGTCCCAAGAAGATCAACGTCATCAAGGTCGTGCGTCAGCTGACCCCCCTGGGACTCAAAGAGGCCAAGGATCTGGTTGAGAGCGCGCCCACGGCCGTGTTGGAGGCCGTCTCCAAGGAGGCCGCCGAGGACGCCAAGGCGAAGCTCGAAGACGCCGGCGCGAAGGTCGAACTCGAATAGCCAATTGGCTTTTCCACGCAAGCCCTCTTCGGTATCGGAGAGGGCTTGATCTTTTTAAGACGTTGTTTTCCGTTCTCACCGTGCTATACTGGGATTTCGAAGCGAGTCAGCTGGAGAGAACGCCCTCTGCACCGTAGAAACCTGTATGGACGAAGGCAAACGAAACCAAGGTTGACTCCTTCGAAAATAGCGAATGATGAATGGCGAATGGCGAATACTCAAGCATACCTGGTTGCTGGAGTGCCGACAGCTTGTCGGCATGACGCTGCCAGCAGGATGCTGGCGCTCCAAAAACCGGCATTTTCGTACGAGGATGGTGTGCGCTCGCACCGTTGACTCTACTGAAAAAAGGTCCAAGAAATCGGATTTTTAGGTGGCCATGCCCTACATCTAGTGATTTTTGTCATGAGAAATCCAGATATAATATCAAGTCGTAGAAAAATCCGATTTCTGCTAGTTATTTCAGTGGAGTCAAGGTTGATGGACGCTGAGGTTAATGCGCATGGCAAACATGACGGGAAGTCACCTATTGGGGCTGAGCCGCTCTGGAACGGCTTCGGTTGCCCATAGTTGGGGCTGATATGCAGATCGGTTCATGGCGAATTTTGCCCTATACCCTGCGTCTGTTCGTGGGTGTCTCCCTGGCCTTGGTTTGGATTTGGGCGATGGCGCCCCGACGAGGTCTTGACCGGCGACGCATGATAGGGTTGGTTTGGATACTTGCTGCCGGCGCGCTGTTAGGTGGACGGTTGGGCTACGTGCTGGAACATGTGAGCTACTTTGCGGCCCGGCCTGGCGAGATACTCGCTATCCGACAAACCGGCGGACTACATGGAATTGGTGCCTGGATCGGTGGAGCGCTGGCGTTTTTCATGCATACCCGCTGGACGAGCGCGACGTGGCGACCGCTGCTTCGTCTGGTGGTGCCGGCGGGGTTGCTCGTTGCGGCAGGTGCATGGTGGGGATGCGCAGACGCTGGCTGTGCCTGGGGGCGGGAAGCGCCCAATGCACCGCTGGCGTTACGATGGCTCGTCGTGGGCGCGCCGGATCTCTATCACGTCTTCAGGCCGCGCTATGCGGTACAGGGGATCGCGGCGCTGTTGGCTCTGCTGATGGGCGGGCTAGCTATGCTCTTCCCGCGACGTAGTTGTTTGTTTATCGCTGGCTACATGTTGGGCCTGGCAGCGCTGATCTCGCTGCGCGCCGATCCGGCGTTGATGTTGGCTGGACACCGTTTGGATGGTTGGACGCATTTGGTCTGCGCTATCGGCTCGATAGGATTGTATATCATGGGCCAAAGGCTAACGTCTTACCAGTCGGGTATGAGAAAAGAGGTGGGTTAACTATGGGAAACTGGACACAAGAGAGTGTCACCGAGGCCTCAATGACACAGCGCTTACAAGAAGCTATTCAGGTGTTGGTTGTCGTTCATTCTATACGTATGCTGGGGTCGGACGGTGACCGTCCCTCTCTGGAGTTTGTGATTGATCTTCGCGGGCAAGATAGTGGGCCGCTCTTTGATAAAATCAGCCGTCGCTTTGAGGAGTTCGGATACACGCCCACGTTGCGCCAGCGGGATGGTGACGTCATCCTGCAAGCCCTGCCCGTCGTGATGGACAAGAAAACCGGTAAGCCCTGGGTGAATGCGGTGCTCTTCGTGCTCACGCTGCTCTCAGTGGTTTTCATTGGCACAATGAACGAGGGCGGCCAGCCCATGACCCATCCCGCCGATTTGCTATTAGGCTTGCCGTTTGCGGGTACGCTTCTGGGCATTCTAACCGCGCACGAACTGAGCCACTACTTTGTGGGCCGTCGTTACGGCTCGCCCGTCAGCCTGCCGTATTTCATCCCTCTCCCACTCAACATCTTGGGGACGATGGGCGCCGTCATCACCCAGAAAGGACCCATGCGCAGCCGCAAGGCGCTCTTCGATATCGGCGTCGCCGGCCCCCTGGGCGGGCTGATCGTGGCGATTCCGTTGCTCTTTCTGGGACTCTCTCTCTCTAACGTCCAGCCGCTGCCGGAGACGCAGCCCTATTACATGGAAGGCAACTCACTCCTTTACTTCCTCTCCAAGTGGATTGTCTTCGGGCGCCCCCTACCTTCTGGCGGCTTCGACGTGATGCTGCACCCGGTGGCCTTTGCCGCCTGGGCCGGCTTGCTGGTGACCGCCCTCAACCTCTTTCCTGTGGGACAGCTGGACGGCGGGCACGTCACCTACGCTATGTTTGGCAAGACTGCGTGGACTATCGCGCGCGTCTTTGTCGGCATGATGATCGGGTGGGGAGTGCTGTTGACGTTGCGCGGCAACGACGCCGGCTGGACGTGGGTGGTTTGGGGGACGCTGGGTATGCTGATGGGGCCCAAGCATCCTGCGCCGCTGGACAATGTGACCCCGCTTGATACCACACGCCGGATGGTGGGCTGGGGGATGGTCATGCTGTTCATCCTGACCCTGGTGCCTGTCCCGCTCACCATCGTCATGCCGTGACGTGAAGCCGGAATCGCAGCCTTGTATCGGCATTGACGCCAGCCGTGCTGTCAGCACGGCGCCGACGGGCACCGAAGCCTATTCTTATCATCTGATCCATGCGTTGCTTCCTCGCTTGCTGCCAGAGCACACAGTGCGACTCTACGCACGCCAGCCGCTGCCGTCCAACGCCTTTACCGGCGCCGAGGTGCGCACCATCTCGATACCTCGCCTGTGGACGCATCTGGGCCTCTCCTGGGAGATGGCGCGCCGACCGCCGGAGCTGCTCTTCGTGCCGGCCCACGTGCTTCCGTTGGTGAGGCCGCGCCACACGCTGGTCACCGTGCACGACGTTGGATATCGATTCTTCCCTGAAGCGCATCCCGCAGGTCAACGCCTCTATCTGATGCTCAGCACACGCTGGAATGCAGCGGTGGCCTCGCAGATTCTTGCGGATTCCAAAGCGACACGGGACGCATTGATGGCAGCCTACGGCATCGCGCACGAGAAGATCACCGTGGTCTATCCTGGATACGATGCAGCGCTGCGCCCGGTGCGCGATTTGGAACGCTTGCAGGCCGTTCGGGCGCGCTACGGCATTGCCGAAGGCCCCTACGTGCTCTCATTGGGACGCATTCAGCCGCGCAAAAACCTGGTGCGGTTGGTCAACGCCTTTGATCAGATCAGCGCTGACCATCCCACGCTTCAGCTGGTGCTGGCAGGACCAGCGGGTTGGCTTGCCGATCTAATCTTTCAGCACGTCTCCACGCTTGATTCGCAGGATCGGATCTTGTTTCCTGGTTACGTCGCTGAAGCCGACAAAGATGCCCTACTCTCGGGCGCGACGGTTTTCGCCTTTCCATCTCTCTACGAGGGATTTGGTTTTCCCGTGCTGGAAGCGCAGGCCTGTGATGTGCCGGTACTCACCAGCACCACGTCCAGCCTACCGGAAGTCGCTGGTGAGGGCGCGCTGCTTGTTGACCCCGGAGACACGTCGGCTATTGCCGAGGGCTTGACGCAGCTGCTTACCGACAAGGATCTCTGCCAGACGCTGATTTCCCGTGGACGTGCCAATCTTCAACGTTTTTCCTGGCAGAAGGCGGCCCACCGTGCCCAGACGTTGATGGAACGCCTGCTAGCCTGATGGTTTGTGGCCTTCTTGTGTGGTTCTGCCAAAAATCCTACTGCATTGGCTGATGATAAATCTGATATTTGACCTCGATTTCACAAATTATCCCAAAATTATCCCAAATCAATTTGGGATAAGGATCCGGTGAAGTGGTGCGAGACGTTTCATAACAGGACTCTTTTGGATTTCGCAGGGTGGTGGGGAGGTGTCATCCCCACTGCGTCTGGACAAGTTTCCGAGCGTAGTCGAGGAATCTCAACGGTGGAGACAGAGACCCTTCCACTACGCTCAGGGTGACGGCTGGGGGGATTTTAAAGCCTGACCCGGCGCAATCCCGTAGAGCCATAACAGGTTAGGTGTGAGAAATGAAAGTTAGCGTGATCATCACTGCATTCCGCGAGCCCAAAACCGTCGGGCGAGCCATTGCAGCATTCCTGGAGCAGGCGACAGATGACATGGAGATTCTCGTGGTCTGCCCCGACCCGGAGACCACGGCGATTGTGGACGCCTACGCTGCCGAACACTCCAACGTGCGCCACGTGGCCGATCCGCAGCGTGGCAAGCCAGCCGCGTTGAATTATGGGCTGAAAGCTGCCCAGGGTGACATCATCGTCTTGAGCGATGGCGACGTGGTGATAGAAGAAGAGGCGCTATCCAGACTCCTGGTGCCTTTTGAGGATGCCCGCGTCGGCGCGGTGACCGGACAGCCTGTCAGCACCAACGCTCGTGATACAGTGCTTGGGTACTGGTCGCACTTTCTCACGGATAGTGCCCATCGCTTGCGTCTGGAACGAGATCGCGCCGGAGCGTTTCTGCTTTGTTCCGGCTATCTCTTCGCGGTCCGCCGGGATCTGGTTGGACGCGTGCCAGAAGACGCGCTGGCAGAGGACGCTGTCATCTCGCACCGCATCGCGCAGCAAGGCGGCAGCATTCGCTATGCGCCCGGCGCGCGGGTTCGCGTGAACTATCCCACGACGTACAGCGACTGGCTTCGTCAGAAAGTGCGCTCCGCCGGGGGTTACGCGCAGGACTACGTGCGCATGTCGCCCGTGCGTATGCGGTCTGCGGCCTTGGAAGCGTGGCAAGGGGTACGCTTACTTGTGGGGTATCCTGAGAATCTCCACGAGTTCTTCTGGACGCTGCTGCTTTTCGCTGCCCGTCTGCATCTATGGCTTTTGGTCTTCTTCAACGTGCGGCTGCTAAACCGCCCGCTCTCCAAGCTCTGGCAGCGTGTCGAGACGACGAAATAGGAGCGTTTTTTATCACCCTCAAAGAAGTTTCTTGTTGGTATCCGTAAATTCATTGTATCCCCAGTTATCCCAACATGAATTTGGGATAACTGGGGTTATTTTGGGATAATTTGGGTTTGAAAGCGACGTGACCGCAGAGAAACTATCCGTGTGAAAACAGCGACACCAGGATAGACATCGGATTTCTTAGAAAAATCCGATGTCTGGTACGAACCGACAATACCTGGCCTCCCATCAAATTACGTTTGATGGGAGGCTACGTTTCTGGCGCACTGTTGTCCTTGCCGCTCAGTGCCTCAATGTCAATGCGCAGGACCGTCACATTCGCGAGACGCTTTGGATTCAGTGGTCGCGCTTTGATGGGTGCAGGGTCCGGTTCCAATTGATCAATCATCAGCGAGAGGGCGTGATGCTTCGCTGAGATATCCTCGATGAACGTGACCCGTCCCCTGAACTGCACGGTGCGATAGGCGTGATCGCACGCACCGGTGACGTAGCCATGATCATCTAAAATCTGACCCCAGACCACTGGCTGCTCCCGCCAGTAGTCGCTCTTTTTGCCTTCATCTGCGCTGTGCAAATAAAAACAGTTCGCCTCAGCGTCAAAGCCGTAGTTCATCGTCACCAGATACGGCTCGTTGTCTTTGCAGAGCGCCAACGTGAGGTATTTCTGCGCTTGGATGATCGCCAGCAGCGTTTTTCGCTCGGTGATGGCCTTTTCGGATCGTCGTAGATGATACGTCATCAGGGTCTCCTTGCAGACATCCCCAAGGTGACGGTCGCCCTGAGGATGTGTGAGGTTCTGAGATTTCGAAGCGAGTCTGCTGGTGAGTGAAAACGCCCTCCGTATCGTAGAACCTGCGTAGGCGAAGGCAAGGCAAACGAAGCCGGGGTTGATGCGGGAGGGAAACATGATGGGAAGCCGCCTATGGTGTTTGAGGGACTTCTTTTGCCCGTTCTTGGAATTAGTGACGTGTCGCGCTATTTCAGGATATAGTACGTCCCGCGCTTGGCGCCCACTTTGAGCAGCACGCCTTTCTCCACCAGATCGACCAGATCCAGCCGCAGTGTCTCTGAACTCACGTCGGGACAGAGCTCTTGATACTCGCCGTTGGTGATGCGTCCATTCTTCTGCACGTAGTCCAACGCTTTGGCCTGCCGCTCGTTCATGGAGAGCCGCTGACCGGAGCGCGGGCGCCGGGTGATGGCAGATTCAAAGGTCACGGTGAAAGAGAACGGTGTCTCGTGGAACGTCGGCGGCTCTTGCCCTGCGTTGACCATCTCCTCAATCATCAGATCGACGCCGAGGCCCAACTCTTCGATGTAGCGCCACTGGAACAAGCCGTTGACAATGCGCGGATTGCGGGAGAAGTGCTCGTCGACGATGTTGTCCACGGTGATGAAGCCTGGCAGACCGCCGGGACTGGAGACCTCGAGCCGATTGGAGAACATACGTACCTCGGTGGCTCGCCCGCGCAGCCGGTAGTCGCGGTGCGCTACCGCGTTGACCAGGGCCTCGCGGATCGCCGTTGGCGGATAGCGCCACTTCTCCTCGCGCTGCAAATCGCGCACCACCGCGCCGACCTGAATCTCCTCCTGGAGAATCTCCCATGTGCGCTGGATGATTTGCGGTAGCGGCCCTTTGACCTCGACGCGCCGCCCGTAGCCGGGCTGCCCGCCCTCACCGCGCATCTCCGTGCCCTCAAAGCGCACGAAGACGAGCCCACTGCGCGGGATGAAGATCTCTGGATTCTTGCCAAAGAGCAGAATACCGGCGACCGTCGGCTGTTCCTCAGACGTTAGCCACCCCTGATCTTTGAGCAACTCGTTAATTGGGCGCGTCAGCGGGCGGCCCTGACGCTCTTCCCACTTCTCAATGAACTCTTGCAGCAGCTCTTCGTCGAAATCCTCGCGGGTGGCGCCGGGTATCGGCTCCGCCTCGTAGTCACCGGCCGAGCGCGTCGTCGCCAGCTGGCGTACCTGATCGCCGGAGAGGGGACGGTTCTCGTCGCCTGTGCGCACCAGCACGCGACCGTCGTCCAGGGCGTGCAACTCTGGGCTGCGGCGGATGTGTCCTGCAAAGATGAAGGCGCCGTGCGCTTCGGTCTGCTGCCACTCTACCGGGATGGGCGGACGACAGCGACGCTCTGCCTGATGCACGACAGTATCAAAGTCCTCCGGATAGACCGTGCCGGTGGGATGACCGCGTCTGTTGACGCCCACGTAGAGCGTGCCGCCGTCAGCGTTGGCGAAGGCGACCATGGTTTCTGCCAGCGACTCGGCGTCGGCGTCCGGCAGCAGTGCAACCAGCTGGCTCGGTTCGCTTAACTTCGTCCGTTTCTTCGCCATCTTGTTCGCCCCTTTGCGCGTATCCTCAGCCTGAGCTCTCGCCATCCGCTTTATGCCTGGGTATCTCCCTCATCGTCTGGCACTTTCTCTTCCAACCGCGCCACAGAGGCGACCCGGTCGCCTTCTTTGAGGTCCATCATCTGGACGCCGCGTGTGTAGCGGCCCATGGTGGGAATGTTGGCGGCCGGCGTGCGGATGACGATGCCGCCCTCGGAGATAAGGGAGAGCTCATCGTTCTCATGGACGACGCGCGCATCCACCACGGGCCCGGTCGTCTTGCTGACTTTGTAGGCCCAGATGCCCTTGCCGCCGCGTCCCTGCGTGCGGAACTCATCCAGCGACGTGCGACGTCCGTAGCCTTTCCACGATGCCACGAAGAGGTCCGCGCCCGGTTCCACAACATCCGCGCCGGTCACCTTGTCGCCCTTCTCCAGGCGGATACCGATGACGCCGCGCGCCGTGCGGCCCATGGCGCGCACGGCGTCTTCCCTGAAGCGAATGCCTTTGCCCTGCTCCGTTACCAGGATCAGTTCTTGTCCTCCTTCCGTCATGCGCACCCAGCCTAACTCGTCACCCTCTTCTAGGGAGATGGCGATAAGACCGCTGGGTCGGACGGCGCTGAACTCATGCAGTTCCACACGCTTGACGTAGCCCTGGCGCGTGATCATGGTGAAATAGCGCCCGTCGCCATCGAAACTGTCGACGCCGAGCATGGCCGTCACCTGCTCGTGGGCGCCCAGAGCCAGCACGCCCACCAGCAACGAGCCTCTGGCGGTACGTGACGCTTCTGGAATCTGGTAGACGCGCTCCTGATAGACTTTCCCCCTATCGGTGAAGAAAAGGAGTGTATCCAGCGAGCCGGCCGAGATCAGATGCACGATCTCATCTTCCTCATGTGTGTCCATACCAATAACGCCGCGCCCGCCGCGCCGCTGGCTGCGGTAGACGCGCGCTGGCACTCGCTTGATATAGCCGCGCTGCGTGATGGGGATCAGAACCCGCTCTTCGTCGATAAAATCTTCTTCGTTGAAGAAGGCGTCCGCGTGCGGGTTGATCTGCGTGCGGCGTGGGTCCGCGTATTGTTCTGCTACGGCCAGCAGCTCCTCCCGGATCACCTCGCGCTGCCGCTCCGGTGAGGCGAGTAGGCCTTCCAGATCCTCAATGGTCGCTTGTAGGGCGTGGTACTCGTCCAGCAGATTCTGGCGCTCCAGGCCGGTGAGACGACGTAGCGGCATATCCAAAATCGCCTGGGCCTGGATTTCGCTCAGCTCGAAGCGCTCCATCAGCCGACTGCGGGCAGTGTCCACGTCGGGCGACTGGCGGATGGTCTGGATGACCGCATCCAGGTGATCCAGGGCGATGAGCAGTCCGGCCAGAATGTGGGCGCGTGCCTGGGCTTTTTCCAGCTCGTACTGCGCGCGGCGAATGACCACCTCGTTGCGGTGCTGCAGGAAGATCAGCAGCAGTCGCTTGAGCGAGAGCAGGCGCGGCTGCCCATCGACCAGGGCCAATAAGCGCACGCCAAAGGTCGATTGCAGCGGCGTGTATTTGAAGAGCCGATTGAGCGCCTTCTGCGGCTGCGTGCCGCGCTTCAGCTCGATAACGATGCTCATGCCGCGCCGGTCCGATTCGTCGCGCAGGTCGCTGATCTCGTCGAGCCGCCCGTCGCGCACCAGTGAGGCGATGCGTTCAATCAACGTGGTCTTGTTGACCATATAGGGGATCTCGGTGACGACGATCCGGTGGCGTGCGCCGCGCATCTCCTCGATGTGGGCTACCGCGCGCATGATGACCTTGCCGCGCCCCGTTCCGTAGGCCTGCACGATGGGATCGCGGCCCATGATGACGCCGCCGGTGGGGAAATCCGGCCCTTGGATGAACTGCATCAGCTCTGCGACGCCGATGTCCTCTTGTCGCTCCCAGTTATCCAACAGATAGATGAGCGCGTCGATGACCTCTTTGAGATTGTGGGGGGAGATGTTGGTGGACATACCCACGGCGATGCCCGACGAGCCGTTGACCAGCAGGTTCGGCATGGCCGCAGGGAGTACTTGGGGCTCCTGCAACGTCCCATCGAAGTTGTCGACCCAATCGACGGTGTCTTTGTCGATATCGGCTAACAGTTCCATGGAGATCTTTGCCAGCCGCGCCTCGGTGTAACGCATGGCGGCGGGTGAATCGCCGTCGATGGAGCCGAAGTTGCCCTGTCCATCGACCAGCATATAGCGCACAGAGAAGTCCTGGGCCAGACGTGCCATCGCTTCGTAGACAGCGGAGTCGCCGTGCGGATGGTACTTACCCAGCACCTCGCCGACAATGCGGGCTGATTTCTTGTACGCCGATGTCGGGCGAATGCCCATGTCGTACATGGCGTAGAGAATACGGCGCTGCACGGGCTTTAAACCATCGCGCGCGTCGGGCAGTGCGCGTGCTACGATCACGCTCATGGCGTAATCGAGATATGAGCTGCGCATCTCTCGATCGATATCAACCTGGCGAATCTTGCCAGTGTTATTTTGCATCACAACAGTATCTTCTTGGTCCACAGAAAAAACCGCCCTTTGGTGAGATTGTTTTGGGGGAAAGGAAGCGTCCCAGTCACTTATTATACCTCAAAATAGAGCAAAGAGCGAATGAAGAGGCACGCGGGGCAAACAAATCTGGGGTTGGCTGGGTTAATGCGCATGGCAGACACGATTGGAAGCCCTCTGTGGCGTCTGCGCCACCCTGGAACTGCTTCGTTTGCCTTATTTTTGTCTGCGCAGGTTCTACGGTACGGAGGGCGCTTTTACCAGCGGACTCGCTTCGAAATCCCGCAGGAGGCAGCAATCTGAGGAAGAGATAGAGCTCGGATTTCGCAAGGAAATCCGAGCTCTGTGGGAGTATTTCGATAGATAGACACTACACGTGATTCAGGAACCCACGCTCCTCAAGGTACTGGACAATCTCCCGAGCGTTATCTTCTGGCGTCTTACCCACAGTCTCCAGGTGAATCTCTGGATGCTGCGGCGCTTCGTAAGGATCGTCGATGCCGGTGAAGCCCTTGATCTCGCCGCGACGTGCTTTGGCGTAGAGGCCCTTCACGTCGCGCTCCTCACAGACCTCCAGCGGCGTGTCCACGAAGATCTCGATAAAGCGGCCTTCGCCGACCATCTCTCGCGCCGCGTTGCGCGTGTTGCGGTAGGGGCTGATGGCCGCGCAGACCACGGTGCCGTTCTGGCGGGCGATCTCACCGGCGACGAAGCCGATGCGCATAATATTGGTGTCGCGGTCCTCCTTGCTGAAACCAAGGCCCTTGGAGAGGTGCGTACGCACCACGTCACCGTCCAGCAGCGTGACCTGGCGACCATGCTCCAGCAGCATGGCCGTCAGCACGTTGGCGATGGTCGACTTACCGGCACCGCTCAAGCCGGTGAACCAGAGACAGAGGCCCTGTTTGTCACGCGGCGGATAACTCTGGCGCAGGATGTCCGCGGTCTCCGGACGGGTAAACCAGGAAGGCAACGTTTTGCCGTTAGCGAGGTACTCCTCGCGCACCTGGGTACCGGAGATGTAGGCGGTCTCGGCGCCCTCAGGCGCGTCCTCACGGGAGACGTAGCGGTCCTCATCAGGCACGTAGACCAGCTCCTGGAAGGTCACGGCCTCAACGCCGATCTCCTCACCGTACTGGGCCATCATGGTCTGCGCCTCGTAGGGGCCGTAGAAGGGTTTGCCGCTGCTATCTTTGCCCGGCCCGGCGTGATCCCGCCCCACGACGAAGTGCGTGGCGCCGTAGTTGCGGCGGATGATAGCGTGCCATAGCGCTTCGCGCGGCCCGCCCATGCGCATCGCCAGCGGCAGCAGGCTGAGCACTGCGTCATAGTCGTCGTAGTAGGTGGCTGTCAGCGCTTTGTAGACGCGGACGCGGGTGTAGTGATCCACGTCGCCGGGCTTGGTCAGGCCGACGACGGGGTGAATTAGCAAGCTGCCCCCCACCCGCTCGACGGCGCGCTTGGTCAGCGCCTCATGCACGCGGTGCATGGGATTACGGGTCTGGAAAGCGACCACCTTCTCATTGCCCAACTCCTCCAGCAAGGCGCGCGTTTGCGCGGGCGTGCGGCGGATCTCCATAAAGTCGTAATGGGTTGGCAGATTGAGGCCTTTCAGTTCACCGGAGATGCAGAAGTCGCCCCACTGCTCCATCTCGGAGACCAGGGGGTGACGAGAGTCGGTGGTGCCGAAGACCAACCGTGCCTCGCGCAGCGGGTTCCAGCGGAAGACGTCTTCCAGGCGCATCACGGCGATCACATAGTTACGGGAATCCCGCAACGTAATCCACTCCTCGCGCACTGGCAGATCTTCCTTGTTGATCGTCAGTGTGATAGGAATAGGAAAGAGTGTGCCGTTGTCGAGGCGCATCTCGGTAAGAACGCGTTTGTAATCAGCCTCACCCATAAAGCGATCCAGCGGCGAGAAGCCGCCCACGGCCAGGAGCTCCAGATCGCAGAGATTGCGGTCGGAGAGCTGCAGGGAGGGATAGTGCCCCGCCCGCTCGATCAAGGATTCTCGTTCTTCACCTTCTACCAGTAGATTGACCAACTCCCCGCCGTAAGGGGGATTGAGAATGCTTTCCTTCGTCATATAAATACGTCTCCTTCGTAAGTACGTGCTTCGTTATGAATACTTCGAATATCGGGATTTCGAAGCGAGTCTGCTGGTGAAAATGCCCTCCGTATCGTAGAAACTGCGTAGGCGAAAGCAAAGCAAACGAAGCTGGGTTGATGCGGGAGGGAAACATGATGGGAAGCCGCCTATGGCGTTTGAGCCATGCTTCGTTTGCCCATATCTCAACGTTCGTTGGCTCGCTGTCGATAGAGGCTTGGATCGATGACCGAGGCCATCGCCTGCTCGTCCAGAGCGCCGCCCAGAAAGTCGTTGATCTGGCGAATGATGGGCATGGCGTTGCCGCGCAGCAGCTCGTTGTAATCTACGTCTAGATAGTCCAGGTTGGGTTGACTGTTCATCCAGGCATAGACCTTGCGCAGGTGTTTTTCAAACATCGCCGCCATCTCGCCGTCGTCCACGCGGTCCGTCGGCTCACCGCGCCGGATCAGCATGCGGCGCTGCGAGTCCAGGATCTCCTCGATCTGCCGGAGCATGAAAAGCACTTTATATTCGTAGTCTTCTGGCAAATGTAGCAGCAGCGCGGAGATGATCTTGATGACTTTTCCCTTTGTCTGCGGTAGCCATGCGGTATCGCCGTCGGATAACTTCTTGACCCGCTCGAACTCGTAGTAGCCTTTGGGATTGTCCTCGTCCGCCTCACGGATCTCGTCGGTGACGATCTCCAGACCGCCCTGTTCCAGCATCTTCATCATCATTGACGTCCCAGAGCGCGGGAGCCCGGAGACGATGATGACGGGTTTCTCGCGTCCGCCAAATAGTTTTTTTAAGAAGCCCATGTTTTATCCTCGTTCTTGTGTTTTGTGTGGAGCCTTTTTCAAGAAAACAAGGGGCAATCCTGTCTGCCCCTATCTCACGTCAACGAATTGCCGCTGGCAAGATCCGACGGTCTGATACTATCCAACGAGATATTATAAACTCTATGGTCCAAAACGCAACGTCATGTGCAAAGGGGGCAAACGAAGCAGTTCCAGGGTCGCTCAAACGCCATAGGCGGCTTCCCAT
>CAYVKR010000040.1:0-17280 GCA_964452025.1 uncultured Anaerolineales bacterium
ATCATTTGATAGAACCATACCACGTTCGGTAACATTATACGTGACAGAAAGCGTGCAATTGTGACACCCGGCAACTCAAGTATAATGAGAAGAGAGCAGTGTCACCGAAAGGATAGTGCATCTCTAAAACCAAAATGCGGTGAGGTCGCTTCACCGCACGAATCATCAAAGGGGATCGGGGGAGATGATGGGAAATTTCTTGTTACCGCTCTTGATCTTAGTTATTCTGATCATCATCGGCCTGACCATCTGGCTATCCCTTATACTCACCAGGAATACGTCGCGCAAAAGGGAGAAACCGGGGAAAACTGGACGCGCGCCTGCACCAGCTGATCCTCTGTTGAGCGTGCAGCAAAACGAACGTGGTCTCTGGGAAGTGCGTGTGCGCAACGTACCCTATCAGAGATTGAGCGACGTGCCAGACCCCAAAGTGCGCGCTCAAGTCGTGAATGCGATCCGAATTGTCGCCGGTTTTGGCCGAGACTATATCGCCAAACAGAAAGCGTCCGCGCCGAAAGGCCCAGCCAAGTCTGCCCCCCCCAGGCAGGATACGCCGGCCCCTTCCCTCCCAGACGCCGCCCTCCGCCTACGTCGACCCTCAACGCCTCCGCAACTGATGCCGCAGATTGACCTGGCGAACGAGATTGGCGAGATTCTGGAAGAGATACAGCGCACACGCCCCTCCCTGGAAAAGCGAACGGTTCGCCTGCAGAACGCGCCCGACGGCGGCGTGCTATTCGTCATCGACGGCAAGACCTACACGAAGGTAAGCGAGATCTCCGACCTGGAGATTCAAGCGCTCATCCGCGATGCGACGCGCGAGTGGGAGAAGCGATAGCGTATAAACGCACCCCAGCGGCCCGGTTAGCGCCAGACTCCCAAGCCCCACGCCGCGTACCCGCGCGGCACCCTTGACCGTCGCCTCGCTTTACGGTACAATGCCCTCGATATAAGAGAGAGGAATATCATAAAAATGCATTATCACATCTGGACCATTGGCTGTCAGATGAACGTAGCAGATTCACAGCGGGTGGCGGCCGGATTGGAGCGACTGGGCTATAAGCCCAGCGAGCGCGCCAGGGACGCGGACGTGATCGTATTGAACACCTGCGTGGTGCGCCAACAGCCTGAGGATAAAGCCGTGGGGCGCATCAACCAGCTAAAGCGCGTCAAAACGCGCCATCCTGAGCGCGTCCTGGCGGTGATGGGCTGCTTCGTCGGCGTGAAGGACACCTCGGCGCTGGAGAAACGCTTCCCCTGGGTTGACCTCTTTCTGCCGCCCTCGGACCCCACGGAGTTGTGGGCGCATCTGGCGGAGCGGGAGATGCTGGACGAGGCGCAGACGCTTATCGCCGACGCCGAGGCTCGCCAGCTGGCCTTGGGTCGCACCGACACGGTGCTGCCGCCATCGGAGCGCGTGGCGACCGCCTACATGCCCATCGTGCTGGGCTGCTCCCACGCCTGTACCTACTGCGTGATCCCTTACCGGCGCGGCGCCGAGCGCAGCCGTCCCATGGACGCCATCATCGCCGAGGCGGAGCAGCTGGCGTCGCAGGGCGTCAAGGAGCTCACGTTGCTGGGCCAGATCGTCGACCGCTACGGCTACGACCTGGACGCTTTCGTGGACGCCGACGAAATGCCGCTGGTCACGCTGCTGCGCCATCTGCACGAGATCGACAGGGTGGAGCGGCTGCGCTTCCTCACCAGCCATCCCAACTGGATGAAAGACGAGCTGCTGCGCGCCGTCGCCGCGCTGCCCAAGGTCTGCGAGCACATCGAGGTGCCGGTGCAGGCCGGCGACGACGAGGTTCTGCGCCGCATGCGCCGAGGCTACACCGTCGCGGCGTATCGGCAACTCGTCGCCCGCATCCGCGAGCTGATCCCCGGCGTCTCCATCGCCACCGACGTCATCGTCGGCTTTCCGCGCGAGACGCTGGCCCAATTCCAACACACCTACGATCTGCTGGCTGACCTGCGGCTAGACAAGGCCCACATCGCCCGCTACTCGCCGCGCCCGCTTACCGTCGCCACGCGCACCCTGGAGGACGACGTGCCAGAGGAGGAGAAGGAACGCCGCCGCAAGGCGCTGGACGAGCTGCAAGCGGAGATCCTGACGGAGAAAAACGCGCGTTACCTCAACGAGACCATCGAGATCCTCGTTGAAGGCAAGCAGGAGCGGACCGGGCGCTGGTTCGGACGCACTCGCACCGACCGCCTGGTCTTCTTCGAAGCGCCGGGCGACTGGCTAGGGCGCATGGCCCAGGTCAACGTCACGTGGGCCGGCCCCTGGTCGCTGGTTGGCGAGGTAGCAACAAACGAAGAACTCGACTAGGCACTGAAAAGGAACCAATCTCATGAACATCGGCATCATCGGCGCCGGCGTGACTGGCCTCACCGCCGCCTACGATCTCGCCAAAGCAGGGCACGACGTGACCATCTACGAGGCGCGGCCCTACGTCGGCGGGCTCGCCGCTGGCTTCAAGGACGAGCGCTGGGACTGGCACCTGGAGCGCTTCTACCATCACATCTTCGCCAGCGACAAGGAGATCATCGACTTTGTGAAGGAACTGGGGCTGGGAGAGACGCTCTTCTTCCCGCGCCCGACGACGTCCATTTACCACCAGGGCGAGCTGTATCCGCTCGATAGCCCGCTGCGCGTGCTGCAATTCGAGCCGCTGCCCTTCATCGACCGGCTGCGCTTCGGCGCGGTGGCGGCCTTCCTGCGCTTCAACCCCTTCTGGCGACCGCTGGAGCGGGTCGCGGCGCATGACTGGCTGCGCGCGGCGCTGGGCGAGCGAGCCTACAAGATCCTCTGGCAGCCGCTGCTGGAAGGTAAGTTCGGCACATACTATCAGCAGGTGAACATGGCCTGGTTCTGGGCGCGCATCGTCAAGCGCACGGCGCGACTGGGCTACTTCAAAGGCGGCTTCCAGCGCTTCCTGGACGCGCTGGCGGACAAAGCCCGCGAGCAAGGCGCGGAGATCAAACTGGAGCACCACGTGCGCGGCGTGCATCCTGAGGCGGACGGTCGCATCCGGCTGGAACTGCGCGCAGGCGACCAGAGCCACGACCGCGTGCTGGCGACCTGCTCGCCGAGCATGCTCAAAGCCCGCACGCCCACCCTGCCCGATGCCTACACCGCCGATCTGGAGGCGCTCAAATCCATGGGCGCCGTGGTGATGGTGTTGGCGCTTAAGGAGAGCGTCACCGACGAGCACTACTGGATCAACATCCCCAAGCGCGAGAGCTTTCCCTTCCTCGCTTTCGTGGAACACACCAACTACGTTGATAAGAAGCACTACGGCGGCGACACCATCGTCTACTGCGGCGATTATCTCACGCCGGATCACCCGTACTTCGAGATGGAGCCCGAGGCGCTGCTGGACAGATTCATCCCCGGCATCCAGCGCATCAACCCGCGCTTCAACCGTGATTGGATCCGCCGCACCTGGAAGTTCAGCGAAATCTACGCCCAGCCGGTACCCTTCGTCAACCACTCGGAAAAGATCCCACCGCTCCAGACGCCCATTCCCAACCTCTACATGGCGAACATGAGCCAGGTCTATCCCTGGGACCGGGGGACGAACTACGCCGTCGCCATCGGGCGGGAGGCGGCGGCTCTTGTTGTCGCGTGAGTAAGATAGAAAGATGATAGAATGACCAAAAACATTGAAGACGAGGAGGCAGAGATGGCCATTCCCCCACCCCCGAAGCGCAAGGAGCGGAAAGCTGCCAGGTACATAGAGGAACTGACCAGCCGCGTGCTGGCCGATCCATCGCTGGGCATCCGCAAGGAACCGAGCGCCCGACACTTTGCCCAGGCGCTGGTGCTGGCGGCGCTTTTTAATGAAGACGAACGGGCGTTGTTCATGCGGCTCTATGACCGGCGCGCCACGCTGACCGACCGCTTCCGCGAAGCCGAGATCAAGGCGCTCTGCCAAAAGCAGGGCAAGACCCACCTCTGCGATATCATCGACCGCATGTTCGCCGAGGATCCAGGCGGGCGCGAGCTGATCCACTTCATCGCCAAAGCCATCAACGAAGACCTATGGCCTCCCATCGTCGAGGAGATCGCGGAGCGGCGTTTCCGCCGGGACCACTTCCTCTGGGCCAACGTCGAGTAATCGCGCCCGCACCAACTACGCCTCTCGACAGGCTAACACCCAGATCGACCTAAATCCGTCGTAGGACAAAACATCAAGTACAGACTATCTGACTACCGGACTACCTAACGACCAGACAACCAAGGAGAAACGATGGTACTTGTAGAAATTCACAACTTGGTCAAGCGCTACACCCCTGACAGCCCCAACGCCGTGGACGACGTTTCCTTCAACATCCGCGAAGGCGAGATTTTCAGCCTGTTAGGCCCCAACGGCGCGGGCAAGACCACGACCATCTCCATGGTCAGCACCCTGCTCAAGCCGACGTCGGGCACGGCGACGGTCAACGGGCACAACGTCCAAGCCGAGCCGATGGCCGTGCGTCGCAGCATCGGCGTGGTGCCGCAAGAACTGGCGCTCTACAGCGAGCTCTCGGCGCAGGAGAATCTGCGCTTTTGGGGCGAGATGCGCGGCCTGGGCGGCGCGTCGCTCCAGGAAGAGATCGATGAGAAGCTGGCGCTGATGGACCTGACCGGCCGCGCCAAGGATCGCGTGGATACCTTCTCCGGCGGCATGAAGCGAAGGCTCAACTTAGCCATCGGCCTGCTGGGCAACCCACCGCTGGTAATGTTGGACGAACCCACCGTCGCCATCGACCCGCAGAGTCGCCGCTACATCCTGGACTACGTCAAGGCGCTCAACGAGAGAGGCACCAGCGTACTCTACACCACGCACTACATGGAAGAGGCGCAGGAGCTGAGCGACCGCATCGGCATCATCGACCACGGCAAACTCATCGCGCTGGGCACGCTGGCGGAGCTGACGCAGATGGTCGGTGAGCACGAGATGCTCCAGCTGCAGCTCTATCAATCGGAGGGCGGGCAGACGCTGGCGGACGCCGTTGCCGCGTTCGACGGCGTCCACCAGGCCAGCGCCGACGACGGCGAGGTGGTGCTCAACGTCGATTCCGCCGAGGCGACGCTGCCCAGGGTGCTGAGCCAAGCCAGCGAACTGGGCTTGAGCGTTCGCAATATCGAGATCCGCGAGCCAAACCTGGAGACCGTCTTCCTGCACCTGACCGGCAGAGCGTTACGAGATTAGATAGGGCTTTTCGTCAGCAGATTTAGCGGATTAAGCAGATTCTGGATTGAGTTTGCTGATGACGACCGACTCTCGACAAGATAACTCATGGCTGCCCTGAAAAAAGGGTCAGCCAAGGAAAAATATGGGTATATGTTGTGGTTGGGCTGCGCCCAACCACAACATATAGTATCCCTTTCTCTACTGAAAAACCTTTTTCAGTAGAGTCAACTCATATCCTGTTCATCTTGTTAATCCTGTCCATCATGAATTCAACGAGGACATTGTATGAAAAAGTTGTGGATTCTTGCGTTGAAAGAAGTTAAACTCGCCTTCCGCGACCTCGGCGCTATCGTCACCATGCTGGTGACGCCGCTGGCGCTGACCTTGGCCATCGGCGCGGCCTTTGGCGCGGGCGGCGCCAGCACGCTTTCCAATATCCCTGTGCTCCTGCTCAACCAGGACAGCGGGGAGATGTCCCAGACCCTGGAAGAGGCCCTCACGTCCGAGGACGTCGACGAATTAGTCGCCCTGGAGGTGGTCTCCGATGAAACGGCTGCCCGCGCGCGCGTCGACGCCGACGAGGTCGCGGCGTTGGTCGTCATCCCGCCCGACTTCAGCGACCGCGTCGTGCCACTGATCGGCCGCGTGCAGGACGCGCTGGGCATCGATCTGCTCAGCCTGGACCCAGAAGGCGCGGAGATGCTCTCCGAGCGACAACTGCAGCAGATCGGTCTGCTCTATCAGGCGACGCAACTATCGGATACGGAGCCCGCCGTCGTCGAAATTTACGCCAGTCCCGATTGGCAGATCAGCACCGCCGTGGTCAAGGGCATCGTGACCCAGGCGCTGGAGCAGATGAACATGACCACGCAGGGCATCATGATCATCATGGAACAGCTCTTCGCCAGCGGCGCCATGACCATGGACGAAGGACAAGGCACGCAGAATTTCTCGGCGCTGGCCGGCGAAGGGCTGGGCGACGAGGCTGCCGAGATGACGTTACCCGTGCGCCTCAGCCTCACCTCACCCAGCGGTCGGAGTTTTAACTGGCTCGATTATTCGGCAGCCAGCATGGCCATCCTCTTCCTCATGTTCGCCGTCACTTCGGGCGGACGGACGCTGTTAGCAGAGCGGCAGAGCGGCACGCTGCCCCGCCTGCTGGTCTCGCCGACGCCCGCTTTCGCCATCCTCGCCGGGAAGATGGGCGGCATCTTCCTTACAGGGCTGCTACAGGTCGTTGTGCTCTGGGGCGCGACCACGGCCATCGGCGCCTACTGGGGCACGCCGCCCGGCGTCATCTCCGCCATCGTGGTGCTGGTGCTTTGCGCCACCGGCGTCGGCGCGGTGATCTCGGCGTGGGCGCAGAACGCGGCGCAGGCCGGCGCCATCGGCACGGCGGTGACCCTAGCCGGCTCCGCGCTTTCCGGAACCTTCTTCCCGCGCATGAATCTGCCCGGCTGGGTGCAGACCTTGAGCCTCATCACACCCAACGCCTGGGGTATCGAAATCTTCAGCGCGCTGCAGACCGGCGATGGGCTCGCAGGGATCCTGCCGCTGCTGGGCGGCGCTTTGGGACTGACCGTGCTCTACTACGCCGTCGCGCTCATCGGCTTCCGCCGCCAGTTCAGATAGACGAGGTGCAAAGATGATTCGCAGTTTATCAGCCATGATCCGCAACGAATTTCAACGGGAGTTCGCCTACCCCTCGTCCATTGTCTTCTTCCTGATCCTGCCGCTGGTCTTCACCGCAGCGGTCGGGGCGGGATTGGGCGGGATGAGTGGCGGCGACGAGACGCCGCAGGAGTACCAGACGACGATCTATGTAACCACGCAAGACGAGGGCTCGTTGGTCGAGAGTTTCCTGGACGCCCTACGCGAGGTCAATCTCAACGTCGAACGCGTCGCCGCACTGCCGGAAGAGGCCTTCGGCCTGGAGATCCCCGCCGATTTCTCGGCGCGCCTGCGAGAGAGCGAGGCCGTCACCCTGACGCTGCACACGCTGCCGACCAGCAGCAGCAGCCAGGCCGTCGAGCAGTACACGCGCGCTGCCGTCGGCCGGCTGGGCGGCGCCGCGCTCATCGCGGAGATGGGCACGTCGCAGGCAGAGGAGCTGGACGTTGTCGCCACCGCGAAAGAGAAGCGGACGTTCTTCGACGACGTGCTCGACGAGACGCTGGCAGCTTCGGCGGACCCGCCGGTAGTCGCCGAGGTCCGGTGGCCCGAGGGCGTCGAGGTCGCCTCGAACAACGCCATGGCGACCGGCACGGAGCAGGCCTCGGCCGGTCAGCTGGTGACCTGGGTGCAGATCACACTGCTGGGCGCAGCCGAAGTGCTGGTCGACGAGCGGCTGCGCGGCACCCTGAAGCGCATGCTGGTCAGCCCGGCAAGCCGGGCGACCATTCTGGGCGGCAAGCTGCTGGCGCGACTGGCGCTGGGCATCGTTCAGATGGCGCTGCTGTTAGGCGGCGGCGCCCTGATCTTCAACGTAGGCTGGGGCGAGCAGCCGCTGGCGACAGCCGTGGTCTCCCTCGCCTTCGCGCTGGCGACGGTAGGCCTGGGCCTGCTGGTCGCCACCATCGTGCGCAGCCGGGGGCAAGCCAACAGCGTCGTCGTGGGTCTCGCCATGACCATGGCCGCGCTGGGCGGCGCCTGGTATCCGCTGGAGGTCACGCCGCCACTCTACCGCCAGATCGTCAAAATCCTGCCTTCGACCTGGGCCATGCAAGCCTACACAGATCTGCTGGCGCGCGGTGCAACCCTCACCGAGCTGCTGCCTGAAATCAGCGTGCTACTGCTCTTCGCCGCTGCTTTCATCGCCGTCGGAATCTGGCGCTTCCGGCGCTACGAGTAGTCAATGTCCCAGTCCCGTGTACAATACCCGAAACAGCATTGAGGAGGTATCCTATCACTGCCACCATCATGGAGATCTTTGAGACCGCCATCGCAGCAGAACGCGCCGCCGAGCACCTTTATCACCAATTAGCCGCCAAGTTCTCGCATCACCCGGAGATCGCCGCCTTCTGGGATGCCTACGCGGGCGCGGAGGCAAGTCACGCACGGACCTTGCAACGCCTTCGAGATCGGCTCTCAACGGCGCAATTATCGGAGCAGGTCGACACAGGCATGATGAACGCCGCCTATCTCGCGCTGCAAAAAGGCCGGGGTGAGATCGAGACCAGAGTCACAGACCTACAAACCGCTTACGAGCTCGCCAGTGAGCTGGAAAACGGAGAGACGAACGCGGTCTTTGAGTTTCTGATCACCAACTTTGCCCAAGACACGAAGACACAAGCCTTCCTGCGCTCACAGTTGAAGGATCATATCACCAAATTAATGCTGGAGTTTCCAGAGAGATTTGGGGACGCCGCAGCCCGTAAGGAAATAAAGGCTGCCGACTTCTAACGAAGAGCCACAGATGGCTGCCTGAAAAGGGGGTCAGTAGAGTCATTGTCACATTGGTTGATAGAAACGGGAACTTGCATGTTTAGGAGCTCCAAGTGCAGAGACAGCGAGTATGACTGAAAACATAGAATTAACCCCTACCCAGCTCCAATCAGAAGTGGAGAAGCTGCGCGAGAAGAACGCTGCTCTGCGGAAAGAAAACCGCCAGCTGAAAAAGCAACTGCAACGCCATCCAGCCCCTCGCACGTTAAAAGAGGCCCGTGCTGATGATATGCTTGAGACTATTGTAACAGAGGCCGGGTCAGGAGGGCAGCCGTCAAGCCAGGAATATTCCAATGAACAGCTGCAGACCCTCAGCCAGATTGCGCAACAGATGAAAGACGCGGTGATCCTGACAGACGCCAACAGTGAATCGCAGATTCGATACGTCAATGACGCCTTTACTGAACTCTATGGCTACAAGAAAGAAGAAGTACTCGGAAAGCCCTCCTGGCTTCTCTTCGCAGGCGACATCGAAGAGAAGCAACAAATCCGACAGGAACGAAGACAAAAGATCCAGAAGGATGATGAAGCCCGACTCATCTACCAGGACATGCGCAAGGAGGGCAGACGCTTTTGGGTCTCCAACACCCTGAGTGTCGTGAACGTCGGCGGGAAACTCTATGACCTGGGCATCGTCCGTGATATCAGCGCCCGCAAGCAGATGGAGGAGAAGCTCCAACAACGCACCGCCGAATTAGAAGCGCTGCGCCAGGTGGGCATGGAGCTGACGGCGAAATTGGAACTGGACGTGCTCATCCGCACTATCGTAGAACGTGCAGTCGATCTCATCAATGGGCGCGCCGGCCTGATGGGGATCTACGATGCCCATCAAGAGCTGCTGAGGTGGAAAACTGTCATTGGCGACGCCTCAGTTCCCCGAAACAGCAGCCTGGATGAGGGACTGGCCGGCCAAATCTGGGCAAAACGTGCGCCAATCATTGTGGACAACTACGATACGTGGGAGCACCGAATCCCCAATCTGGAGGAGCGTCCTATCACAGCAGTGGTCGGCGTGCCCATTACCTGGGGCGACGAATTTCTAGGCGTCCTGGAGGTGGAAGGATGGGCGCCCGGCGAGTACGAAGAGGACGACGCCGAACTCCTCATCCTCTTCGCCAACCAGGCCGCCCTCGCGCTTCACAACGCTCAGCTCTTCCAGGCGGAGCGCAAGGAGCGCCAGATATCCGAGGCATTGGGAAGCGCAGCATTGGCCGTCAGCACCGCGCTTGATCTGGATCAAGTGCTGGAACAGATACTGAATGAGGTCGCAAGCGTTGTCAAAGGCGATGCCTTCAACATCATGTTTTTGGAGGATAATGGACGCGTTCGCGTGCGCCGCTGGCGAGGCTACGATACCCTCGGCCTACAGGAGCACATCGCCCACTTCGAGATACCGCTGGATGAGTCGGTAGCATTTCGGGAGATGATGGAAAGCGGAAAGCCTATTATCTACCAGGATGTGACGGCGATCCCAGGATGGGAGCAGGTCTCCACCGAGACCTATCTTCGGTCTTACGTGGCCGCCCCTATCCAAATCGGTGACGAGACCATCGGCTTTTTGAATGTCGATAGTGTAAGCGCGGGACAATTCAATGAAGAGGATGCCCAGCATCTGCAGGCATTTGCCAACCACGTCTCGGTGGGCATCAAGAACGCGCGGCTCTTTCAAGCCGAGCGGGAACAGCGCAAGATCGCCGAGGCTCTGGCCGAGGCCGCGTTCGCCGTAAGCGGCACTTTAGATTTCGAGCAGGTATTGGATCGCATTCTAGAAAAGACGGCGGACGTCCTCAACGGCGACGCGTTCAACATTATGCTGGTCGAAGACGGGATCGCTCGCGTCGCACGGTATCGGGGCTATGAGCGCTACGGGACAGAAGCATTTGTTAAAGGGGTAGCATTCCCAGTGTCAGAGGTCCGAAATCTCCAGCAGATGTGGGAGACGGGTGAGCCGGTGGTGATCCGTGACACCCGACAGTACGAAGGTTGGGCGAAACCCAAGGCTCAATCCTGGCTGAGATCTTATGTCGGTGCGCCCATCAAAATCGAGGATGAGATTGTGGGATACCTTAACGTCGACAGTAGTCAACCCGACCATTTCGGCGCGGAGGATGCTCATCATCTGCAGGTTTTTGCCAACTACGCCTCGACAGCAATCAACAACGCCCGCCTTTTCAATCAGACGCAACAGCAGATCGCCGAGATGGAAGCGCTCCAGCGCGTTGTATTACAGCTCACCTCGACATTGGATCTATCTGATGTGTTGGATACCATTGCCGAGAGCGTTCTCACCATTACAAAAGCCAGCGATTGCCATATTTTCCTCTACGATGAGGAGACCGAGAGGTTTACTTTTGGGGCCGCTCTTTGGGATACGGGCAGCCGGGAACCTTTTGTAAAACAGCCTCGCTCCGACGGCTTGACAGTTACCGTCGTCAGGCAAGGCCAGCCACTGATCATCAATCGGGCACACCGGCACCCGATCTACGCAGACACCGAAGCCCAATCCTGGGGATTAGAGTCCATTGCCGGTTTCCCGCTAAAGTGGCACAATCGAGTTCTGGGCGCGCTAACCGTCGCTTTTACCGATCCGCACACCTTCACCGAAGCGGAGATCCGCGTGTTGGGACTGCTGGCGGATCAGGCCGCTATCGCCATTGAGAACGCGCAATTACACCGGCAGATGGTCAACCACGCCACCGACCTGGAAGCGCGCGTGACCGAACGGACGCAGCAACTGCAGGCGCAGTACGCGCGCATCGAAGCCATCCTCAACAACACCAGCGACGGCCTGGTGGTGACAAACGAAACCGGAGAGATCCTGCGCTGGAACCCGGTAGCCCGCCGGTTGCTCAATAAATCTCTCCCCCCTGAGGCCGCCGCACAGCTCCGTAGCACCATCCAGCACCTGGGGCAGCAGGCCGACCAACAGCCCGAACAGCTGCTGGAGATCAAAGGGCTAGATCTCCAGCTTAAAGCGACGCCCATCCTCGACGGCGGCCCGGATGGCTCCGCCGTGGTCAACATCCATGACATCACGCACCTTAACGCGATGCACCGCATGCGCGCCCAATTCATCTCCAATATCTCCCACGAGCTGCGCACGCCGGCAACCACCATCAAGATCTATGCCGATCTGTTACGCAACGCCCCGCCCGCAAAATGGGATACGTACCTCGACGCCCTGGTGATTGAGGCCGAGCAGCAGGCGAAATTGGTGGAGGATATCCTGCGCCTCTCGCGCATCGACGCCGGACGCCTTGCGCTTCACCCGGAGCCGGTCGACCTCAACGAGATAACGGAAAGCGTCATCGAACGCTACGACGTGTTGGCGCAACAAGCCGATCTAACGCTTGATTTTCACGCCTCTCCCACAACCCCCTGGGTGCTGATGGATACCAGCAATTTCGAGCTTGTCATCAGCAATCTGGTGCGAAATGCCATCCAATATACGCCGCCAGAAGGCCGGGTGACGATCACCACCGCCGAGGTCGAGGACCACCAACGTAAATGGGCCACCCTGACCGTGACCGACACCGGCATTGGCATCTCTCAAGACGAGCTGCCGCACATCTTTGAGCGTTTCTTCCGGGGAGCGAAACCCCAAGATTTACAGATTTCTGGCACCGGCCTGGGCCTGGCCATCGTCAAACAAATCGTTGAGCTCCAGGGCGGCCTTATCACGGTAGAGAGTGAACTGGATGAAGGCACCACATTTACCGTCTGGATGCCACTGGTGGACGCACAGACGTGAACAGTGCAAAGTGAGCCGACTATGAACCTTCTTCGAGACACCGTCACCCTGCTGACAGAACCGCCGGGGGATCTGGTCTATTTCCTGGTCACGCTCTTTGCGCTGCAACAAGCGCTGTTCCTTATCCTCAGCGCCTACCGCCGCACATCGCAAACGTCGCCAACCGAGAGGATCGTGACCAGACGTTGGCTCTGGGCCATCGGCAGTATGCTCGCCGGCCGCGCCGTGTTAATCATGATCGGCCTGCTCAGCAACGCAGGCGTGCTGGACCCGGTCGCCGTGCTGCCGCCCCTGGAGCGCGGTCTGGACGTCATTCACATCGCGCTGGTGATCTGGGCCATGTTGGGCGACCGAGCGACGTCCTGGCAGACGGGCGTTCTGGCCGGACTGCTGGTGGCCACGGTGGGATTCTACGTCTATGCCAGCCAGAGCTGGCTGCAGGCCTACGCTGCGAACGGCATCTACAACGGCTCCTCGCAAGAGCTGATCTGGGAGATCACGGCCCTCGTCCTGCTGAGCGGCGGACTGCTGATCCAATTGCTGCTACGACCGCCGGAATGGGAATGGGCCAGCGCACTTCTCATCTTCTGGGCCTTGGGACACGCCGCCCAGACCTTCTGGCCCACCCCCACCCTCCATTTCTCCGACTGGGGACGGGTGAGTGCGCTGATCGTCTTTCCTATGCTGACCCTCTACGTCCACCGGCGGTTGAGTCTGATTCGGGCCAGCGCGCCTGCTGCCGCGCGCACGTCTCCCACGCCAGCGCCCCTCCCCGCCGGCCCAGACTTCGCCGGCCTGCAGAACCTGTTGGAGAGCGTGGAGACCGCGCGCGAGCTGGAGCCTTCACTGCTCATCGCATCCTCGCAGGTGGCCGACCTGCTGGGCGCCGACGTCTGCGCCATTGCCCTCACCGAGAACGCCGAGCCGCCGACGTTGCGCGTGGTCGCTACCCATCCGCCCACCGGCGACCTGGAGCAACCGCGCCTGGATTTGACGGACTACGAGCTGCTCCACGAGGTCTGGACGGCGTCGGAGGCGCAGATCGTGCCCACGGAGCAGCCCGACTGGCTGGCGCACGTGTACCAGCAAATCGGCGTGGAGGCGCTCACGCCGCTCCTGATCCTGCCGCTGCCCGTGCAGGAAAAGCGCATCGGCCTGCTGCTGTTAGGGCGACCGGAGCGTCAGACGCCCTGGCAGCGTGAGACGGTGGACGCGGCGCAGCTGACGGCGCTCCTGTTAGCCGGCAGCATCGACCGGGTGCAGCGCCGTGGCGGCTCCATCTTCAGCCTCCGCGAGCAAGAAGGATACGTCCTTGAAGAGCTAACCGAGGCTCAAGCGGAGATCAAGGCACTCAAACAAGAGATCACGGATCTAAAAGCGGAGCTCGAGACGCGGACACGCGACCTCACCCGGCTGCGCCACGAGATGGAACGCCGGTCAGAGCACGTCAGCGAGGCGGAACTCAAGGTCTGGCAGGAGGAGATCAGGGAGCTTGCCGACGAGCGAGACACCCTTATCAAAGAACGCAACACACTGGGGAAGGAGCTGGCCCAGGTCAAATCGCGCTTCAAGACATTGCGAGAGAAGTACACGCAACTCCAGACCCGGTGGGCCAAGGCTCAGGAGAAATCGGGGTCGAACAACGGGATGGGGTTGGCCGTGGGACTGCTGGTCGTCAACCAGAACGGTGCCATCCAGCTGGCCGACGCGCTCGCGCGCCAGTTGCTGGCTCTACCGGAAGGCGAGGTCGTGGGTATCCCCGTAGACAGCGTCTATCCCGATCCGGCCTGGGCGCAGACCATTGACACCCTGCTCAGCTCGGACCCGGCAGCGCCGCAGCGCGCGCACCTCACGCTAGAGCTCCGCGAGGAGACGGTAGAAGCCGACCTCGTCCGGCTCACGGGACGGGACAGGCAGCTGGACGGGCTGGTAGTCACGCTGAAGACGGAAAGGAGCGTGGCGGAACAACAGGAGGCCTTAATCGGGCTGGCGAACGAGTTCCGGACGCCCATGACCTCCATTACCGGCTACACCGATCTGCTTTTGGGCGAGCAGGTGGGAATTCTGACGGAGATGCAGCGGCAATTCCTGGAGCGGGTCAAAGCCAGCATCGAGCAGATGAAGCAGCTGCTCAACGACCTGATCCGTCTCACCTCGCCTGACGCGCGGCGTGTTGACCTGGCGCCCCAACCCATCGACCTCATTCGCATTATCGAGCAGGCCATCATGGGACTCTCGGCTCGATTCCGCGAACGCCGCTTGACTGTTCAGCTGGATCTGCCCGCCGAGCTGCCTCCGGTGCTTTCGGACCGCGACAGCCTCTACCAGATTATGTTGCGCTTGCTCTCCAACGCGGCTCTCTGTTCAGAGGTAGGCTCCGGCATTGTGGTGAGCGCCGCGCTGGAACAGAGCGACGCGGCGGACATCCCGCCCTTCATTCGCATCTCCGTCACCGATACGGGAGGGGGCATCGCGGCCGACGACCTGCCCAAAGTCTTCCGGCGCTTCTTCCGCGCCCATCAACCGCTTATCGAGGGGATGGGGGAACGCGGCGTCGGCATGGCTATCGCCAAGACGCTGGTGGAAGCCAACGGGGGACGTATCTGGGTGGATACGGAGCCTGGTGTGGGCAGCACCTTCAGTTTCGTTCTGCCCGCGCACCTATAGTCGCGGCGTAGACGTTGTCCACGTCCTCGGCGGCGGGAAGCGAGAAGCTAAAGACGCTTCCCTCTCCTTGAGCGCTCTCCACTTCGACGTCACCGCCTAGCTTCTCAACAATACGACGCACAATGGAAAGGCCCACACCATCCCCTTCTGCCCGTGTCTCGTCGATGCGCGTAAAAGGCACAAAGAGCCGGGCGACTTGCTCATTCGTCAACCCTTCGCCGTTATCGCGCACCCAGAAGCAGAGGCGGCCCTGGTGAGCCTCAAAACTATAGCCGAGTTCCACCTGGGGCGGGACGCCGCCGTACTTAATAGCATTGCTCAGGTAATTGACCCATATCTCCTCGACCCAGGGAGCATAGCCCATCGCTGCCGGCCATCTCTCCGGTTTGATGATCTCCGCATCGTACTTCTTGATGAGATACGAGAGACGCTCCTCCGCTTCCTCGATGATAGACGCCATATCTAGGGTACTCAAGGTCATATCATCCGACTGACGGACGCCCGCCAACAGCATCAGCTCCTCGATGATACTGCTCATCCGGTAGCTGCCCTCCTCGATGGCCTCCAGGTAGTAGCGCCGTTCTTCAGCAGAGAGGTCTTCATAAGAAGTCTGCAGGATCTTGCTGGCGCCGATCAGGCGCGTCAGCGGGGATTTCAAATCGTGTGCGACGGTGTGAGCAAAGGCATCCAACTCCTCGTTACGCGCCTGGAGCGCGGCGGTGCGCGCTTCGACAAGCTCTTCCAGCTGTCTACGATACAACCGCAGCTCTTGCTCCGTCGCCTCCCGTTCAGCGACGTCTCGCAAGGTAACCAGGGTGACTTTTCTGTTACCCCAGGGGATTCGGGTGGCGGTCAGATCCATAGGACAGGGGGAGCCGTCTGCGCGGAGAAATCGGTGAGACCCAAAAATAGCCGACGTAGTGTCAAGTCCTAGCAGAAGGTCTGGATCTGGCTGATTCGGCAACGGAGCGGAAAGAGAGGCAAAGGGCTTACCCGCCAGCTGTTCAGAATCATATCCCAGAATGGATTCCGCTGCACGGTTGGCGCGTATAATCTCTCTGGTGTCGGGATCTACGATCAAGATGACGTCCAAAGAATCGCGGAAGACAATGCCAAAGCACTCCTCGCTCTTGAGAAGGTCAATTTCCATGCGTTCGATGAGCCAGAATGGCAACGTCATGGCATAGGCAACCGCAATAGACGCAAAAATCGTCCCTGAATCACCGTAGAGAATCCCCAGCACGGCACAGAGGATTGAAACCAGGGTGGCATAGACCACGGCATCCTTGAACCCCAAAGCCAATCCCAGAGCAAGGACGCCAACGTGAAACAAAGCGATCAGAAGTGGCGTCTGCCCGTTGCCAACCACCATCGCGTCATGAACCAGCAGCGCCGTGAGCGCAAGCGCACCGACCACGGCATACATCCACATAGCAAGACGTAGACTGTGGTCCAACCAGCGAATAGCAAGAAGCGCCGCACCCAAAGAGACCGCTAGCAAGATGGTGTATAGCCAGATCGGCCGGTAAGCGGGGGGGCGCAACCATTTGAGCGCGATACCCATGAGGTTGATGAATAGCCCCATGGTTTGGCTGAAAACGTGACCCAACAAAATGACCCGAGCCGTTTTGACGCGCGGAGACTTAGGAAGAGAACGATTCACGTTGTCTTGCTCCAAGCAGTGGAAAGGATAGATGTTCAGAATCTTTCATCAAAAAAGGGCGCATGAAGGGCAAACGAAGCAGTTCCAGGGCCGCTCAAACGCCATAGGCGCTTCCCATCATGTTTCCCTCCCGCATCAACCCCACCTTCGTTTGCCTTGCTTTCGTCTACGCAGTTTCTACGGTACAGAGGGCGTTTTCACCAGCGGACTTGCTTCGAAATCCCATGAATTTCCAAATGAGTGTCTTGACACCACATTTCGCCCGCCATCCCGACAAAACCGCATGGAACAAAAGCGCATCTTATCGGTCGGGCAAGGTCACGGTGCAGAATCTACCCAGTGACCTATTCTAACGATACAGTAAGAATAACCGTCAAAAAACTAACCTTTCTATAAGTATATCACAAAAATTTTCCTCTACCAAACAACATTCAAGAAGGACAAACGAAGGGGTTCAGGGTAGCTCGGACACAGTAGGGGACTTCTAGTCATGTTTGCCACGCGCATCAACCCAGGCTGCGTTTACCTGGCTTTCGTCTACGCAGGTTCTATGCAGAAGGCATTTTCAC
>CAYVKR010000041.1:0-16942 GCA_964452025.1 uncultured Anaerolineales bacterium
CCAGGAGATACCAGGCGGCGTGCGGGAGCCACTGCTCGGTCCAACGCCAGTTGTAATCCTGACCGTCCAGGGTGTAACTCTCGTAGAAGGCGACGTCCTGCGGGTCCAGGGGATCCGCCGTGACGCCGTTGCAGATCCCGCCGGGGGCGTTCGCGTACGCATAGCTCTCGAAGAAACGGTACTCCGGGTTGTTGCGTCCGGTGCCGTCGAGCATGCAGACGTCGAAGGGATTGAGCCCCAGAATCCAGTTCAGCTGGTTTCGGGCGTAACGACGCAGCCGGGTCTGAAAGGCCGGGTCGTCCTCAAAGTAGGGGAGGGCGCGGCGGGCAGCGGCGGCGACGGAGGCCAGTCGCGCGTTCTCACCCTGCCACCAGGGCGCCGTCTCGGCGTCGTGCGGGAAGAAGAAGGTGGTGTACTGCTCGCCGTCGCGGGTTTGGACGCGCTGGCGACTGTAGCCGAAAGGGTTGGCGACTTCCCCGGTCAGCGTCAGCTCGTAGTTCAGCGCGGTATGGACGGCGGCGAGAATCTCAGGTTTGTGCTCCGGGGCGATTCGCAGATATTCGAGCAGGCTGACGACGGGCAGGCCGGCGTCGGCAGGATGAAAGAACGGTCTATCGCCACCGTCGGCTCGCCAGTAGCCTGTTGCGGTGAGGCGCTCGAGCAGATTCTGGGCGCGTACGTCGGCCGCTGTGCGGTATACGGGCTTCTCTGTGGCCTGGTAGAGCGCCACGGCGGCGAGCAGGGCGCAGTAATCGTCCAGAATGTTCTCCTTGCCGTCGTTGAGCAGCCGGTGATTGTTACGCTCCAGGTAGGCGTGGGCGTCCTCGGCGGCCTGCAGGTAGGTCGCGCTGTTGAACGCTCCGGCGACGTCGTGCGTGCTGGCGAGGGCCAGGGCGGCGATGGCGACGCCGCCGCCCGCGCGGTAGCCGACCTGGTAGACGCTGCGCTGCGCGTTCCCGGTCTCGGATACGTCCCGGTAGGCGTCCTGCGTCATCTCGTCGGTGACGTAAAAGCCCCGCATCTCCGGCTGGATGCAGCGATCCTCCGGGCGCTTCTCCGGGCCCGGCGCCTGGACCGTGCGATAGAATGAGCCGCCGGAGGGATGGACGCGGACCAGATAGTCGGCGCCGAAGAGCGCCTCGTCCAGCAGACGGCGTTGATACTCCGCGAAATTTGGATTCTCTCGTGCTTTCAAGGCTCCGTGGGCTTTCAGTAGACTCCAGACCACCAGACAGAGCTGCTGCGGGTTGAAGTAGGTGGCGTATGAGAGATGCGAGAGGTGTTTGCCGTAGTCGCCGGTGGCGTCGTACCAGCCGCCGTGGGCGTCGATGGGCGGACGATCGAGGCCGTCAAAGGGTACGTGGTGATCCGCTGCGTCCAATTGTCCGGAACAGCGTTGCCCCTTGAAGTAGTAGATAATGTCGGAGAGCGTCCGGCGTTCCAGAATGTCCTCTTGAATGACAAAAGGAAAGGAGGTCACCAGCTTATGATTGATGGCGCACTCGATCTGATAGGTGCCGGGTTTGGTGACCTCGTCGCAGTCCAGCGTCCAGAAATACCAGCCGTGCCACCGCTTGACGCGTCCGACCTTCTCGGGTTTCCCGGCGTGAACCAGGGTATCGGTCTTCAGGTTGCGCAGGCGATAGGCGCCCACGGCGTCCTCCGCTCGCCCCTGGACGACGGCATGTTTGGGGCCGTGCGTCTCATATCCCACGTGGTTGGTCAGAATGCGGGGAAGTCGGGAATTCATGTTTTTTGGTTGACGAGAATTGTTTCTCATTACAACTCCTCTCAATGTGGTCGCTTGGTCGGTTGGCGGATGATCGGCTTTGTCATTGGATTGATTTGTTGTGTGGGCGCTCATGCTGCCTTCTCTTATCCTACCATAGAGTTGCGGGGAGGCTATAGGACTTCTGGGTAGTCGAGCCGACGCTTGGAGGTCGGTGTATCTTTTACTTCTGGCTTCACCTATGCCATAATAGCGGATTGAAGATGTGCCTCATCCTACACAATCTTAGGGAGGTGTTCGTAGTTAGCGACGAAGTCGCGTCATAACGCCACTCCGCTACGCTTGCCCTGTGGGGCAATGTCCAAGGACTTCGTGGCTAACTACGAACCTTTGACCGAGAATAATGGGATTTCGAAGCAAATCGATTACCGAAACCGCCCTCGCCACCCCAGAACGTGCGTAGACAAGATCAAGGCAAACGCAGCCGGGGTTGATAACATGGACAAACGTCACAGGGAGTCTCTGAGGGGTCTTGGAAAGCCGCAGAACCGCTTCGTTTGCCCATAATGCGGTCTCGTTGCGCTCTCACCGGGCTGTGATAGACTGACCCTTCCTCAATAACGTGGTGGATGGGGTCTTTTGGACTTCGCCGGGTGGCTGTGAGAAAGTAACCCCGCTGTCCTGAAAATGTAACAGGACCCCCCACGGGTCAGGGAAATCAGTGGTAAAGGAGGAAGCGTGCATGCAATCAAATCTGAAAACTTTGCCGGGAGATCACCGATCTGGTCAGCGAATGCAGCGGCGCTTGCGTCGGCAAGCACACGTTCGAACGGCGTTAGGGGGTAGAGGATGCAGTTGAATGAGCTCTTGGCGCATTTGGGGATACGCGCGGCGCAGGACGTCGAGATTACGATGATCACCGTGGACTCGCGAGAGGTGATCGAGGGGGCGCTCTTTGTGGCGGTGCCGGGCGCCAACGTCGACGGCCACGACTTCATCGGGGAGGCTGTGGCCGCGGGCGCCGTGGCGGTCATCGGCGAGCGTGCGCCGTCCGCCGTCGCTCCAACGATCGACGTGCCCTACGTGCAGGTGGCGGACGCCCGGGAGGCTTTCGGACGGCTCCACGCGGCGTGGCAGGGCTTTCCTGCGCGTCACCTGACGCTGGTGGGGGTGACCGGCACCGATGGCAAGACCACGACGGTCAACCTTATCCACACGTTGCTCAGCGCCGCCGGACGGTGCGCCGGTATGATCAGCACCGTCAACGCCCGTATCGGTGACCGCAGTCGCAGCACCGGCTTGCACGTCACCACGCCGCCGGCCGACGAGATTCAGCGCTATTTAGCCGAGATGGTCGAAGCGGAGATGACGCACGCCGTCCTGGAGGTGACCTCGCACGGCCTGGCGCAGCAGCGTCTGGCCGGCTGTACCTTCGACGTCGCCGTGATCACCAACGTGACCCACGAGCACCTCGATTATCATGGCTCGATGGAAGCGTACCTGGATGCCAAGGCTCGGCTCTTTCGGAACCTGATGGCTCACGCGCGCAAGGGCGACCAACCCAGGGCGGCGGTGCTCAACGCCGACGATTCGGTCTCCTACGACTATCTACGGGCTATCCCCGTCGACCGACAGTACAGTTACGGTGTGGAGAATCCCTCCGCCGATGTCGTGGCGCGGGACGTGCGCCACGACGCAGCGGGCCTGAGGTTTACGTTGCGCTCTCCCTGGGGCGAGGCCGAGCTCCGGACGCCGCTGGTCGGTCTCTACAACGTCCACAACGCGTTGGCGGCGATTACGGTGGCGCTCTCCCTGGGCGTTCCGCTGACTACGATCGCGGCGGCCCTTGCCGTGTTCCACGGGGTGCCGGGCCGCATGGAGCGCATCGACGCGGGCCAGTCCTTCACCGCCATCGTCGACTTCGCCCATACACCCAACGCGCTGCGGCGCGCGCTGGAGACGGCGCAGGATCTGGTCGTTGGGCGGGGCCGGGTCATCGTCGTCTTCGGCAGCGCCGGCCTGCGGGATCGCGAGAAGCGCCGGCTGATGGGCGCGGTCGCGGCGGCGCACGCCGATCTCACCGTTATCACCGCCGAGGATCCCCGCACCGAGCCGCTGGACGAGATCCTGGCCGCTATCGTCGCACCGCTGCACGAAGCCGGGCGGCGCGAGGGCGTGGACTTCTGGCGCGTGGCCGACCGTGGTGCCGCGCTGCGTCAGGCCGTCGCGCTGGCGCGTCCCGGCGACGTGGTCTTGGCGTGCGGCAAGGGACACGAGCAGAGCATGTGTTTTGGCGCCACCGAATATCCCTGGGATGACCGTAAGGCGCTTCGGCTGGCGTTGCGCGGTCGGACGCTGGATACGTTGCCCACGGCAGAGACCGAGGCCTGATCGACGTGCACGCTACAAACTTCGCCTTGCTTCACGATTGGCTCAATCAACACGGCGGCGCCGAGCGCGTGTTGGAGCATCTACACGCCCTCTTTCCCGCCGCTCCCATCTATACCAGCATGTACTGGCAGAAAGGGATGCCCGTCGAGTACACCATCTGGGATATCCGCACGACGTGGATGGACTATCTGCCCGGGATCTACCGGCGCCATCAGGCTTTCTTTCCCCTCTATGCTCTGGCCTTTGGAGCGCTCAACCTGGGCGGGCGCGGCTACGATCTGGTGCTGAGCAACAAGAGCGGCTTCTGTCACGGTGTGCGTACCGGCGACACGCCCCATCTCTGCTACTGTCTCGCTCCCACGCGCTACGTGTGGGAGTACGCGAGTTATGCTGCGCGGGAGTCGCTGCCGCCGGCGGTCAAGCAGGGTCTCAAGCCGCTAATCGCGCTGCTGCGGCGCTGGGATTACGCCGTCGCTCAGCGGGAGACGCTGCACTTCGTCGCTATCTCCACCGCCATTCAGGAGCGCATCCGTCGCTACTACGGCCGTGACTCCGTCATCGTCCATCCGCCGGTGGACGTGGAGCGCTATCATCCGGCTACCACCCACGACGACTACTATCTCATCGTCTCGCGGCTGGTGCCCTACAAACGTATCGACCTGGCCGTGCGGGCTTTCAATGAGCTGGGGCTGCCGCTGTTGATCGCGGGGAGCGGTCGGGACCGTGAGACGCTGGAGGCGTTGGCCGGGCCCAACGTGCGCTTTCTGGGCTACGTGCCCGACGAGGACGTGCAAGGCCTGCTGGCGCGCTGTAAGGCCTTTATTTTCCCCGGGCGCGAGGACTTTGGGATCGCGCCCCTGGAAGCGCAGGCCGCCGGGCGACCGGTGATCGCCTTCGGGGCGGGGGGGGCGCTGGATACCGTCATCGAGGGGGAGACGGGTACGTTCTTCCGCGAGCCGACGGTGGAGGCGCTGATTGCCGCCGTGCGCGCCTTCGCCGCCGACGCCGTCGATCCGCTGGCCTGTCGCGCGAACGCCGAGCGCTTCGCTGCCGACCGCTTTGGTGAGCGTTTGTGGGCCGTAATCGATGGGCTGGCCTAGCTACCAGGGCAGTTTCTGGACCTCGGTTTCCGGGCGCCGCGTCCACCAGGGTAGATCTCCGTAGGACTCGGCGATTTCTTCTACGTCGTAGATCTCTACCATGCAGTCATACCAGCTCAATCCCTCGGTCTTCTGGAAGTGCCACCATTCGATATCGAACCACGAATTGCGCCAGTTGGAGAGTGCGTTACGCCGCTCCCAGCCGTAGTCGGCCGCCAGGCGGGTGAAATCGACGTAGTACCCTTCGGGCACCTCTCCCTTGGGCTCGCCACCCTGTGCGGCCGCCAGGCCCCCCGCATTACGGGCGCTTAGATCCCAGGGTAGGACGCGGAGCGGTTCGCCCAGGGTCCCGTCCTGTTCTTTGGCTCGGATGTAGACGCGCCAGTAGGTGACCCCACCGACGTCCTCGCGCACCAGCTCAATGCGTCCGTCACGCAGATAGCCCTGGTTGATGTCGATGGCCCGCCCGCAGACGTGCCAGGAGATACGTCCCTGTCCGGGGCGCGGGGTGTGATTCATAACACGGTACGAATCCCCCAGGATGGCGAGATAATCCCAGCCCGTCTCGGCTTCCACACGGCGGCGCAGGGCGTTGAAGCTGTCGTTCACTGCGTCGCTCAATTTCTCGCGTCCGTCGCCACCGTTAACGTTGGGGAGACCGACCAGCCGGTAGTGGGGATTTGCTTCAGCCACGAGTAACTCGGTATAGAGCGGTGGCTCCTCTTCCTGCATGCGGGCAACCAGGGGTTCGGTGATCTCCTGGGGTAGCGTGTGATCCGTCCACGCCGGGCTTCCCATCCAGTCAGTCGTACTGTATCCCTCCTGAGTCAGTCCCCAGCCCTGCATGTTGGCGGCGACCAGGTAGGAGACCTTCTCCCGGCGAAAGACGAAGGCCAGCGCGCGGTCGTCGGGGGCCCAGGTGGGTTCCCCGCCGATGCCGAAGAGGGTGGGTTGCAGCTCGCCGGTGGCGTAGTGCCCCACCTCGACCGGATGGGCCGGATCGCTGACGTCGAGCACGCGCAGGCCGCCATTGCCGTTGGCGACGATGACGTGGTCACCGGTCAGGGCAGCGTCTGCGGCTTCGCCCGGCGTGTCGTAGCGAGCGGCGGGTGCCGATGGATCGTCGAGCGGGAGCACGGAGAGGCCGCGCGCACCCTCGGCGACGTAGGCGTGCGTCTCATCCAGCGCCACGCTCTGCGCGTTCTCCACCGCCGGGTAGATGTCGGCCAGGCGCGGGCGGGCGGGATCGCTGACATCCACCTGCCAGAGGCGCCCGGCGGGCACGTAGGCCGTGGTCTCGTCGGTGCCGGAGACGACCGCCGGTTGCCCAGTGATCCACGGCTGTCCGTCCCAGACGCCGGTCTGAAAGAGGCCGGTGGCGGGCGTGTCGCACGTGGCGGTGAGCCGGTAGAGCCGCTCCGCGCCGGGCGCCGAGCCGAAGAGCGTCTGATACCACCACGCCGAGAAGGATTCACCCTCACCGACGCCCGCACCGCAGGGCGACGAGAAGCCGTCGCGCACCAGATTGTAGTCCTCGGCCACCGTCTCGTAGTGATAGCGGCCATCCGCCACGGTGCGCGTGATGGCCACACGCGGCGCGAGGGTATCCAGTTCGCCGCTCCACAACCGTTGGCTGAGACCGGTGGTGTCGGCATGTCCGGCGAGGTCCCAGCCACGCGCATCGACTCATAGGAGCCCTCCAGGCCAGCGGGCGCTGGCGCGCTCCAGGTGGTCACGTTCACGCCATGCCCGTGCTCGGCGAGGACGGCGGGCTGCCAGCGTCCCTCGTAGAGACGTTGCACGTCCAGCGGGCCAAGCGCGCGCGGATAGAGCTGCACCGCGTCCAACTGCCCCCGGAAGTGACGCAGGTCACTCTGCGGCGTCGTGGTGCGCCAGGTGAGCGTGCCCGTCCGCCCGCCGGCGGAGAAGGTATGGTGGCGCTCGCCGGGCGCAGGTGTTAGATCGAACGTGCCCAACGATGTCCAGTTCCAGCCGGTTGCGACATCCCAGTAGCGAGCTTCAACCTCGAAAGTAACCGCGCCGCAGTACTCCGTCTGCAGCGGGAGCGCGTAGGCGCGCCCGGCGGTGGGATAGACCGGGCTCTCGTAGACGATCTCGCCCCGGTAGCGAACGCGCCACTGCTGCTCCCAGCTCTCGCCGGTGAGCGTGACCTCATCAAAGGTGGCGCAGCCGAGGGCTTCAGCGCGCGCGCCGCGCCCCACGTCGAAGCGCTGCGCGTCGGTGGGACGCAGCCCGGCGAACTGGTCGGTCTCGGCGACGGGTTCACCGTCCACGTAGACAGTGTAGGTCTGCCCGTCAAAGACGCCGGCGACGTGCTGCCAGCTGCCCAGCGTCAGCACAGGATCGGTGGTGAAGCTGTGCAATACCGCGCCGTCGCCGAAACCCGCCACCAGTTTGTTTCGCTCGATGATCTGCAGGAAGGGGTACTGCGTTTCGGGCGTGTTGTAGGCCGCGCTGCTGAAGATGGGATAGAGCTTGTTGTCTTGCGGCTCGACGTAGACCCAGGCCGCCTGGGTGAAGGCCGGCACGTCGTGATTCAGCGCCAGGCTTGGATCGGCGGTCACGGCGACGTAGTCGTTGTCACCGTCGAAGGCCAGTGCATAGGCGCCTTCCTGACCCACGACTGCTTTATTCACAGGGTCGCCGGTGTGAAGCGTCGCCGCGTGATCCCACGCAGAGGCATCGGCCAGCACCGCGCCGTCGGTGGCCCAGCCCTGGCCGACGTCGAAGTTCAGCGCCAGCAGCGGGTCCGTGCCCAGATAGAGCGTCTCAATCTCGGCGGCGTCCAGCGCCTGGCCGTAGACGCGCACGTCATCGAGGGCGCCGGAGAAGAAGTCGGCGTTGCCGGCGGCGTTGCTACCCACGGCGCTGTCGGCGGTACATTGCGCCAGGGTGCCGGGTGCAACGGTCTCGGCGACGAGGTCGCCGTCGCGGTAGAGGCGCAACGTTGTGCCGTCGTAGCTGGCGGCGAGGTGGGCCCAGGTGCCGACCGGAATGCCATCGGTGCCCTCAACCGTGACATGTGCCTCACCCACGTTGAAGACAGCGTAAGGCTGTGCAGTGGCGCCATCAAGCGCGAGGACAAAGCCGCAGTCGGCCTGCGCCTTATAGGCCAGCACCGTCTGGCGCGCGCCAGCAGCATCGTCGCGCCGGACCCAGGCAGCGACGGTGGTCGTGGTGAAGGCACCAAAGTCGCTCAGGGCAATGGTATCTTCTTCGCCGTCGAAACGGACGGCGTTACCCATCCGCCCCGGCGCGTCAAGATCGGGGCAGGCGCCGCCCGCACAGCTGGGAGCAGCGCTCCCTTCGGCCAGATCTGTGAAATAGACGTTATCCACGCTGTTGGCACTGGACGTATCGTCCAGCGGGAGATGGAGTGCCACGGCGTCCGGCTGCGAGGGGGTGTGGAAGGGGGAACCGGGCAGGACGGTGCGGAACGAGGTATCGACCCCCGTCACGCCCACCGTGCGCTGCTGCGCCAACGCTCGTACCTCGTCGGCGCCCAGCGCGCGTCCCGCCACGATAAGTTCATCAAGGAAACCGTCGAAGATATCGCCTGAGCCGTTTGCGCCGATGAATAGGCGGTCGGCGGCGTCAGGGTTGACCGGCCGATCGTGGCTGATCGTGCCCTGGACCACGCCGTCCACGTAGAAGGTGACGTCGTCCTGCTCGTCCATTACGGCGGCGACGTGCGTCTACTGACCGGCCTGCAGGCCAGGATCGGATAGCACGTACTCGTGGACACCAAAGGTGTCGAAATAGAGGTCGCCGTCCTCAAAGCCGAAGGCAAATCCGTCGGAAGACGTTGACGCACGCCCCACGGCAGCGATGGGCTGATCCCCGGATAAGGTCGCGGGGTTGATCCAGGCGGCCACGGAGAGGTCGTTTCGCAGCGCGTTGATGGCGGTCGCGGTCTCGGGCGATAGCGAGATTGTGTCGTTGTCGCCGTCAAAGCGCACGGCCTGCCCAGATTGTCCAACGGCGCCGGCGACGGGACACAAATAGCCGCCAGGGCAGGTACCGTGACGCTGAGCGCCAGAGCTATCGTAGAAGGTCGTGGCGTTCGCTTGTTCTTCAAAGCGCAAGGCGAGCAGGGTATTTTTGGGCAACGGCAGTTCGCTCACCAGCCCCTCGAAGGATTGTCCGGCGTCCATGGGTATGCTGTCGCGCACGTCCAGGTCGGCGGCGGGTGCGGCGGCGTCCAGGTGCAGTTGCGCCGGGAACGCCACGGATGCTGCGTTGTCCAGCCGATCGGCGGCGGCGACGGTGACGGTGTAGCGTCCCGTGGGCCGCGCACCGCTGAAGAGATACTCAACGGTCCAGGCGTTGCCTGCAACGGCCGCCCGCTGGCGCTCGGCGCCGAGAATCTCGCCGCCGGGCCCGGTCAGCGTGACGAAGACGGTCTCGCGACCCACGCCGCTGCCCGGCGCACCACCAGGGAGCGGCGGATCGGTCAGCGTACCGCGCAGAGGCGCGATCCAGTGGCCCTGCAGGGTCGGATGGCGCGTCGCGGCGACCAGCTCGCCGTCGGCCAGGGCCGGCGTGATCTGGGGCGCGGTCCCGTCGACGTGCAGCGTGTAGGTACGGTCGGGCGCTTCGCGATGCCCGACGAAATCGGTGGCGCGCGTGCTCAGCTGGTAGGTCCCCTCGCCCGCCGGGTTGAAGTAAGGGCACCACGCCGACGCGCCCTCAGCTGCGCCGGTCGGCACACCGACGGAGTCGGTGCAGCGCGGCGCAGCGGTGTAGGCACCGTCCACGCCCAGCTCCAGCAGCGAGACGCCCGAGGTCGCGTCCTGCGCCTCGACGTGCAGCGCCACGCCCTCCGGCGTGATGTACGGTCGGTCAGCGCTGTAGGAGCGCAGTGTGGAAACCGGTGGTTCGTCATCAATCGTGATCCAGGTGCCGCTCTGGACCTCGACCAGCTTGCCCTGGTAGCGGAAGATATCGCGCACTTCGTCGGGCGCCAGCGCGCGGGTGTAGAGCGTGATCTCGTCCAGCCGCCCGGCGAAGGCCTCGCTGCCCACCCGGAGCGGATCATCGCTGGTGGACGGTGTCTGAATGGTCGCCACGTCACCCTGCGGGTAGCCGTTGACGTAGATGCAGAGCCGCTCGCCGTTGTAGGCGCCCATGACGTGGTTCCATTGGTTCATCACCAGCGGCGTCACGCTGCTCACCGTTTGCTCGCCGCCGCCGTGCCGGAACGCAATCGTGGCGTTCATGGAATCCGGCGGGATGTAGAGGCTGGCGCTGGAGCCGTTCTCGACCAGAATCTGCCGCGTCTCTTTCATCGTGGTGGGCAAGACCCAGGCGCCGAGGGTGAAATGCTGCGCCTCGAGAGCGGGCGTGTGATCGACGCTCAGGGGCGCGGTGGACGTGTCCGCTTCGCGGTTGAAGCCCACGGCCTGTCCGACCTGTCCGGTCAGCCCGGCCTGAGGGCAGCGACCCGCCTCGCAGGTCGCCTCGAGGTCACCTGCCGCGTCGTGGAAAGGCGGCGCGGCAACCTCCGGCTCGTCGAGATGCAGCTGCAGAACCGGCACGCGGCGATAGAGCGTTTCGACGTCGTCCGCAGCCAGGGGCCGGTTGAAGACGCGCACGTCGTCCAGCGCGCCGTCGAAGCCCGCGCCCAGCGTGAGCGCCAGGTTGTTGCGTCCCGTGTAGACGGGCACGGGCGTCTCGTTGACGGCGACACCGTTCTTGTAGAGCGTCAGCCCGGTCTGCGGATCGAAGACGGCGACCAGGTGCTGCCACCGGCCCACGTCGACGGGTGCAGTGATGGACGCACTCTTCTTGCCGTCGTAGACCTGCCATGCGTTGCCGACGCGCACCAGCGACCAGCCGTGACCAGCGCTGCGGATCACGTTGTGGACACCGGGGCTGGCGCTGGCGGGCCGCGCCCAGGCGATCAGCGTCGCGCCGCCGCCGGACGTCGATTGGTCCAGCTGCAGGTCGGTCTGCACCACGTCGTCGACGCCGTCGAAGTGGACGGCCTGGTTCTCGCGCCCGTTGATGCCCGCCGTGGGACACGTGCTGCTGGAGCAGTAAGCGCCGCCCTGCAAGCTGACGTCCACGGTGTCCCGGAAGGTCTCGCTGCCGGGCGGATCATCAAAAGGCAGCCGCATGGCCATCGAGGCGGAGAAGTAGAGCTCCTGCACCTCGGCGGGGGAGAGCGGTCGCTTGTACATCGTCAGCTCGTCCATCCGCCCGTGGAAGGGGACAGAAGGGTTGAAAAAAGCAGGCGTGCCGTCGTCGCCCAGATAGATCTTGATGTGAGTTGTATCTCTGTGCAAGACGCCTTCGCTATCATCCCCTTGCCAATTCAGTGTCTTGTTTTCATAATTGAGATCGTTTGTGCTGAAGACGTGCCCTTTGCCTGCACAGTTTGACTCGTTGAGGTCACAAAGAGGATCGTCGTCGTTGGGACTAGCGTCGTCTTCCCACGCGCGCAGCATGCCGCTCTCTTGGAAGCTAAGGGTATAATCCACATCGACCACATCATCGTCGCCCAGACCGCCCCATCTATCGATGCGGTCATCGCGCCACTCCAGATAAATCTCGCAGTCGCCGGGGCCGTCGGCCTCATCGACCACCTCAAAACGATCGATGTGGAATGTTGCCCGGTCGCTGGTACGCCCGACGAAGATGTCCGTATCTCCCGCGAGCGGTGGCGCTTCACCCATGATCCAATCCCCCACCACGGCATTGTTGACGTGGAGGACAGCGCGGTACTGCTGCGTGCCGTCGCCCGCGGACTCCGGGCCGAAGCTGAGGACGACGTGATTCCAGCTCTCCTCGGTCAGGACGGTATCCGAGGTGATGCGGGTGACCCAGGTGTCGCCGGTGCCGTAACCGAAGCGCAGCTTGCCGCCGACGTTGAAGAGCGAGGGATAGGAATGCTCCACATGATCCAGAGTATGGCCCGGGCCTTCCACGCCGGTGTCGCTGGTGCCCCGGTAGCGACCCAATATGCCCTGCGGGAAGTCAGCGTCGGACGAGAGCGCATCAGGCCAGACCCAAGCAGCGATGGTGAAGTGCCCTTCATCCAGATTGAGGCTGGGCGCGCCGGCGACGTCGAAGTAATCGTCGCCGGTGAAGTGGGCCGCGTGCTGCCCGTAGACGCCGTTCGCCGGGCCGGGGCATCCCGTGAAATCGCAACGCGCTGCGTTACCGAAGCCCGAGGCGTCTATCGCCGTGCGGGTCGCGGGTAGGTTGCTCTCCTCAAACTGCAGACGCATCACGGGACGGTTGTAGAGCGCGCGGATCTCGTCCAGCGCGAGCGCCCGCGAGAAGGCGCGCACGTCGTCGATGGCGCCCTGGAACCCGTAGCCGCCGCGTGCGCGGCCCAGGTAGACTGCGCCCGCGCCGGTGAAAGGCGCAACACCGATCTGCTCACCCTGCAGCTCCCCATTGACGTAGATGGCTTGTTCGCCCAGGTGGACATCGTAGCGGAAGACGAGGTGATACCACACGTCCTCATCCAAGGTGACATCAGCGCTCAAGGTCTGACCGCCGAAGCTCATGGTGGGCCGCTCGTCGCGCACGACGAGTTGCAGCGCGGTGACCGTATCGCCGTCGGTGCCCAGGATGGCGCGATCGTTCGTTGCGCCACCACTGTCAGGAAAATCACGGCCCTTGATCCAGGCGGAGACGCTGAAGCTGCCGTCCGTGAGGCCGAGCCGGTCGGCCGGGAGCAGCGTGAGAGTGTCGCCCCCGTCGAAGCGCAGCGCGTAATCGAAGTAGCCCGGTGCCTGAGCGGTGGGGCAACTACCTCCGGCGCAGGTCGCGTCACGCGGCGGCACGTTGCCGGAGTGATCGGTGAAGATCGTCGCGCCAGGCGCTTCGTTGAGCGGCAGCCAGAGCGAAGCGAAGTTAGAGGCCTCGCGCCAATCGGTGATCTGCGCGCGGGCCCGCTGCGTGAGCGTGAAAGCGCCGGACGCGACGACCCGCACCTCGCCCGCGAGCGTGGAGCTCTCCATAGGCTGGAGCACGAAGCTCTGCGACGGTGGGGTCTGGGAGAGGGCGTCCGCCTCGGGCGAGGTGACGCTGTGCAGGCCCTGGGCGTAGCGGTCGTAGAGCTTGTTGGTCAGCGTAGAGGTGTAGGCCAGCGTGGCGCCAGACCGCACGATGAGATCGTTGAAATCGTAGCGCGCCTCGACCAGCGCGGTGACCTCGTCGGCCGCCAGCGCCCGGTCGAAGACCGCCACCTCGTCCAGATCGCCCTGGAACCGCTGATAGAGCCGCTCGCCATAGGGGAACGTGGACGCGCCGATGAGCAGATCGTCGTCGGTGTCAGCGTGGGCGGGGCTCGGATGGTGCTCTGTGCCGCGCGCGACGCCGTTCACGTAGAAGGTGACAGCGTTATCCACGCCCATCACGGCAGCGACGTGCGTCCACTGTCCGGCCGGCAGATTGGCATTGGACAGGCTGTAGGTGTTGACGCCATAGGTGGTAAACTGGATGTTGTTGTTCACGATGGAGAAGCCAAAGCCGTTATCGCTCTCGGTGCGCGCCGTGGCGACAATGGTCTGCCACTCGGCTGGGTCCTCGGTACGGATCCAGGCGGCGACGGTGAGATCGTTGCGCAGGGCGTTGAGCTCGCTGTGGGGCACGCGCAGCGCGTCCTCCCCGTCGAAGTGCAGACCGCTAACGTAGCGTCCGCCGGTGCTGGCAGGGCAACCGCCTCCAAAGTCAGCGGCACAAGTGGCCGTTTTGCCGTAGCCCGAGGCGTCGGCGAAGCTCTCCGCGCCGCCGGCGTCGTCGAAGCGCAGCAGGAGCCGGGGCGCGTCGCCCTCGCGGGCCGCCGAGGCCATCTCGAGAATATGTGGTTCGGAGGGACAGTTGGGGTTGAAACCGTAGGTCCGCTCTTTGAAGTCGGTCAGGGTGTCATCGTCGGCGTCCACGGCAAGCGGATCGGACGTGACCCTCGTACGCAGCGGCTCGCCGTTCTCGTCGAAGGCGTAGACAATGTCCCAGCCCCGCAGCTCCTCGCCGTCGGTGAGACCGTCGCCGTCGGTGTCCTGGCGGCGCAAATCGGTCCCGGCGCGCAGTTCCTCGGCGTCGTTGAGGCCGTCGCCGTCGGTATCGTAGAGCGTGGGATCGCTGCCGTTCTGGTACTCGAAGGCGTCGTTGAGGCCATCGCCGTCGGTGTCCCACTGCCCGTCGTCGGGATCGGCACCGCCCTTGACTTGTGCCAGCAGCCCATCACCGTCGAAGTCGGGCTGGACGGGGAAACGCGCGGTCCCTCCGCCGGCCTCCGAGGGCGTCTGCGCCCAGGCCGGGCTGTACCCGCCGTCTTTGGCCGTAGGCCGGTAGAACTCGTCAAGCGTAGCAGGGAAAACGTCCACGATGAAACGGTCGCCCAAGTCAAGGTGGTTGGTGCCCTCCTTGTGCCGGACGTAACAGATGGGCACGAGACAGGCGTAGGGCAGGTACGGCACCACGCCGCACTGGGGACCAGAGGGATAGGCGAAACATTCCTGCACGGGCACGTCGTAGCCCTCCGAGAGAAAAAGCGTGGGGCGCTGGTTGAGCCCGGCCTGCCCCAGCGGGATAGGCGCGCTGGTGGGACTGGCGCTGAAGCTGAAGACATGCGCCTCGTCGGTGGACTGCCATGCGTCGCTCATGGAGTCGAAGTCCACGCCCGCAAGATCCTCTTCCTCCGTCTGCCAACGATAGTCGAAGGTGGATTTTTTGGCGTTCTCGTCCTTGAACTGCCACCAGTAGGACATGGACTTCCACTCTGCCGGGAAGGGGATGTTGCCGCTTTCCCATTCCTCTTTCATCTCGTCGCTGGCCGCCACGACGGACACCAGCTCGATGGTGTTGGTCAGCTGGGCGCTGTATTCCACGGGATTGCCCGCGCTGAGACCCAGTTCGGGATTGGGCAGCGCGTAGTCAATGGCGCCAAAGGCCAGGCGCTCCTCATCCTCAAGATCCACCAGCACCGTGCTGCTGTAGATCAACTGCTTGAACGCCTCGGCCGCAAGCCCCGATATGCCCTTGCAGAAAAAGCCGCCGGGCCGCTGGCTGACGTCCTCGCCGGCGATGGCGCTACCGATGGCGCAGGCGGCAGCGATGAGGGCGTCGACGGCAGCGATGATGGCCACGATGATCTGTCCCACCACGGGGATCATGGAAATGACGAACATGAGGACGGCGACGACGGTGTAGGCCACGGTTTCGGCGAAGGCAGCGTTGGCGGCCAAACTGAAGGCCTTGTGATGACCGGCAAAAATCGTGACCAACATGCCGGCGAAGGCCACCACGATCCCGATGATCAGGCCGATCACGGCACAGACCATGGCTGCCTTGGAGATCGTCTGCACCTGTCGGCCGACCTGGCGGGCGGCGTTGGCGGTCGCGGTACCAGCCGTGGTCGCAGCGCCCTGCGCCGCCTGGGTCTGTGGGCTTAGCAAGTCCTTGAACGACATGATGAGGGTGTAGACCATGGTCGCGGCGACCACCGTGGTGATGATAACCTCCACCATCACCACGGCATTGACGAGGCCGGCCAAGGCCAACCCCGCTGCCAGCGCGGCGGCTACTCCCAGAAGCGCCCCGACGCCGGCGGCCCCGGCGAGGCCCGCCCTGGTGGCCAACGTCGTTTTCACTTTGTTGAGTAGGGTTGGCAATTTCGAGATTCCAGCCTTGAGGCCCCTGCCAAGTTTGGCCATGAATTGCGTGACTTTTGAGATGCGTCCCGTAGGGCTACCCAGCTGCGAGGACGCCGAGGCGCCGATCACGGGGACATCGACCAGGTCAGCCGCCAGCTGGTCTACAAGCATCTGAATCAAGAAGGCACTGACCATGAAGGCGACGTCGGCAGCCAGCGCTGCGTCGCTCTGCTCTTGCCCGCCGAGAGGCAGATCGTCCATCTGCACTTGATTGATCTGTCCCTGGTTCAGCGTCAGATAGTAGGCCTGCGCCAGGTAAATTTGGCCGGCGATGACGTCCTCGCGCATCTCCTCCGGCAGAGTCATATCGGGGCGGATGTCTTCCCTCAGCACCGCGCCCAGGTGATCCCAGTATTCGGCGAGAGGGTAGCCTTCCCAGGTCCCCTCGCGGAAACGGTAGGGCGACCAGCTGAGCGCCGCGAGCACGCTGACCGCCCGCTCGGCGAAGTCGAGGGTCGCGCCCTGGTCCCCGGACGCCAGATCACTCAGCCCGGCCGAGCGGTAGAGCTCCTCGCGGGCGAAGAGTAGCGTCGGCGTCGCCTCCGGGTAATCGCCAAAGTTCTCCTCCAGAATACGCTGCGACTCGGTCATCATGACGTGGGCGACGTGATCCTGGTCGGGATAGGTGAAGGTCTCCACGCCCAGCGTCGCGGTGAGGGGAATGCCGAACCGCTGCTCGGCCGTGATGCCTGCGGCGGGCGGCGTGCCAAAGCGCTGGGCGATGGTGCTTTCGGAGAGCGTGAGGCCCGCCGTCTCCGTCGCCACGCCCACGTCGCGCACGCCGTTTTCGTCCTGGTCGCGCCCGCTGACGAAGGCTTGATTCAAGCCACGGGCCATGACCCAGAGCCAGCTTTCCACCTGGCGCTCCTCGGCGGTCTCCGCCGCCGGGTCCTCCCAGGCCACGGCGACGTTGAGTCCGTGATCCTCGCGCACGGAGAGGCCGGTCAGATACCAATCCTCGTAGTAGGAGTGCACAATCTGGGGATGGTCGAACTCCCAGTTGTGCGGGAATTGGCACCAGGTTTTGGCTA
>CAYVKR010000042.1:0-16906 GCA_964452025.1 uncultured Anaerolineales bacterium
GTGGTAAAAATTTAAGATCGTTTTTGGGCCACCCGGCGAAATCCCAGAGACCCGTCTTGGTCACCCATTTGGAGATGCTGGAACAACCGGTGCCTGCTGAGGATGGCGTTCAGGCGCTGCAGCGAGTCACGCGAAACAGTCCTGTGCCTATCCTGGCGGATGAACGCAGGAGGGGACCGGACACGGCGCTGGAACTGGCGGGGACCCGCGCTGCCCATGGATTGAGCATCAAGTTGGCGACCTGCGGCGGGCTGCGCTGCGCGCGTCATGCTGGAGGCGGTGGCCCGTGCCGCCAAGATGATGACCCTGGTCGGCTGCATCAACGAGCCGGCACTGCTGACCGCCGCCGGACTGGCCTTCGCCCTGAGCAGCCCCAGCGTGGCCTACGGCGATCTGGACGGCTATTTCGATCTGGCGGATGACCCCTCCCGCCAGCACTTTGTCCTGAAGGAGGGCTGGCTCATTGTCTGTCTCAGACGGCCCAGGGCGGGGCTGTACGGTGGCGTTATAGGACGACAAGCCTACGGGCGCTGAAAAGAGAGACCGCAGTAAAAACCCACGGGGCTTGAGTAGCTACTCAAGCCCCGTGATGAGAATTACGGCGTCAAGCCGCTCAGGGCGGAAAGAGGGTCCGCCACCTCTAACCGGAGCGGTTTAATAACCGGCCTCAGGGTCGCGTCAAGCTCGCAAGATCGACAGAAACCACCTCGCCCAGATCTGCAATGCTATCGTAGAGTAGCTGGAAGATGTAGCGGGCGTTGTGCGTGTAGGCCCCGTGATCCTCGTGGACATAGTGATAGTTGTAGGCTGCCCGCACCAAGCGCGGTGTCCACGTTGTGTACCGATTGCCGAAGTTCTGCTCATCAGCGTCGATCTCGCCGTCGCCGTTGGTATCGTTGAAGAAGTAGGGGTAGCTGGCTCCGTAGACGATGGGAGCATCCACCACCTCGGCGGCGTACGTCTGGATAGCGTCATAGAGCGGCTCGTGGAAAGTCTCGATCTCATCGCGGATGGGTTCGTCGGTGTCGCCGTCGCCGTCGTAGTCCGTCCCACTCTCACGAATCGCCGGTAGGTCGGCGCGCTCGACGACGTTGACGTGGCAGGGACTGCACGTATCGGGATCGATGGCGGTGCTATGCGGATCATGACATTCGATACAGGTATCGAAGTCCTCGACGTGCGGGAAACGCCCGACGTACTCATTGCCCGCGTACTGATAGCCTACCTGTGCATCGCCGCCCAGCAGCGTCGCCGCAGCGATGGCGTAGTGGACATTGATGAAGCCCAGATCCTCCGAGACCGTATCGGGCGGCAGATCCGTCACTGCTTCGTCAACGGTTTGCGTGGCCTCTCGACCCTGGTGACACTGCATACAGTTCGCAGAACGGGTCATCTCCGTAATCTCTAGCTCCGAGGGGAAGGTCACCTGCGTCAACTCGTGCGCCTGTTCGTTGTGACAGGTCCGACAATCGACCACAGATCCGACCCGTGCGGGTTCGTCCACGACCTCTGCCGTCGAACCATCGGCGCCTAAGAAATCAAGATACCCGTACATACTATGGCACTTGGCGCAGGAGACAGGAACCTCCGGCGGTTCGTCCTCATCCCAACGGGTGAACGAGACCGAACTCGTATCGGCGTGTCCCGACCGCGTCCATTTATCACTGACCACTTCCACCGACTCCGGCGCCCCAAAGAACTGATAGATTTGTAGGCCGCCGAAGGTCAACACAGCAACGAGTCCTACGATAAGCAAGCCCTTACCTAAAGTCATAGCTCCATCTCCCAGAAAGGTGTTATAGATAACCACTACTCAACGATCAGCAAAACGGGGTCACGCTTGCATGATTTTCTTAATCAGTATAAACTAGGATGAGCAATTTCTCAAGTCCCTTACGGCAACTGCGCTTTCAGAATTTTCAACAAGGAGTATCGTGAAGACCAAACGCACTCAGATTAGCTGGATCGTCGTCTATGTCTTGCTTATTCTTTCCCCGCTGCTGATCCTCTTGTTGGGCCCCCGTCCCGCCGGGCGGACGTTCTGGAGAGAGCTCTCTGTCGCCCTGGGCTTTATTGGCCTTTCGCTGATGGGCTTGCAGTTCATCCCGCCGGCCCGTCTACCGTTCATCGGCGAGACTTTCCCCATGGACGCTCTCTACAGTTTCCACCACCGCATCTCCATCGTCGCTTTCCTCTTCACCCTGGCCCACCCCCTGATCCTCTTCATCCACAACCCTAACACCTTGCGACTCCTCAATCTCTTTACCGCGACCTGGCGGGCGCGGGCGGGTGTCCTCGCCGTGGTGGCACTGATTCTGCTCATCGTGACGTCGGTGCGTCGACGCGCTTTGGGCATCGGCTATGAAGCCTGGCATCTCTGGCACGACATCTTCACCGTCGTCATCATGGGACTGGCGCTCTATCACATCCTCAACGTCGGCTATTACACCGCCGTACCGCTGCAGCGCGCGCTGTGGACCCTTATGGCGGCGATTTGGGGCGGCATGCTCCTCTACATCCGCGTCATCAAACCCTGGATACTGCTACAACGCCCGTACCGCATCGCAGAGGTGATCGAGGAGCGCGCGGACTCCTGGATGCTGATCTTTGAGCCGGTCGGGCATCCCGGCATGACCTTCCGAGCCGGTCAGGTCGCCTGGATCAGCCTGGACCACTCGCCTTTCCACATTGAGGAACATCCCTTCTCCATCGCTTCCAGCGCGGAAGATCACAAACGTATCGGCTTTGCCATCAAGGAGCTGGGAGATTTCACCGATAACATCGGCGACTTTGCCGTGGGTACGCGGGCTTACATTGACGGGCCCTACGGCACCTTCGACCTGGCGCGTCACGAGGACGAGACACTAGTGCTCATCGCCGGCGGCATTGGTTCTGCCCCCGTCATGAGCATGTTGCGAACGCTAGCTGATCGCAACGCTCAGACGCCGATCTATTTCTTCTACGGCAATCCCAGCTGGGAAAAGGTCATCTTCCGGGAAGAATTGGAGCAGCTGGAAAAGAAGCTCAATCTCAAGGTCATCCACGTTTTGGAACAGCCCCCAGAAGATTGGGGAGGCGAATCTGGGTACATCACCCTCGATGTGATGGAACGGCACCTCGCCGACGCTGGCGAGGAACGCACCTACTTCCTGTGTGGGCCGCTGCCAATGATCGAAGCAGTTGAAGCCGCTTTGAAGGCGTTGGGTGCTACCGAGGATTTGGTCTATGTAGAACGCTACGAAATGGCGTAGCCGGGCAGGGAAGATAGAGTATTTAAGGAGATTCCATGGAGAGAATTCACGCACGTCGGCTGTTGATCACCATTGTGGTGCTCGCTCTGGTTATGGCCCTCGTCTTCGCAACGCTCCAAGGCGGTATGCCTTTCTGATCATCCACCTCTGACTTCTTCAAAAATGTCAACGGATTGACCGGATTAAGCGCTTGGATTCAACTCGTAAGTGCAAGGGTAGACATTTTGAAAGTCCCCAGTGCCGGGAACTAATATGGGCGACGGTATCCAGCCCATTTCTGACCTCAGCTCACGACATGGAGGAATCAACCCATTCAGGAGATGCGGAAAGCCAAGAGGAGATATTGCACCAGACGTATGACAATCTGATGAGAGAGTACGGACTCAGGTGAAAATAACCTTTGTATTTGGTCAGGTGGACCAAAATAGCACTTTTTTCCCGCGTCATTTCGAGCGGAGGGCCGTTTTTGCCCGGAAGCCTGCCCTGAGCATGGCCGAAGGGGCGGGGATCTCCCCGCCCGGACCGCAAAACCACGTTCATGTGCAAGCATCGGGAACATTGGAGGCAAGAGGGGGAGATTCCTCGACTCGCTTCGCTCCCTCGGAATGACGGAGAACAAGTAGGGTCTCTCGTGCCCAGAAAAACTTTGGTTACGAAACGCACAACTTATTTAATCACCATTCCTAAACTAATGTTGGGTCATACGGCGAGTACTCCTGGATATCGGTGCGCATCAAACAATAGCCGTTAGGCGTGCCGATTTTGAGGGTCATGGAGGTCTGAATGGTCGCCTCACTCCGGCCCAGGCTTGCGTTTCCAACCAGCCGCCCTGGTTTAACTCCCGAAACCCTTGGTTCTCCACGTCCCAACGCAGACGCCACAGTTCAAAGGCTTCCTCGCGCGTGGCGAGCGGTTGGGTAAACACCCAGCTCCAGAGAAGCGTTTCGCTTTCGCCGTCGGCAGTCTCCCGCTCCTCCCGTACTAACAGCCCTCCAGCCTAGGACACTCCCTGTTGGATTGTTGCCACGCCTGCTGGTATGTGTCACTCATCTTAGCACATAGGGCATAGAATCTCGCAATCCAAATTGGATGTCGGAGTTTCAATCCTATCGGCTTCTTATATACTGAGGACTGTCTGAGACCGTACCAGACTATCTCGTGCTCACCTTTGTTGTAAAGGAGCCTTTGATGACTGCTGACATGACGCCCTATCGTAATTCCACTCTGCCCGTCTACTACTATCACTGGCCCTCGGCAAAGCGCGGCTATCTCTTCACGCCGACGGAGCCGCTTTTCCCCTTTGGCTTCGGTCTCAGCTACACGACCTTTGCCTACGGCGCCGTCCACGTCACGCCGGAGACCATCGCGACCGATAGTGCTGTCACCGTCACCGTGGACGTCACCAACACCGGCGACCGTGCAGGTGATGAGATCGTGCAGCTCTACGTCCGCGATCCCGTCAGCACTGTGACGCGCCCCGTGCAGCTCCTGCGCGATTTCCAGCGCGTGCATCTTGCGCCGGGCGAGACCAGGACCGTGACTTTCACGCTGCCGGCGGAGAAGCTGACCTTCCTCGACCGCGAGATGCAATGGCGCATTGAACCGGGCGCCTTTGAGGTGTTAGTCGGTGGCAGTGCTGCGGATACGCAGGCAGTGTTCTTCGAGGTCGTCGGTTAGCTTATGGCGATAGGGCCGTCTGATCTCAAGCGTGCATCAAGCGCCCGTGGAGAATGACAGCGTCATGAGACATCCACGTGTACCGGCCGAGGAGGCGCGCATCGAAATGCGGGTGATCAACTCCCGCTTCATCGCGACGCTGGCTCCGGCGTTCACCGTTGAGGAGGCGCGGGCCTTTATCGACCGCATCAAGGAAGAGTTCGCCGACGCCACGCACAATGTGCCCGCCTTCGTCATCGGTCATGGCGCGTCGGTGACCGCGCACTGCAGCGACGATGGTGAACCGTCCGGGACGGCCGGGCGTCCGGCGCTAGCCGTGTTACGCGGCAGTGGACTGGGGGATGCGGTGGTCGTCGTCACGCGCTACTTTGGGGGCACTAAGCTGGGCACCGGCGGGCTGGTGCGTGCCTACGGTGACGCTGTGCGCGAGGTGCTCAAGGTCACGCCGCTGGCGGAGAAGGTGGAGACGCACACTGTGCTGATGGCGGTGCCCTACGCGCTCTTTGAACAGGTGCGTCTATTAATCGCCGAATACGGCGGCCGGATTCTGGATGAGGATTTTGCCATCGACGTGACCATCACGGCGCGGTTTGCAGTGGAGCGCTTCCCGGCGTTTCAACGCGCGTTGCGCAATCTCTCCAGCGGCAAGCTGGAGGCTCTGGTGATGGAAACCCATCCGGCGACCCTGATGCCTTTGGAGAAGAGATGATAGGTTTGACTGGAAGCCCTCTATCGCGTCTGAGCCATCCCAGAACCGCTACGTTTGCCCCAGGACCGCCAAACTTGCTGAGGGACATGGGTGTGTTAGAATAGCCCCACTATGGATGTGGGAATTGTCATTGTCAACTACAACACACGGGACCTTCTGCGCCGCTGTTTAGAAACAGTCTTCGCCAGTACCGGGGTTCAGTTCTCTGTCTGTGTGGTGGACAATGCCTCATCCGACGGGAGCGTCGCCATGGTGGCTGAGGAGTTTCCCACTGTCCATCTGATCTCCAATGCCGAAAACCTGGGCTATCCTGTAGCCAACAACCAGGGTCTACGCCTGCTGGGATTTGGCAACGATCAGCAGGGTCAGGCCTCTTACGCGCTGCTGCTTAACCCCGATACCGAGGTGCCGCCCGACGCGCTGAAGAAAGCCGTCGCCTTTTTGGACGCACATCCCAACGTGGGCATCCTGGGGCCAAAGCTAGTGCGCCCCGATGACTCGTTGGATCTCGCTTGTCGCCGCTCCTTTCCTTCGCCGGAGGTCTCCTTCTATCGCCTGATGGGGCTTTCGCGCCTCTTTCCGCGCAGCCGGCGCTTCGGACGCTACAATCTCACCTATCTAGACCCCGACGAGGCAGCGGAGGTAGATTCGGTCGTGGGCGCTTTCATGATGGTGCGAGACGACGCGATCGCTGACGTGGGGCTGTTGGACGAGACCTTCTTCATGTACGGTGAAGACCTCGACTGGGCCTTTCGTATCAAACGCGCGGGCTGGAGCGTTTGGTACTATCCAGAGATCACGGTGCTTCACGTCAAGCGCGCTGCCAGCCGCAACAGCGCCCGTGCCCAGGTTGAGTTCTGGCGGGCCATGGATATCTTCTACAGGAAGCACTATGCCGCCCAGACGTCGCGCTGGTTGCACTACCTGATCCTGGGAGCCGTGCGCGCCAAGCTCGCATTGACCCGGTGGCAGGTGGGGGGAGCCGCATGAAACGCGAGCGGGCGCGGCAGTTTTTCGTCCTCGTCATGGTGTTCACCGATATGGTGATGGCGGCTTCCGCCTTTGCGCTGGCGTATGGCCTGCGCTTGCTTATCCCGATTCCGCGCGCGGCCCAGGAGATAAGGACATTGGTGGATTACCTGCCCATGTTGGGTATTCACACCTTTTCTGTGCTTCTCGTTCTCCTATTTGCACGACTCTACACGCTCAACCGCGCGTCGCGGATTGATGAATTTTACAGCGTCGTGATCTCCGCGTCACTGGGTACCTTCCTGGGTATCGCGTTTGCCTCGATGACGCTGCGTGATTTTTCCATAGGGCGGGACTACTCGCGCGCTATGGTGCTCTACGCCTGGCTCTCTTCGATCCTCTTGATCACGCTGGGACGGCTGTTCAACAGCTGGCTCCGCAACTACCTGACCCGCAGGGGGTGGGGGCGCCGGCGCGTGATGGTGGTCGGCACGGGCGATATCGCTCGGATGATTCTGCAGAAGATCCTCTGGTCGCCCGAGCTGGGATACGACGTCATCGGCGCCATCGCCAACAACGGTGCGAACGTCGAGTCCTTGTTGGGCGTGCCCGTCATCGGTGGGGTGCGCCACCTGCGTGACCTGATCGACGAACATCAGATCGAAGAAGTCATCATCGCCTTACCTGAGGAGACCTCGCATCAAGAGATCCTCTGGCTGATCTCCGAGTGCGAACGGGGCCGCGTGACCATTCGCGTCTACCCTGACCTGTTCCAGATTATGGCAGGGCCGGTGAGCATTGGGGAGATGGGCGGCGTGCCGCTTCTGACGGTGCGTGATATCGCCCAGCAGGGCTGGCGTCGCGTGGCGAAGCGGATCATGGACCTGGTGGGGGCCGGTGTGGGGTTGATCCTTTTCTCGCCCTTGATGATGTTCACCGCCGTGCTTATTCGGTTGGAGTCGCCGGGTCCGGTCTTCTACGTGCAGGAGCGGATGGGCCTGGACGCGCGTTCCTTTCCCATGTTGAAGTTCCGCTCTATGCGCGCCGACGCCGAGAAAACGGGTCCGGGATGGACCACCGAAGACGATCCCCGGCGCACCAAAATCGGCTCGCTCATGCGCCGGACCAACCTTGATGAGGTGCCTCAGTTCATCAACGTGCTGCTGGGCCAGATGAGCCTGGTGGGGCCCCGCCCCGAACGCCCGGTGTACGTGGAGCAGTTCCGGCGCAGCATCCCCCGCTACATGGAACGGCACCGCGAGAAGTCCGGCATGACCGGCTGGGCGCAGATCAACGGCCTGCGCGGCGATACGTCGATTGTGGAGCGCACTAAATACGACCTCTGGTACATCGAAAATTGGTCGCTCTTTCTCGACGTGAAAATCTTGATCCGGACCATTATGCAGCTTTTTGATTCTCCAAACGCTTACTGAGCCAGTGGACGTTTCTCTTCTTTTGGAAAGATTGACCTCCTGGTCGGCCTGCGCTATAATCATCCCTGTTCTCATCAAGGAGAGAGATAGTGCAAGATAAATCGACCCAACCTGTGCCATCCGTTCTATACGACGAGACGTATTTCCTCAACGCCTGCGAGGGGTATACCGAGTTTCTATCCAGTGAAGGGGAGTATCTCTCGCGCCGATTGACGGAGGCGCTCTCGGTGGCAGGGGTCGCGCCCGGCATGCAGATTCTGGACGTCGGCTGTGGGCGCGGCGAGATTCTGCTGCACGTGCAGCGGCTGGGCGCTCGGGCGCACGGCATCGATTATGCGGCGGCGGCGGTACAACTCTCACGTCAGGTCGCGGAGCGCGGTGATGGGGAGCGGATCTCGATCTACCAGGCTAATGCCCGGCAGCTTCCTTTTGCCAGCGAGCGGTTCGATCGTATCCTAATGCTGGATATCGTGGAGCATCTCTACCCCCAAGGGTTGGACGAGGCGCTTTCCGAAGCCTATCGTGTGTTAAAGCCAGGGGGGCGCATCATCGTGCACACCGCACCGAACGTCTGGTACGACCGCTATGCCTACCCCTTGGTCCGCCAGGTCCGTCATTGGATGGGGCAGGGCGAGCGCTATCCTGAGAATCCACGGGCGTTTCTGGTGGAGGCCAACGTGCACGTGCATGTGAACGAGCAGTCACTTCTGAGCCTGCGGCGCAATCTTCGACGCGCCGGTTTTGGTCATCTGCGTGTCTGGTTGAGCACGCCTCCGCAGCACCGTCAGGAAAACCCGCTTTTCAGATTGGCGCGTTATCTGCTGTTCAACGCGCCGCCCTTTCGCTGGTTCTTTCAGCGCGAGGTCTTTGCGGTAGGAAGACGATGAGAGATCGCCGCCCGGTTGATGAGCTCTCAATTGAAGAGCTCGAAGCCATTCTGCGCGTGCGCAAGCGCGAGGCGCGCCTGAATCGCTTGCGCCAGCAGGGAAAGACTCTCCCGCCGGATGCTGCATCTTCGGTTGCTAGCCCAATTTCGGCTGAACCGGCGCACCGCCAGACGCACGGCGGCGCGCGCTATAGTGCTGTTGTTGAGTCAGATTCCAAGAAACGCCAACGGCGAGGCATTCACTGGCGCTGGATCTGGGATTGTTTTCTGCTTTTCATCGAGATTCTTGCGGTGCTGGGCTTCGCCCTGGTGGTCGTGCAACTGCTGCTGACTATGCGGGACATCAACGAGGAGAGCCGCGCCATGCTGGCGGCGCCTACGCCGACGCCCACGCCGCCCATTGACCTCGTTGTCTTGCCCAGCGGTCACACCCCGCCAGACGCCTCCGGTCGCGCGGAGCCTGCGCCTATTCCCGCGCACCTACAGGCGCTGGTCGCGGATGTCACGCCCTTGCCGGTTCCCACGCCGGGACCGGAGCAGGCCCGGCGCATTGTCATCCCAGCCATCGACGTCGATGCCACGGTGGTCGAAGGGGATGATTGGGAGACGCTGAAGAAGGGCGCCGGGCATCACGTGGGCAGCGCCAATCCCGGAGAGCGCGGCAACTGTGTCATCTCCGCGCATAACGATATCTACGGGGAGATTTTCCGTTATCTGCCCGATCTGAAAGTCGGCGATGAGATCGCCGTGCACACGCAATCGCAGGTCTACCGCTACGTGGTGCAGCAGACTCGCATCATCGAACCGACCCAGGTGGAGGTCATGGCGCCGACACGTGCGCCGGTGCTCACGTTGATCTCCTGCTATCCTTACGGCGTGGACACGCACCGCATCGTCGTGATCGCATCATTGGATTCATAGAGGACTCCACTGCAAAACTTGGATTTTTCTACGACTTGATACTATATCTGGGTTTCTCATGACAAAAATCACTATATGTAGGGCATGGTCACCTAAAAATCCGATCTCGTGGACCTTTTTTCAGTAGAGACCCCGGTGCTGGCGCACACCTTGCAAGCACGAAAATGGTTGGTAGTCACGCGCTTTAGCGCGGTGGGCCACGGTCGGGAGACCGGCCCCAGCTAGGTTTAGTATATTTACATCCTGTTAATCTTGTTAATCGTGTCTATTTTCGAAGGAGAAAGGGATACTATATGTTGTGGTTAGGCGCAGCCCAACCACAACATATACCCCATATTTTCTTTGGCTGACCCTTTTTCAGGGCAGCCAATCATATTAAGGGAGGAAATTGGATGGGTAAGAAATCATCATCACCTCGGCTTTCGGCGGCACAACTCCGCCGTCCAGGGACTGAAGACGGTTTCCAGAAAGCACGGGACGTGGACGAGCAGGATTTGGCTGAGGAGTACCGTTACGTTGTGGCCGATCTGAAACGCATCGGCGTTCTGGCGCTGGTGATGCTGGCGCTCTTGATTGTCTTGGCCTTTGTCCTGGTCTGACGTCAGGCTTAAAAACGGCAATCCGGCAGCCCAGGCGGATTTTACGTCTGGGCTGCTGCTGTGCCTTGCGGCTCCTTCAACAAGTCGCCGTAAGGCGCGACGCTGCCCAGCGTGGTGCCCAGGATCACGTCGGCTGCCAGGGTGCACCAGAGATTCTGGGTTTTGATAAAGACGAGGGCGCTCACCACGGCCAGCCCGGCGCGTACCAGCACGTTGCGCCCCCGTTCGAAGGTCTGGAGATCGTCCCATACCTGAGGGTTCAGGACGGCCTCAATGAGCGCGGGCAGCAGGCCTACCCAACTGCCGATGTGCGCCCCCCACAAAAGCACAAAGGGCTCTCGATAGAACGCCCAGTGGCTTTCGTGGTGGATGGCTTCTAGCCATGCCGCTCCTGGATCGCGCGTCGCCGTGACGTCCTGGTGAGTCAGGCGTCGCTGCTGGGCGCTGCTCAGGACAAAGACCAGGCCGGTGACTGCGATAACGCCGACCGTCCAGCCGATGTCCATCATCCAATTTTGCCAGTTTGCCTGACGCGCCTCCAGCGTTGCCGAGGACTGCAACCAAAGCATGGGCTGGAGTCCCAGACCGCGCTCTGTGAGCACGCCACGCCAGAGAAGTGCAGCGGCAGGGACGCCCACCATGAAGGCCAGACGCAGCAGTTGCTCGATCCAGGGACGTCCGCGCCACTGTTGCCAGTGGAGCAGCCACGGGTGGGGATCGGCGCGTGGGCGCGAGATAAACCAGCGCATCCAGGCGACCAGCACAGACAGCGCGACGGAGCTGCTCAGCCAGATCCAACGCTCTTCAACCAGGGAGATGTCGTCAGGCATAAGACTCGTATTCGTCTTGGGTGGGCATGGTCACCGTGATTTTGGTGCCCTCGCCAGGTGTGGATTGAATCACCGTTTTGCCCCCGGCTAGGGCGGCGCGCTCCCGTAAGTTCATCATGCCCAGGCTGCCCCGCTCCTCGTAATTCTTCTGGACGCTGGCGATATCGAAGCCTTCGCCGTTGTCTTCCACTTCCACGATCACGTGCATGGTGCCCTGGCGGTAGAGTCGCACCCACAGGTCGGTCGCGTTAGCGTGCTTGCGGGCGTTGGTGATGGCCTCTTCAACGATGTAAAAGAGCGCGCCTTGGGCCTCTTTGTCGAGGTATTTGTCGACATCCTTTTCTGCCTCAATGTGGATGGGCAGGGGATCTGTCTCCGCCAGCTTGTCGACATATTGCCGGAGCGCCGGCAGCAGCCCCTGACTCTCCAGGATCAGCGGGCGCAGCGTGAACAGCATCTGGCGGATCACCTTGGCCGTGGTACGCGCTCTGACCTCCAGTTCCTCCAGCTCTTTCTGGGCTTCCTGGGGGTCTTTTTCCAGCAGCAGGCGCGTGTAGTTGAGGCGCATGGCAATCGCGGAGATGGTTTGGGTGGGGCCGTCGTGGAGCGCGCGGGCCAGTTTTTTGCGCGCGTCTTCCTCCACGGCGACAAATCGCTCTTTCTCTTCCATCAAGTTCTGGTAAAGCTGTGCGTTTTGCAGCGCCATCACCGTCTGACTACAGACCGCCTCCAGCAGATCCTGGAAGTCATTGGAGTAGACCCCGGCTTCTGGGCTAGCGACGACCACGATCCCATAGGTCTCAAAGCCAGCGCGCAAGGGGATGACAATGGCCTCACGGCAGCGATGAATGCCGATAATCCGCCCCAATTCCGGATCGCTGCCTGGTTCGTCGATACAGACCATCTCTGCCTTTGCCAACACCGTCGCCAGGACGCCCTTGTCTCCGGGAAATCGCTGCCGCCTGTCCTTCTGAGTCAATCCGCGCGCGTGAGCCACAAAGAGCTGTTCGTCGACGTCGAAGAGCAGGATGAATTGCACCTGGGGGACGTCCCGATCAATCAACTCGCGGAGGCCGGATTGGGTGACATCCAATGCTGCCTGGAGCACCTTTTCGTGGCTGAGGGTGGCGCTCAGTGTGGTTGCCAGTTCGAAAATCAGGCGCACGCGCTGGTGCGCGGCCTGCACTTGTGCGCGAGCCTCAACTTCCTTTTCCCTGCGTTCGTCAACCAGCGCTTGCTTGATCTTGGAGCCGACGTGGCTGACGGCTACGCCGGCGATGAGGAGAATGAAGCCTTTGCTTAGCGTAAACAGGTTCTCCTCTATGATGGCGGAGATCGGACGGTTAAAGACATCTGTTCGATTGAGGGCGCTCCACCAGTAAACCAGGGCGGTCGCGCCGGAGAGCAGAATGCTGATCCACTGAGGATATCGCAGCGCTGTGGTGATGATGGGTGTGAAGGCGACGAACAGCAGCGGACTTTCGGTGCCGCCTGTGGTCGTTATTAATCCCAACGTCAGCACGATATCTAAAGCCAGGGTGAAGCTGGACGGGGGTTTGCTGAAGGCGTTTTGCATTAGCAGCAGCATCACAAGCAAGTTGGCGATGGCGCCGGTGACCAGCAGGGCGATGACTGGGCCAGAGAAGACGACCGCGACCTCTGTGACGGTGGCCGAGGCCCCCAAGACGGCGGTGACGGCCATTAGGTAGAACCAGCGTAAGTTGCTGTACAGCCACTCGACCTTGAACTCGGAGGCGTGGATGGGCTTATCACTTGCCCAGCGATTCTGGGCGGTGCCAGAGCGTGGCTGGATCGAGCGTTTAGATTGAGAAGCGGACGTAGATGACATCTCCATCCTTTACAGGGTACTCTTTTCCTTCTACGTGCAACGTCCCAGCTTGACGCGCGGCGCTGAGGCTGCCGGCTTCAAGTAGATCGGCGTATGGAATGACCTCGGCGCGGATAAAGCCTCGCGCCATGTCGGTATGTACCGTCGCCGCCGCGTCCAGCGCCGTGCCGCCTTCTGGAAGCGTCCAGGCGCGCACCTCGGCCTCGCTGACGGTGAAAAACGAGATCAGGCCCAGCAGTGCGTAGGATTCCCGGATCACCCGGTTGAGGGCCAGATCCTCGATCTCAAACTCTTCCATGAACATCTCAGCCTCGTCCGGCGGAAGCTGGCTGATTTCCATCTCCAGCTGACCGCGCAGGCAGCTGACCGCTGTCCGTTGATGCTCGTAGGTTACCAGCTCTTGTGGCGGAATAGGCTCCTCGCCGGTGTTGAGCAAGATCAGCATGGGTTTGAGGGTGAGCAGCCCAAAGCCGCTGACGGTCTCTTCTTCATTCTCGGTAAAATCCAGGTCGCGGAGCGGTCGATCCGTTTCCAGCGTATCTCGCAGTCGTTGGAATAGCACCCGCGCATCTTTCAGCGCCTGGCGCTCTTTGCCCCGCGCTCCTTTCTGCAGCTGTTCTTCGATGTTGATCAGGCGGTTTTCGACGGTGATGAGATCGGCGAGGATCAGCTCACCGTTTAAGGTATCAAGGTCGCGCTGCGGGTCGACGTGGCCCAGGGGATGGGGCACGCGGTTGCTCTCGAAGGCGCGGACGACGTGCACGAAGGCGTCCATGGTGGCGATCTGGTTGCGCACCTGCCCGCTCAGTCCGCCTTTGTCGATGTCCTCTTCCAACCCGGCAATGTCGACGTACGTTACCTGCGCGTGCGTCGTCTTCTTGGGCTGGTAGAGCGCACTCAGCGCCTCCAGGCGCGCGTCCGGCACGTTGACCGTGGCTCGGTGCAGCTCCAAGCGTCCCGTCGACGCGGCTGTCGTGGGATAGTCGCCCCGCGTCAGCGCGTTGAAGACCGTCGTTTTGCCGCTGGTTGGTAGTCCGATAATGCCTAGATCCATAGCGTTCCCTTCTCAGCTCTCCGCTGTGATGGATAGGTCTTAAACGTCTTCGTGATGCTCGCCGTTGATGGAGACCTCTTCTTTTTGCTCCAGTTCTTCCTGCTTCTCCAGGATGGGGACCAGCATGGTCTTAACCGCCGCCATGCTCAGCGTGGCGATATACCCAGGGTAGAGGATAAGCAACGGCGGGACCACAACCGCCAACGTGCCCAGCAGCACCGCCGCCACCAGGAAAATCAGAGTCTGGATGGGATTGAGCAGCGTCAGGTAGAGGCTGTTGCGCAGCGAGAGCCAGAACTTTGGCTCTTCCATCTCCAGCTGGAACGCCAGCCAGTAGAAGATCACGGCAGTCCACAGCAGCGTGGCCACCAGCCAAAACGCCGTCAGCCATACCGCGATCTTTGGCGAAAGCGGTGAGATATCGGGATTGTTGTAGAACCATATGTTGGTGGCGATCAGGAAGTAGATGAGGACTGCAAGAAGTGTGTTCAGCAGATTTCGGGGCCCGTGGCGCTTGATGCCCGCCCAGAAATCGCGCCACTTGGTCGAGCGTCCTTCCACAGCGCGCTGGGCGACGGTCCAGAGCCCCGCCAACGCGAAGGGCGCCGGAATGACAAGCAAGGAGACAATCAGGGTAGCAATCCCCATCAGCACCAGCGAAATCAGCTCGCTGTAGTAGGCGCGCATGCTCTTCCAGATGATCTTGAATGCTTTCATAAGCCCACTAGATAATAAAAAATGAAAAATGACAAATAACGGACGAGCGTATGCCAGCTCGGTCAAAACCGCGCGTTTAGCTTTCCGGACGGTGGAAGCCTGAGTAGTGCCGGCAATCGAATCTATGATACATGGGGATGAGGGATAGGCAAGTCTATAAACTGACGGGCAAACGAAGCGGTTCCAGGGTGGCTCGGGTGCAATAGGTGGCTTCCAGTTATGTTGGTCACCGCAGCAATCCCGGCTCTGTTTGCGCAGACGAAATCGGCGTCTTCCTAAACGAGAACAGCCGCTCTTTTGGAAGAACATAACGGCGCTAGGCGTCAATACTCCGTTCTGCATGAGACGCTTTTGCGGTATACTATGGGACAGTGTCAATCAAGGTTAGAGCGCTACGGGAACCATATTCATGCCCTCACCCAACATCGGTCGTCTGAACGAACAGCCGCTTCACGCTGCACTGAAAGCGCGATACGCTCGTCCCGGCGATTCGCTGGAGGTGCCGGTGGATGGCTTTGTCATCGACGTGATGCGCGACAGTCTGCTGGTTGAAATCCAGACGGGTAATTTCTCCTCGATCAAGCAGAAACTTCGCACGCTGGTCTGCGATCATCCGGTGCTGCTGGTCTACCCCATCCCCTACGAGAAGTGGCTGCTCAAATTGTCCAAGGAGCAGGGAGGCGTGACCAAGCGCCGCAAATCGCCCAAGCGCGGCGCGGTCCAGGAGGTCTTTGCGGAACTGGTCAGCTTCCCGCGCTTGCTGGCAGAGCCCGCGTTCTCGCTGGACGTGCTGCTGACGCAGGAGGAAGAGGTTCGCCGCTATGTGGGGCCGCAGGCCTGGCGCTTGCACGGCTGGGTCGTCGAGGAGCGGCGGCTGCTGGACGTGGTGGAGCGCCACCGGTTCGAGACCCCGGCGGATCTGGGGGCGCTGCTGCCGTCCGATCTGCCAGCGCCCTTTACCACGGCGGATCTGGCGGAGGCGCTGGGCCAATCGCGCCGGCTGGCGCAGCAGATGGCCTATTGCCTGCGCAAGGTGGAGGTTATCACCGAGGTCGGCAGGCGCGGGCGGTCGGTTTTGTACACCGTCTAGGGATGTCTGCATGTGCAAATTTTTGTCAACGGATTGAACGGATTTAGCGGATTAAGTACATAACCATCCGTTCAATCCGTTGATGGTTCATCTAAACCGGAGCTGCGCTCTCACCGATGAAGTCGGCCTTAAGCTCTACGAAATGGAGCCGGAGGATATTCATCTGACGTACATGATCCCGCAGGTAGTAAGGTAAGGAGGCATTATGACACCGTTCTCGAAGATGGACCCCGAGGTCGCGCAGAGCGTCCGACGCTGGCTGCGTGGCGGCATCATCGGCGTCGCGATGGTCGGTGTGCTGCTTTTCGCCTCGGCGGGGACGGTGGCGTGGCCCATGGGCTGGGGCATTGTCGCTGTCTACGCGCTCTGGCAGGTGACCATGGGGCTGATTCTCTGGCCGACGCACCCGGAGCTGCTGGCCGAGCGCGCGCAGCGCGTGCGCGACGCCGAGTCGTGGGACATGGCGCTGCTCAGCGTCGCCGGGATCGCCCAGCTGGCCAAGTACATTGTGGCGGGTCTGGACTATCGCTTCGGCTGGTCCGCGGACATCGCCACGCTGGCGCAGATCCTGGCCCTCGTCGGCTGTGCGCTGAGTTACGCGCTGATGAACTGGGCGGTGGCGTCCAATGCCTACTTCACCAAGGTCGTGCGCGTTCAGCGCGAGCGCGGGCAGACCGTCGCCACGGGCGGGCCCTACCGCTACGTGCGCCATCCTGGCTATGTGGGCACTATCCTTTTCGAATTGCTCTCGCCCATCGCGCTGGGCTCCTGGTGGACGTTAATTGCCGGCATGCTGGGCGCTGCGGTTATGGTCGTCCGGACAGCTAAGGAGGATCGCCTGCTGCAGGAGGAACTGGAAGGCTACGCGGCGTACACGCGCGACGTCCGCTATCGGCTGGTGCCGGGACTCTGGTAGCGTTT
>CAYVKR010000043.1:0-3909 GCA_964452025.1 uncultured Anaerolineales bacterium
CAGACTCGCTTCGAAATCCCAGAAATCCAAGTTGCCAAAAGCGTGTCCTGATATATCCTTTTCTATGAAGAAGTTTTAGCTGACCAACCGAAAACGTTTACCCTCACCCATAACACAAAAGGAGTGAAAGATGGCAAGACCAATTACCCTATTTACCGGACAATGGGCCGATCTGCCCCTGGAGACGCTGGCGCAAAAGGTCAGCGCGTGGGGCTACGACGGCCTGGAGCTCGCCTGCTGGGGCGGGCACTTCGACGTGGAGAAAGCGCTGGAGAGCGACGCTTACGTGCGCGAACGGCGTGAGCTGCTGGCCAAGTACGATCTGGACTGCTTTGCTATCAGCAATCATCTGGTGGGACAGTGCGTCTGCGATCCCATCGACGTGCGTCACAAATCGATTCTGCCGCCGCGCATCTGGGGCGACGGCGACCCCGAGGGCGTCCGTCAGCGCGCCGCCGAGGAGATGAAGCGCACGGCGCAGGCCGCCGCTGCCTTCGGCGTGGACGTGGTCAACGGCTTCACCGGCAGCAGCGTCTGGCACAAGCTCTATTTCTTCCCGCCGACGGGCCAGGATCATATCAACGCGGGCTATCAGGATTTCGCCGACCGCTGGCTGCCCATTCTGGACGTCTTCAAAGCCGAGGACGTCAAGTTCGCGCTGGAAGTACATCCCACGGAGATCGCCTACGACATTGTGACGACGCAGCGGGCGCTGGAGGCCGTGGACTTCCATCCCAACTTCGGCATCAACTTCGATCCCAGCCACCTGATTCACCAGTTCATCGATCCGGTGGAACTGATCCGCGCCTTCCCGGAGCGCATCTTCCACGTGCACGTCAAGGACTCGCGGGTGCAGCTCGACGGGCGCAGCAGCATCCTCTCCTCGCACCTGGACTTCGGCGATCCGCGCCGGGGGTGGGACTTCGTCTCGCCGGGGCGCGGCGACGTGGCCTGGGACCCCATCATCCGGGCGCTCAACCGCATCGGCTACGACGGCCCGCTCTCCATCGAGTGGGAGGACACGGGCATGGACCGCGAGTACGGCGCGCAGGAGGCGCTGGCGATGATCCGCAAGCAGGACTTCGCGCCGTCGGGCGTCGCCTTCGACGCGGCGTTTAGCTCAGCAGATGACTCAGCAGATTAAGTATCGTCTGTCGTCGGCCCTCCGGTCAGTTGTCATCATCAACCATCACGTAACACGTAATACGGAATACGGAATACGGAATACGGAATACGAAATACGAAATACGCAACACGCATCACGTATCACGTAACACGCACCACGCACCACGCAACACACATCACGCAACACGGAGGCATATATGACCGAAGACACCGGATTCACAAGCATGGCCGGCGCACGCGCCACCGGCGACGTGCCCGAGCTCGGCGTAGGGATGCTGGGCTACGCTTTCATGGGCAAGGCCCACACCAACGCCTACAAGACAATCCCCTCCATGATGTACCCACCGCCTGCCATCCCGCGCCTGCAAGCCATCTGCGGTCGCACCGAGGAGGCGGTGGCGGAGGCCGCCCGGCGATACGGCTACGCGACCTACACCACCGACTGGCGCGAGATGATCGCGGACGACGACGTGCAGCTCTTCGACAACGGCGGCCCCAATCACCTGCACGCGGAACCGTCCATCGCCGCAGCGCAGGCGGGCAAGCACGTCTTCTGTGAGAAGCCGCTGGCCCGCACCGCCGAAGAGGCCAAGGCGATGTGGGACGCGGTGGAAGCGGCGGGCGTCAAGCACATGGTCGCCTTCAACTATCGCTTCGTGCCTGCCATCCGCCAGATCCGCGAGCTGATCGAGGGCGGCGCGCTGGGGCGCATCTACCACTTCCGCGCGCAGTATCTGCAGGAGTGGATCATGCCGCACTACAACCTGCCCATGATCTGGCGGCTGGATAAAGAGAAGGCCGGCAGCGGCGCGCTGGGCGACCTGGGCGCGCACATCATCGACCTGGCGCGCTTCCTGGTGGGCGAGATCGACGAGGTCGGCGCGATGACGCGCACCTTCGTCAAGGAGCGCCCGCTGATGGACGGCAGCGGCACGGGCACCGTCGACGTGGACGACGCCTTCGTTGCCACCGTGGCCTTCGAGAACGGCGCCATCGGCACGCTGGAGGCGACGCGCTTCGCCGCCGGGCGCAAGAATCACCAGGTGCTAGAGATCAACGGCGAGAAGGGGACCGTCATCTTCAACCTGGAACGCATGAACGAGATGAAGGTCTTCTGGATCGGCGAGGAGCCGAAGGAGACACGCGGCTTTCACGAGGTGTTAGTCAGCGAGCCGTACCATCCCTGGTGGGAGAACTGGTGGCCCCAGGGCCACATCATCGGCTGGGAGCACACCTTCGTCCACGAGCTGACCCACTTCCTCGACTGCATCGCCAACGACAAGGACGTGGCGCCCTACGGCGCGACCTTCGAGGACGGCTACCGCGCCGCCGCCGTCTGCGACGCGATCCTGCAATCGGCGGAAAGCAAGCGGCTGGTGGAGGTGGCGTACTAACCGCTCTGCGAGAACGACCATCTGTACATGGCCCTCATCACTGAGATGAGGGCCATGATTTATTGGCTACCAACCATCAATTGATGTATACTGAAGATGAAAGCGCAATGATTCACAGAGGACAAAGTCCGATGAACAAACAAGCCAATTTTGAGCGGATACTGGCAATGCTCAGACAGCAGATGCCCTTGTTACAGGATCGATACCACGTACAAACGTTGAGCGCCTTCGGGTCTTATGTCAGGCAGGAGCAAGACGTAGGCAGCGACTTGGACATCCTCGTCACGTTTTCGGAAACACCCAGCTTACTTACGTTCATCGCGTTGGAAAACCATCTTTCCGATCTCTTAGGGGTGAAGGTCGATTTGGTCATGCGGAGTGCCCTAAAGCGGCGCATTGGCCAACGCATCTTGCAGGAGACCGTACCGGTATGAAAGATGAACGAATCTATCAGGATTATCTGGATGATCTACTGGAAGCGCTGCAGAAGAGTCAGCAATTCATTGTAGATCTGGATTACAACCTGTTCGCCCAGGATGATAAGACCGTATTTGCTGTAATTCGCGCGCTTGAAGTTGTCGGTGAGGCCACAAAAAAGATACCTGATGAGGTGAGGCAACGGTATAAGCAAGTGCCGTGGCGAGAGATGGCGGGGATGCGCGATAAACTCATCCATGAGTACTTTGGTGTCGATCTGGAAGTTGTGTGGAAAACTGTTAACGAAGATGTTCCCATGCTGATCCCTCTGATTGAGGATATCATCAATCAAGAACGCACGGTTGTAAGCTGAACAGAACTCCGCCCCTGAGTGACTAGTCACTCAGGGGCGGAGTTCTCTATTGGGGCACGGTGAGGACACCGGCCCCAACGTGTTTTTGGATCAGTAATCTAGCAGCGGCGCGTAGAGCTGCTCCAGCGCGACGTCCTCTGTGTAGCGCAGGATAACGGCGCTTTCCGACAGCGCGATCCAACCGCCCCGCACCTCGATCTCCGTCTCGTGCAGCACGTCCTCATAGGTGCCGTCGGGCAGCTGCACGTCGATCTCCCCCTCACCGCCGCTGACGTTGAAGATGCCGTAGAGGCTTTCCCCCGGATGCTGCCAGGCGGCCTGAATGGCGGGATGACTCTCGAGGATCGTGAACTGTCCATCCACCAACGCCGGATGCTTCTTGAGCATGGCAAGGCGCGTGAGGAACGGCGCCAGTTCGTAATCGCCCCACTCGACCTTGTCGATCTCGAAGAGCGAGGGGCGGTGCGTCGCGCCGGATTCCTGCCCGGCGTAGATAAGGAACGCGCCCTTGTTGAAGGCCTCGAAGGCCGTCCAGGCCAGCGCCTGCGTCCGAGTGGGCGCGTAGCTCATGACCCGCGCCTGGTCGTGGTTCTCCACGTA
>CAYVKR010000043.1:4009-16862 GCA_964452025.1 uncultured Anaerolineales bacterium
CTCGACCAGCACCGAATCGTGCGCCGTGTGGTTGAAGACCGCGTCGATCATCACTTTGAGGTCAAGCTCGTGCGCCCGGTCGATCAGGCGTTTGAGATCGGCCCGCGTGCCGTACTCTGGATTGACCGCGCGGTAATCGACGATGGAGTATGGCGATCCCAACGTGCCTTTGCGCGCGACTTTGCCGATAGGATGGATGGGCATAAACCAGATCACGTCGGCGCCCAGCGCCTTGATGCGGGGCAGATCCGCCTCGACGTCGGCGAAAGTCCCGCTGGGGCCGTGGTTGCGCACGTAGATTTCGTAGATCACCAGATTGCGATAGGACTTGGGGGTGTTTTCTGCCATAGGTTATGACCTCCTGTAATCAAGATGGATAGCTGGAGACCGAGGCTCAAATCATGCGCCGTTAGCCGTCCCCGGCCGGCGGTCGGGCCGGACCCGCTTACGTCATATCAAAGGATGACTGTTGCTCCAAGGGTTCGACGCACTCAGGACTCTCATGGGCCGGATTGTTGACGAGGGTGGAGACGGAAAAGGCCGTCATCGCCTCGCCCGGATAGGGGTTGAGCAACTCCTGCAAAGCGCTGGGCGGTTTCTCCAGAGGATCAAGCCACTCGTCGTAGGACACTCGCGGCAGAATCACGGGCATGCGGTTGTGGATCGGGGCGACGACGTCGTTGGGCTCGGTGGTGATGATGGTACAGCTCAGAATTGGCGTATCATCGGGCCGCCAGATGTCCCAGAGACCGGCGAAGGCAAAGGGTTCACCGGACTTCATACGCACCAGATAGGGCGTTTTGCCCGATTGACCCGGCGTCTTCTGCCACTCGTAGAAGCCGTCGGCCAAGATCAGACAGCGACGGCGACGAAACGGCGCGCGGAACGAGGGTTTCTCGGACAGCGTCTCGGCGCGCGCGTTGATCATGCGATTGCCGATGGATGGATCCTTGGCCCAGAAGGGCACCAATCCCCAACGGAAGAAGGTGATCTGGCGCGGCCCCCGATTGGAGACCACCGGCACGTCCTGCGTCGGCGCGATGTTGTAGCGCGGTTCCCAGGTCACCGGTGGTTGAAACTCCGGGAAAGCGTCCACCAAATCGTCCAGTTTCATCGTCAGGATAAAACGTCCACACATGGTTAGGCCCCTTTTGCGTCTGGCGTGATATGTAACGGCACGGTCTCACGGCAGCGTCGTACTTGCAGGACGCTCAGGATATGCGCCAGGCGATGTGCGATCCGCACCACTTCTTCAAGCGTACGCATCTCCAGCGTCAGCTGCACGACGGCCAGCTCGGTCTCGCCGTCGGCCTGCGCCCAGGCACTGCGCATGTTCAGGTTGTCTTCAGCGACGATCTGGGCGACATCGCGCAGCAGATGCGGGCGATCCATGGCCTTGACCTCCAACGTCAGCTGAGCAGGCAAGTTATCCGTATCCAGTACTTGCCTGAGAACAAAAACGCCCAGCAGCGAAGGCTCGATCTCACCTCGCCCCACGCGCAGGCAGAAATCTCTCGCCGTCAGCCCGCGTTGGCGGGCCAGCGCCTCGATCTCATCGTCCTCGCCGCGCCATCCCTGCACAGCGCCCCAGAGCAGAATCTCCTCCTCGATCTCGCGGCAGCCTTCCCGAACCAACTGTTCCTCCGGCTGATGCGCAAACCACCGACGAATGTGCCGGCGGGTGTAGGGGTGCTGCGTGTATCCCAGGTCTTCGTCAAGCCAAGCACGCTCCGGCGACATCTGCAACGATTTGATGATCTCGACCTGGTCGCCATTCCGCAATGTGGCATTGAGTGGCACGTACCGCCCGTTGACCAGCGCCCGGCGGCAGCTATGCCCGACTTCGGTGTGCACGGCGTAGGCGAAATCCAACGGGGTCGCGCCGCGCGGCAACTCGATGACATCGCCTTTGGGCGTAAAGACGCGAATGCGCTCCGGCGTGATCTCCGACTTGAGCAGATTCAGGAAGGTCTCAGGATCCTCGTAAGGCAGCTCCGCCAGCTCCGTCAGCCAGGAAAGACCGTAGTTGGGCAGAGTAGCACTGTGATCATGCCGCAGATAGACGAGAATGCCGTATTCGGCCAGAAACTGCATGTCTGGCGTGCTGATGTGCACCTCCACAGGATGCCCGCGCAAGCCGATGACCACGGTCTGCAACGCCCGGTAGAGGCCTTCTCTAGGCGCCGCGATGTAGTCCACCATCTGTCCCGGCACAGGCGAGAAGAGCTCATGGAGCACCCCCAAGGCCGTATAGCAGGCCGCCTGGCTCTCCACGGTAATCCGAACGCGCAATCCTGCACTGGTGCGGGCGCTCTCCCATCCCTGGCTCTTGACGCCCTGGTAGACATCAAACAGCTTTTCGGGAAATGCCTCAATGGTAGCCTCCAGCCCCTCCTCGACGAAGCGGTGTCGGATCTCGGTCAATGTGTCTTCCAGATCACGCTGGAGCAGCCGGTGACGCGCCTGCAGGATCTGCTCAATCTCCGCGTGCACGTCCGGCTCCAGAATGTGCAGCGAGAGATCCGCCAGGAGTTGTTCAAAGCGGCGAATGCCCAGGCGAGCGGCCACCGGCACGAAGAGGTCGAAAGTCTCACGGGCCTTGCGCTGCTGCTTCTGCTCCGAAAGCCACTGTAACGTGCGCATATTGTGCTTGCGGTCGGCCAACTTGATGATGATGACGCGCAGATCGGCCGTCATGGCAAGAAACAGATTCACCAAGCTGACGGCCGTTTTCTGTTCGTAGGTCAGATCTTGCGCGCCCGCGGTCTCAAGCATCTTGAGCTCTTTGACGTTGGCGCCCAGCTTCGTCACGCCGGCGACCAGATCCGCGATCTCTTGACCGAAGGTCGCTTCCATCTGCTCGTAGGTCACCGGCGTATCCTCAATCACGTCGTGGAGCAGAGTAGCGGCCAGTGTCGGAGCATCCATGTGCAGAGAAGCCAGCGTCTGGGCAACGGCGAGAGGGTGCATGATGTACGGTCGGCCCGACTTCCGCAGCTGGTTGCCGTGAGCGTCGCGTGCAAACTCAAAAGCGCGCCGGATCATCTTCCGTTCCTCAGACGAGAGATAATCCAGCATCTCCGCCAACTCGGCGAACGCTTGCTCGACTTGCTGTTCCATCTGATTCACCTGCACGCTTCGGGTGACCACCCATTTTCTCCTAAACAAAAACCGCGCTTATCTAAAAACTCGTCCAAGCGCGGGGCATGCGTCATCTCGTGAGCCAGGCTGTAATCAGCTGACCCCAGATCCAAGGGTAAGTACGCCAATACGTGTTGGCGGTCGTCTTCCTCAGATTAAAAAACCTAAACCGATCCATCTCAAGATGCTGCACGTTTCAAACCCCTTACCTAGTCGGTTAACTGATCTTAATCTATCATTGTAGACGAGATTCTAGCATAAGCAAGCTCACTTTCCCAGACATCACCACGTCATCATAATCAAATCTCCCCAACGCCGGCAAACGTGACCAATCCTCATTTTGAAGTACAATTTCTCCAGACGGAGACCATACGAGGAGGACTGTATGAAGATACCCGACCGTATGCAAGCCATGGTACTCGATAAACAGCTTGAACCGCTGCAGGACCGCGACGTTCCCACTCCTACCCCGAACGCGCATCAAGTTCTCATAAAGGTGCACGCCTGTGGTGTCTGTCGCACCGATCTGCACATCGTGGATGCAGAACTGAGGAAGCCGAAACTGCCGCTGATCCCGGGCCACGAGATTGTGGGCGCCGTCGTCGAAAAAGGCGATCAGGTCAATGATCTAGACGTCGCCGACCGCGTGGGCGTGCCCTGGCTGGGATACACCGATGGCACCTGCCGCTACTGCCAGCGCGGACAGGAAAACCTCTGCGAGAACGCAAAGTTCACCGGCTACACCCTCGACGGTGGCTACGCAGAGTACACCGTCGCCGACCACCGGTACGCGTTCCCCATCTCGGAGCGCTACGATCCGGTCGAAGCCGCGCCGCTGCTCTGCGCCGGACTCATCGGCTATCGCTCGTACCGGATGACAGGCGACCACGTCCAACGGCTGGGCCTTTACGGCTTCGGCGCGGCAGCGCACATCATCGCGCAGGTGGCGATCCACCAGAACAAGGACATCTACGCCTTCACGCGCCCCGGCGACGAGGAAGGCCAGGCCTTCGCGCGGCGGTTGGGCGCGGTCTGGGCCGGCGGCTCGCTGACTCAGCCTCCGGAACCGCTGGATGCCGCCATCATCTTCGCGCCTGTCGGCCCGCTGGTGGTGGAGGCGCTCAAGGCCGTCGACAAGGGCGGCACCGTCGTCTGCGCGGGCATCCACATGAGCGACATTCCCTCGTTCCCCTACGAGATACTCTGGGAGGAGCGCGTAGTGCGCTCCGTCGCCAATCTCACCCGTCGAGATGGCGAGGAGTTCCTGGAGATCGCCCCGCAGGTGCCGGTCAGGACCGAGGTACAGCCCTTCCCCCTGGACGCCGCCAACGAGGCGCTAAACCAACTGCGCGAGGGGGAGATTGAGGGCGCAGCGGTGCTCAAGATCAGCGATCCCGACTGATCCACGCGAGGCGCTCTTATGGAAGATGGTCAATGAGAGACCCATCGACAGCATGATAGGGAGCCGGCGGCATCCGAGATGCTCAGGTTGAAAGCTTGCCGCGCCGGTATTGTCTGGGCCAATCGATGTCATATCCTAAGGTACGCGCCGCGTCCAGCGTCCAGTGGGGATGGCGCAGCAACTCGCGCCCCAACGCTACCAAATCCGCCTGCCCGTTGCGGACGATAACGTCAGCTAATTCTGCGGTCGTGATCAGCCCCACGGCGGCTGTCAGCACATCAGCTTCCCGGCGTACCTGTGCAGCGAAGGGAATCTGATAGCCCGGCCCCACCCCCGGCGGCGCGACCGGCACCATACCGCCCGAGGAACAATCTACGAGATCGACGCCGTGCTCACGTGCAGCCTGCGCTGTCGCCACCGTATCGGCGAGGGTCAGCCCACCCTCGGCCCAATCTGTCGCCGAGAGGCGCAGGAAGAGCGGTCGGTCAGCGGGCCAGATCTCGCGCACGGCATCGACGACGCGCAGCAGAAAGCGTCGACGGTTCGCTGCGCACCCGCCGTACACATCAGTGCGACGATTTGCCAGCGGCGAGAGGAACTCGTGGACCAGATAGCCGTGCGCGCCGTGGATCTCGACGACGTCAAAGCCCGCCTGCGCCGCACGGTGCGCCGCTAACTGCCACGCGGCGACAACGTCATCAATCTCCTCTTCGGAGAGCGCGTGCGGCGTCTGCCATGCGTCGGTGAAAGGGATCGCACTGGGCGCGATTGCCGGTTCCGATCCACGCCCCCGGTCTTTGCTCCAGGCCTTGCGCCCCGCGTGGGCCAGTTGCACGCCGACGGCGGCTCCCGTCGCCTGAACCTGACGTACAAGATCGGCTAACGGCGCGACCTGCGCATCGTCCCACAGGCCCAGATCGTTGCGACTGATCCGACCGCGCGGCTCGACTGCTGTGGCCTCCAGCATGATCAAGCCGACGCCGCCCAGAGCACGGGTCGCGTAGTGCGTCCGGTGCCACGGCGTGACGATACCGTCGTTGGCAGTGGAATACATACACATGGGCGAGAGCATCACACGATTGCGAAAGGTCACGTCGCGCAGCGTCAACGGCGAAAAAAGATGCGGCATGGTTGTCTCCTTTCGGTCTGGGTTCACGCTCACATCATAGCACATCCTTGAATTTCTAACATGCCGCTTTTTCACAAAACCGAAGGTAGCACAGTTACACGTTCCGTCCTATAATGAAGATAGAAATCGAATCCGCTGATGAAAAACGTCGAACACCCTTCTGCCGTTCGTCACAGCAAGGAGAGCCATGTCGAAGAACATCGAAGCCTTACGGACACAGCTCGATGAGGCTACGGAACCTAGAGAAAAGGTGGATGCGCTCAATGTCCTGGCCTGGGCGTTGCGGTACAGTGATCCGCAGGAGGGGCAAGCGCTTACACAAAAGGCGTTCGATCTCGCGTCAACCTCCGGCTACGCGCTGGGCGTCGCGCGCAGCCGGCGCAATCGCAGCTATTTCCTACAACAACAGAGTCGGTACACCGAAGCGCTCTCCGAACTGCTAGAGGCGCGAGCCATTATCGAGGCAGAAGGTGCACAGGGAGACCTGGCGCTTGTCCTCTGGGGGCTCGGCTCTATCTATGAGCGGTTGACCAATTATCCGGCCGCCATTGAAGCCTTTCTGGCATTGCGGGAGCTTTGCACCCAACTGGACGATCAAGCCGGCGAAGCGCAGGCTCTCAACGGACTGGGCGTCGTCTATGAGGGGTTAGATGAGCTGGGGAGAGCACTTTCTAACTTACAGGAAGCGTTGGCCCTTTATGAGGATCTCGGCAGGCGACAAGACATGGGGAAGGCGCTCAACAACCTCACCCTGGTACATCGACGCATGGGCAACTATGATCAGGCGCTGGAATGTGGACAACACGCCATGGACATCGCCCGAGAAACCGACCACAACATCCTGGCGTGCCACTGCCACAATAACCTGGGCACCGTCCACCTCCAGACCGGCGAACTTTCACAGGCGCTGGAGCATTTTGAACACTCCCTGGCCCTGTCTCGAACGATTGCGTATACTTATACGCAAATCTACGCTCTACGGCACATCGGAAAAGTGCATCAAGACGCGGGTCATTACGACGTGGCGATCAGCTACCTACAACGGGCGCTTGAGGCAGCGGAAACCGCCGATGCAACGTCGGAACGCTTCGCGTGCCACCAGAACCTCTCCCAGACGTACGAAGCGGAGGGAGAGCTGGCTAAAGCCTTGCATCACCATAAAGAGTTTCACCGCCTGAAAGAACAGGTCTTCAACGCAAAGGCCGATCAAACCATCAAAAGCCTCCAACTTATTCACGATGTCGAGACGACGCGCCGCGAGGCGGAACTGACCCGGCAGAAAAACGCGGCCCTGCGCACCTATGCCCGCCAGCTGGAAGCCAGCAATGCCGAGCTCGACGCCTTTGCCCATACCGTAGCCCATGACCTCAAGAATCCTGTCACCATGTTGCTGGGGTTCAGCGACGTGTTGATCCAACAATATGAGCGGTTACCAAAAGAGCGAATCCTGCGAACGCTGGAGATCATAGCCAAGAGCGCCCGCAAAATGGACGCCATCACCGAGGCGTTGCTTCTGCTAGCCGGTGTGCGCAAGCGAGTAGATCTGACTCTGCAAGCCCTGGACACCGGGGCTATCGTGCAGGAAGCACGTAGTCGTCTGACAAACTTGCTGACCGACCGCAACGCAGAGCTCAGTGTGCCGGAGACGTGGCCGCCCGCTTTGGGTTATCCGCCGTGGGTTGAGGAAGTCTGGGTCAACTATCTGAGCAATGCCATCAAATACGGGGGCAGCCCACCGCAGATTGTGCTGGGGTGGGATCAGGAGACAGATCAACCGAACCAGCTGCGGTTCTGGGTGGAGGATAACGGCAACGGCATCCCGCCGGAGAAACAAGCGCACCTGTTCGCGCCCTTCGAGCGGCTTGACCAGAACCGCGCTATTGAGGGACATGGGCTTGGGCTTTCCATCGTGCGGCGCATCGTCGAAAAGATGGGGGGAGAGGTAGGGGTAGAAAGCTCGCCCGGCGCCGGCAGCCGCTTCTGGTTCACGCTACCCGCCATCGAGGAGACGCCCGCAAGCTGATCCAATGCTGATATCGTCAACGTGCTCACTGAGAATCCTGAACCATGCACACTAGCGCTGAGATACAAGGAAAAAGATGAGCAAAATTCCATGGCGCGACCGGCTGAACAAGACACTGCACCTGTCCCGCGACGACCCCACAGCGCGTTTCGCCCAGCTGGCCACCGTCACCTCAAACGGGAGACCGGCGAATCGGATGCTCGTATTTCGCGGCTTTCTGCCAGAGACAGATGCGCTGATGTTTGTGACCGACGGGCGCAGCCAGAAGGCCCATCAGTTACAGAAAAATCCCCAGGCTGCGCTCTGCTGGTACTTCACGCAACGTCGGCAGCAGTTCCGGCTGAAGGGTAAGATCGCACAGATCACCGCCGATCACGCTGACCCGCATCTCCTCTCGGCACGGCGCCGCGCCTGGGCAGCGCTCTCCGACGGTGTGAGGCAACAGTTCCTCTGGCCAGCGCCCCGAACGCACCGCGCTGAAGGCGACGCTGAAAGCGGCGCCTTGCCATCGACCGAAGTCCCACCCGAAAACTTTGTCCTGCTGATCCTGCATCCCTCAACCGTCGACGTTCTGGATATCTCGCAGACGCCTCACCGTAGAACGATCTATCGCCTGCGCTCATCCGGCGCGTGGACGGCGAAAGAGGTCAATCCCTGAACCCCTGCAACCCACCTCAAAAACACCAGCACAGACGACTCTAAACTCCGAGAGCCCGATTTGAGATCAGTAACAAGATCGGTTAAGCTGAAACATGGATATTCATGGCAGACTATCAGACGAACGGAGGTGTCTATGCAAACGCCCAGGATCAACGCGTACCGTTTCGGCCACATTGAAATCGACGGACAAGCGTACACCAACGACGTCATTATCTTCCCCGATCACGTCATGAGCGATTGGTGGCGCGACGAGGGCCATGTGCTGCAGCCACAGGATCTGGAGCGGGTTTTCGCTGCCGACGTGGACGTGCTCATCGTCGGTCAGGGCGCGAACGGACGGATGCGCGTGACGCAGGCGACGCGCCAGCAGGTCGAAGCCGCAGGCATCGACCTGCTCGTCAAGCATACCCACGAGGCGGTTGAAACCTATAACGAGATGCGCGACAAGAAGAATATAGTCGCCGCCCTGCACCTGACCTGCTAACATCAACACATGTGTTCTCCATATCTTCCGGGATGCGGTTGCGTCCCGGAAGAACTCTTTCCCTATCCCCCATGATTCCCGTTTATGCTATAATAAAGATGGCTATTTAACATATCAAGAGAGGGTAACCATGACGAACCATCTGGAAGACGAGCAAAGTCGTTATTTGCAACAGCACGTTGACAATCCCGTGGACTGGTATCCCTGGGGTGAGGCAGCTCTGGAGAAAGCACGCCATGAAGACAAGCCCATCTTCCTGAGCATCGGCTACTCCGCCTGCCACTGGTGCCACGTGATGGCGCACGAGTCCTTTGAGGAGGAGGAGACCGCTGCACTGCTCAACGAGCACTTCGTCAGCATCAAGGTGGATCGCGAGGAGCGCCCCGACCTGGACCGCGTCTACATGAGCGCGGTGCAGACGCTCACCGGGCGGGGCGGCTGGCCCATGTCCGTCTTTATCACGCCGGACGGCAAGCCCTTCTACGGCGGCACCTACTTCCCCGATGAGCCGCGTCATGGTATGCCCTCGTTTAGGCAAGTCCTGCACGCCGTCGCCGACGCCTGGGAGCACCGCCGTGGCGAGCTGCTGGAAGGCGGTCAACAGGTCATCGGTGCGCTGGAGCAGCGGCAGAGCGTTTCTGATCCAACAGCCGGCGATCTGACCACGGAGACCCTCGAGGCGGCCTACCACGGGCTGCGCCAGCAGTTCGACGCTGTCCACGGCGGCTGGGGCGGCGCGCCCAAGTTCCCTCAACCCATGACGCTGGCCTTTCTGCTGCGCCACCATCACGCGACCGAGGATCCGCAGGCACTGGCGATGGTGACCCAGACGCTGGACGCCATGGCGCGCGGCGGTGTCTACGATCAACTGGGCGGCGGCTTCCACCGCTACGCCGTCGACGATCACTGGTTGGTGCCTCACTTCGAGAAGATGCTCTACGACAACGCGCTGCTGGCCCGCGTCTATCTGCACGCCTGGCAGGTGACCGGCGAGCCGCTCTTCCGCGCCGTCGTCGAGGAAACGTTGGACTACGTGCTGCGCGAGATGACGGCACCCCAGGGCGGCTTCTACGCCACGCAGGACGCCGACGTTGGGGGCGAGGAAGGCAGGGTCTATCTCTGGACGCCGGAAGAGATCCAAGAGGTACTCGGCGACGAGGCGGAGGCCTTCATGCAGCACTACGGCGTGACAGAAGCAGGCAATTTCGAGGGCAAAACCATCCTCACCTTCAGCGGCTCGATAGACGAGCGGGCGGCGCTCCGCGAGGCGCGACAACGACTGTTGAAAGCGCGCCAACGGCGCACCGCACCCGGTCGGGACGAAAAGGTGCACGTCGCCTGGAACGGCTTGATGCTGGCAGCCTTCGCCGAGGCCGGACGGGTGCTGGCTCGCGAGGACTATCTACGGGCCGCCGAGGCCAACGCGGACTTCCTGCTGAGCGAGCTGCGCGACGCCCACGGGCGCTTGCGCCACGTCTGGATCGATGGCGAGGCCAAGGTGCCCGGTTTCCTGGAGGATTACAGTCACCTCATCGAAGGGCTGCTGGCGCTCTACCAGGCCACCTTCGAGCCGCGCTGGTACGTCGCGGCGCAGGCGCTGGCTGGCGTGATGACGGCGCATTTCCGGGCCGACGCGGGATTCTACGACACAGCCGACGACGCCGAAGACTTGATCGTGCGTCCGCGCGAGGTGCAGGACAACGCCACGCCCTCGGGCAACGCCATGGCGGCGACGGTGCTGCTAAAGCTGGCGCGGTTCAGCGGTGACACTGTCTACGAGGAGATGGCACGGGCCAGCCTCGCCTCCATGCAAGCGCTGATGGCGCGCCACCCGTTGGGCTTCGGGCAGTGGCTCGTCGCGCTGACCGCTGCGCTGGCAACGCCCACGGAGATCGCCATTGTGGGGGATCCAGAGGCACGGAGCACGCGTGCGCTGCTCGACGTGGCGCAGGCCGGGTATCACCCACATCGGCTCGTCGCGGCAGGTGACGGTGCCGTACCGGCGCTTCTGAAAAACCGCGAGATGCACGACGGGAAACCGGCGGCCTACACCTGCATCGCCGCGACGTGCCGGCCGCCGATTACGGACGTGGAGACGTTGCGCGTGCGCCTGGCGGAGTGAAGAGCGGAGAGCATCCCTTGTACCTACTGGGATGTAGCATGATCAACGGATTTAGCGGATTGAACGGAGGGGTGGAATTACGGTATAAGGTGCAACGTGTTCCGAAAGAACGTGTGAAACTAGCAGACCGGAGACCGGCACCTAGGCCCGTCTCCGGTCTGCAAATATCCGATCTCCCCCATCAACGCCGCGACTTGCGCCTCGGAGAGAGTGGTCACCGGGCGCTGGGCCAGGGGGCGTCGCGTATGCGACCATCAAGCGCACCTCTGCTTTATGCGCTATAGGAGCACATCAAGCCTTGGATGGCTCACGTACCACCAAATTGTCGAAGTGAAAGAGCGTGCGTTACTCACCGGAGAAATTCGACGCCTGCATGCCGACCCCGCCATTGGCGTAGTCCACGTCCTCCACGCTGTCCAGTAGCTGGTCGTTGACGTAGAGCCACATCCGCGCGCCCTGAAGATCACCCGCAGATGGTTGGTCGCCAGCCCGGTCTTGATGTGCGGCGATGTCTCCCAATCCACCAGCGTCTCCCACTCCGCTCCTTCTGACTCGTAGCTGAGCAGTTTATCGATGCCGTACTGCCCGTCGGTGCAGATGGAAAAGCGGTAGTACTGCCCGCCGTCTCCCTGGACGCGGAAGAGCACGCCGGCACATCCGTTGTCCTCCTGAGCCATCACGTCAACGTCCAACGCAAAGTCGGAGAACTCGCCCAGGTAGGTGCTCATGATCCAGTTCTGCTTGGTGACCTCAATACCGTAGATCCCGTCTTCATAGAACCACCGACCGTGCGCATATTCATCCTGTGCGAAGCCGCTCGCCGGATCGCTGAAGTCGGCCCCCAGCGCCATTGTCCAATCTGACGTGTCCGGCGCGGGCGGCGGCGTGGCGGAGGATGTGAGTCCGTATCCCAAAACTATTGATGTCAACCCGAGAAACAGGATTAGTTGGTAGTCAGGCGCTTCAGCGCCGTAGACATGGCTACAACGGCACTGAAGTGCCTGACTACCAACCTTGGCTCACCTGAAAAAAGTGGCCTTCATCGCTCAGGGCACTAAGATTTAGGGCTAGCTAATTTCCCCCATCAACGCCGCGACTTGCGCCTCGGAGAGAGTGGTCACCGGGCGCTGGGCCAGGGGCGGACCCTCTTCCAACGTGGGCAGCTGCGACTCGTAGGTCGGTTCGCCGGTCTTGCGGTAGAAGATGCCCAGCGGGATGCGGTCGCCCCACTCCTGCGCTCGCTCCCAGGCCGCCGTGCGGTCCGTGGGATCGTAGCCCTCTTCGTCCTCCAGCTTGTAGACGCGATCCTTATAGAAATCGTAGGAACGCTCACCGTTGAAGGTGACGCAGGGCTGCAGGATATCGAGCAGCGCGTAGCCGTCGTGCTGGAGCGCTTCCCCCATCAACCAGATGAGGTGCTTAAGCTCACCGGCGTAGCCACGGGCGACGAAGGTCGTGCCGTTGGTGATCGCCAGCGCCAGCGGCTGGACGGGCTTGTCCAACGCGCCCTCCGGCGACGTGACGGTCTTCTTGCCGGGATCGCTGGTGGGCGAGTACTGGCCCTTGGTCAGGCCGTAGATTTTGTTGTTCTGGATCATGTCCACGATACCGATGTTGCGCCGGAAGGCGTGGACGGCGTGACCTAATCCCTCGCCATAGCCGTCGCCGTCGCCGTGGACCGTGATGATCTTGAATTTGTGGTTGGCGAGGCGAGCACCCTGGGCCAGCGGCACCGGGCGTCCGTGCAGGCTGTGGAAGCCATTGATGGTCGTGTAGTGGGGCAGCTTGCTGCCGCAGCCGATGCCTGTTGCTACCAACACCTCGTGGGGGGCAAACCCTTGCTCGGCCAGCGCGCGTTCCAATGCGTTGAGAATCCCAAAGTTGCCGCACCC
>CAYVKR010000044.1:0-16595 GCA_964452025.1 uncultured Anaerolineales bacterium
GGTCGCTCAAACGCCATAGGCGGCTTCCCATCATGTTTCCCTCCCGCATCAACCCAGCTTCGTTTGCCTTGCTTTCGCCTACGCAGGTTCTACGGTACGGAGGGCATTTTCACCAGCAGACTCGCTTCGAAATCCCGCGTTGTTTTGACCCAGCGAGTCCACTGTGCTATAACCGTTATAAAGCACAGTGTCTATCATGCAGTGCAAGGAGGAAATACGCATGTCACTAAAACGCGACGAGAGCGGACGTCTGCACATTGAGTCACCGCTGATGGGGGAATCCCTGATGCGGAAGGGCCTGCTGGAGGAGACAGAGCGCAATGCCGTCTTCCGTCCCTTGCCCAACCTCAACGTCATCAAACTGGGCGGCCAATCCATCATCGACCGGGGGTGGGATGCCGTGCTCCCCGTGCTGGAGGAGTTGGTCGCTGCCCGGACTGATCACGACATTCTGACGCTGACCGGCGGGGGGACGCGCTCGCGGCACGCCTACGCCATCGCCCTGGATTTGGATATGCCGGCGGGCGTACTGGCGAAGTTGGGTGCCAGCATTAGCGAACAGAACGCCCTGATGATCGCCTTGCTGCTGGCGCCCCACGGCGGGATCAAGATCGGGCACGACGACCTGGTGAAACTGCCGCAGTATCTGCTGCTCAACACGCTGCCCGTGATGCACGCCATGCCGCCCTATGGACTGTGGGAAGAGCCGCCGCAGACTGGACGCATTCCGCCGCACCGCACCGACGCGGGGACGTTCCTCACGGCAGAAGTGTTGGGCGCGCGGCGCTGCATCCTGGTCAAGGACGAGCGGGGCCTCTTCACCGACGATCCCAAGCGGGCGCCCGACGCGGCCTTCATCCCGGAGATCGGCGTTGGGGCGCTGCTGGAGCGGGATCTGCCCGATCTACCGGTGGAGCGCTCGATGTTGCACGCCCTCGCCAGTGCCAGATCGGTGCGCGAGGTGCTGCTGGTCAACGGACGCGAGCGCGGCGCGCTGACGGCGGCGCTCAATGGGGAGAACGTGGGGACGCGGATCTACCGGTCGTCGTAGCCCGGCTCGGCAGGCCAGAGCGAGAGGCGCGTCACAGCATCGGTGACGCGCGAGCGGGGCTCGCCGTGCAGTACGTGGATGGCGAGCTCCGCCACCAGTACCTCGGCGGCGAAGAGGTGCCCGCCGCGCACGCGACCTTCGGCGTTGCCCAGGATGACGTGGGGGTGCACGAAGGGCTCGCCGTCCTGGAGCGAGACGTTGGCGTTGAAGGTGAGCATCTCCCAGTCGCCGTCCAGCGTCAACGAACCGTAGGTTTCATCGGCGAAGCTGTAGCTGCCGATCTCCGGGTTGCGCAGCGCGCCGATGCCCAGCACCTGTGCCTGTTCGATCTCGTGGGCTTTGCAGTAGTCGATCAGCGCCTGCACCAGCTCTACGCCGGTGGGCAAGCGGATGGCGTGAACCTCTGCCTTCTCGTAGATGGTCATTATCTCTCCTTATGGAATGTGGCAAGTCGCTCGCTCAACGCGGGAATCAGCGCGTCCCAATCGTACGCGCCGACGAAGTCGATGGCGCGCTGCGCCGCCCGCCGCCGTGCAACCGCGTCCCTCGCTAGATGCACACAGGCGTCGGCGAAAGCCGCTGGCTCATCCGTCAGCGTCAGCGCCGCCCCCGCTTCCGGGAATCCCTCGGCGCCCAGCGTCGTTGATACGATGGGCTTGCGCATCGCCGCCGCCTCCAGAATCTTGAAGCGGGTGCCGCCGCCCACGCGCAGCGGCACGACGTAGACCGTCGCCGCATTGATGTAGGGCCGCGTATCGGGCACACTGCCGGTGATAACGACGCCCGGCTCGTCTCGCAACGGCGTCAGCCGGTCGTGCGGTCGCCGTCCGACGACGTAAGCGTGGGCGGCGGGGAGCGCCGCGCGGACGTGGGGCCAGACCTCGCGCGCGAACCAGAGCACGCCGTCGACGTTGGGCCGGAAGTCCATGGTGCCGGTGAAGACGAAGGCCGGCTGTTTAAGCTCAGCACGGCCGTCGAAGTCCGCGTATTTGGAGACGTGAAGCCCGTTGGGCAGCACCAGCGGCTCCACGTCCGGCGCGATGCGTTGTAGCGCCGCCGCGTCGGCCTGGGAGACGGCGACGACAAGGTCGGCCCGGCGGCAGATCTCAGCCTCGTATCGCCGCAGTCGCCGCCACTGCACCAGCGAGTAGGCCGCCCCGATCCAGCGTCTGGGATGTGGTCGATCCGCGAGAAAGGCGCGCTTCTGGAGCAGATACTCGCAGTTGTGATCGTCGAAGGCGACGCGCGGCGGGGTGGGGCGCGCCCAGACGCGATCTAGATAGGGCGCCAGCTCCAGTCCTTCGACCAGTACCCAGTCGAAGGCGAAGGCGTCCAGCCAGCCGTCTAACTGCGCCGCGAAGGCCTCGTCCTGCAAGCGCAGGGCCAGGTCGGGACGCGGCGAGGTCAGCAGCTGCCGGAGGCGTTGACCGGTCGTGCGGGTGGGCTGGGGCACGATGGCGACGCGCTCGAGGCGCGTGGTGATCTCCTCGGGCGGTGTCTTGGGTTGATCGGGGGCGGCAAAGCTGAGCAGCGAGATCTCGTGATCCGCCGCGAGTCCGCGCAGCAGGCCCCAGTTGCGCAGCGCCGTTCCCTGCCGAGGCGGGAAGGGTACCTGCGGCGTCAGCATCAAGACGCGCGCCATGCTGTCAGAGGAGCCGCAGCCGTGCCGTCGCCGAGCCAACAGCCAGCGCGATATGCGCTGCCGGCCAGAGCACGCCCATCGCGCCCAGCGGCATGCCTCCGACGATGGAGACGACGCCGCCGAAGAGGGTCAGGAGCAGCTGGGGCAGCCCGCCCAGGATCAGCCCGGCGGCGACGATCCACCAGAGATGCCGTCCGTAGCGGCGACCCACCACGCGCCAGACCGCTTCTGCGGTCAGCGTGCCCGCCAGCGGCGAGAGGTAGAGCACGAACCAGCCCGCCAGGGGCGCCAGCACCCCGGCGATACCGCCCAGCACCAGCGAGATCACTGCCGCGATGACGTAATCCGCAGGCTTAGCGCGGTCGAACTTCCGCTTGCGACCCTTGCGGCAACCGGGGCAGATGTAGCCGACGGGCGTGCGCTGCGCGCATTTAGCGCAGATGGGCGTGTCGCACTGGTAACAGCGCAAACTCGTCTCCACGTGGGGGTGCCACTTGCAGTAAACGGCCTCGTCCTCAGCGGCGGGCGTGTACGCTTCGCTCATCGTTCCTCTCCATGGCGTGGCGTCAATCGTTTGACCAGCGTCCGGTAGAAATCGCCCCGGTCTCGCAGACGCAGGAAACGCCCTTTCAGCGCGCTGCGCTCGATGCGCACGTGGTCACCCTCTTGCAGCTCGCCGACCAGACGCCCATCCACCGTTAGCGTGCCCGGCACGCGCGTGTGCACGGTCACATCGACCGTGGCTTCGTCGTTGAGCACCAGCGGACGATCCAGGCTGAGGTGCGCGGCGATGGGCACCAGCAGGATGTTGTCGATCCACGGCGGCAGGATTGGCCCGCCCACGGCGTAGGAGTAGGCCGTGGATCCGGTGGCGGTGGCGAGGATCAGCCCGTCCGCCACGTAGCGCGTCAACGGCGCCCGGTCGATCTCGGTATTCAGCCGCATGGTCAGCGCCAGGCCACCGCGGCTGATGACGGCGTCGTTGAGAGCGACGTCCCGCGCAACCACGTCCGCGTCTCGATGCAGAGTCACGCGCAGCATCAGCCGCTCTTCGATCTCGCCCTGACCGTCTAATATCCGGGCCATCACGCGGGGCCACGCTTCGGGCTCGCATTCCGTGAGAAAACCGACGCGCCCCAGGTTCAGCCCCAGCACGGGAATAGCCAGCGGCGCGGTGAGCGGCATGGCGCGCAGGATGGTGCCGTCGCCGCCCAACGTGACGAGCAGATCCGTCGTGTCCGCGCAGAGTTTGTCCTCCGGCGGCTGCTCCTTCGTCGAGCAGATCCAGGCTGCGATCTCACGCGTTTTGAGCCAGGCTGCGATCTCTTCTGCCAGCGGCAGGGCGGCGGAGACGCGGGGGTTATAGAACAGGCCGATGTTGTTCATACTGGATACTGGATGCTGGATGCTGGGGTCACGACAGATGTTCCTGGAGCCAGTCGGCGATCTTGTCCAGGGCGACGAATTGCTGGCCCCGACGCACGGTCATGTCTTTCACGGCGACTTCGCCGCGCTCCAGCTCGTTTTCGCCCAGGATGAGCGTGAAGCGAGCGCCTTTCTTGTCGGCGGTGCGCAGCTGGGAGCGCAGGCTGCCGCTGATAGCGATCTGTGAAGCGATGTCGGCGGCGCGCAGCTCCGTCAACAGCCGTACAGCACGTCGACGCGCGGTCTCGCCCAGATGCGCGATAAAGACGGGCGGGGCGGGCAGTTCGGGCACCGGCACGTCCTGCTCCTTCATCACCATGACGATGCGCTCCAGCCCGGCGGCGAAGCCCACGGCCGGCATCGGCTGACCGCCCAGCAGTTCGATAAGCCCATCGTAGCGTCCGCCGCCGCAGACGGCAGACTGGGCGCCGATGCCCTCGGCCCAGACCTCGAAGACGGTCTTGGTGTAGTAATCGAGGCCGCGGACCAGGCGATGGTTGAGCGTGTAGGGGCGATCCAGGTCGTCCAGATAGCCCCGCAGCTCCGCGAAGTGGTCGGCGCAGTCGTCGCACAGATGCTCGGTGATCTTGGGCGCATTGGCGATAACCGGTTGGCACTGGTCTTCCTTGCAATCCAGGACGCGCAGCGGATTGGTCTCCAGCCGCCGCCGGCAGTCGTCGCAGATCTCCTCCTCGTGCTCGCGGTGGTAGGCGACCAGGCGATCCACATAACCGGGTCGGCACTCCGGACAACCCGTGGAGTTCAACTGAAAGGAGAGCCCCTGGAAGTCCAGCGCCGCGTAGATGTCCCACGCCAGCAGCATGATCTCCAGATCCGCCAGCGGCCCCTGACTACCCAGGATCTCCGCGTTGAACTGGTGGAACTGGCGATAGCGTCCCGCCTGGGGCTGCTCGTAGCGAAAGACCGGCCCGATGGAGAAGAGTTTCACCGGCTTCGGCTCGACGCGCAGGCCGTTTTCAACGTAGGCCCGCACGACGCCCGCCGTGAACTCAGGGCGCAGCGTGATATCGCGTCCGCCCTTGTCCTCGAAAGAGTACATCTCCTTCTCCACGATGTCGGTGGACTCGCCAACGCCTCGGGCGAAGAGCGTTGTCTCCTCGAAGATGGGCAGATCGATGCGCTCAAAGCCATATTGCTGGGCAAGGCGCTTGACGGTAGCGCGGACGTGCGTCCAGTACGGCTGTTCTTCCGGTAAAAGATCCTGCGTTCCCTTGGGACGTGAATAGTTCATCTGCTTGCACCCCTTATGCACTGTTGAACTCCTGGGCATTATAGGGCAGAAGCGCCGGTAAGCAAGAGAATCAACGGATGGGTTTTCGAAGCAGTTCCAGGGTCGCTCAAACGTCATAGGCGGCTTCCCATCATCTTTCCCTCCCGCATCAACCCCAGCTTCGTTTGCCTTGCTTTCGCCTACGCAGTTTCTACGGTACGGAGGGCGTTTTCACCAGCAGACTCGCTTCGAAATCCCTGTGTGGCTCGGTCGGGAGACCGACCACAGCGGGAGAGAATCAGCGGATTCAGCGGATAGAACGGAGGAAAGGCTGACCGGAGACGGGAGACCGGGGCTCGGCTGGATACGGAAGCGGGTCGACTCTGGTTCCTGGCTCCTTGAAAGCTCAACGTAACGCATCACGCAATACGTACCCCGTACCACATACCCCATTGGCGTTTGTCAGGCTGCCGCACCGTGGTATTCTTACGTCATGTCCGAGCCACTGATTTTGATCACCAACGATGACGGTATCCACTCTGAGGGCCTGTGGGCGGCGGCTGCCGCGCTGCTCCCGCTGGGTGAGGTGCTGGTGGTGGCGCCGGATCGGCAGTGGTCAGGCGCCGGGCGTTGCATGCCCGCCAGTGTAAGCGGACGCCTGACTCGCGCCGACCGGGAGATCGACGAGCAAACCGTCACGGCGTACGCCGTGGACGCCTCGCCTGCCAAAGCCGTCCTGCACGGCGTACTGGAACTGGTCCCGCGCCGACCCAATCTGGTCGTCTCCGGTATCAACTTTGGCGAGAATGTCAGCACAGAGGTCACGGTCTCTGGGACCGTGGGCGCGGCGTTGGAAGCCGCAGCCTGCGGCATTCCAGGGATCGCGGTTTCGCTGGCGCTGCCCATTGCGTTTCATCGCGATGGCACCGGCAGCACCGTGGACTACGCCGCAGCCCAGGCCTTCACCCGGCGATTTGCAGACTTCATGCTCAAGGTAGCCCTGCCCTTCGACACGGACGTGATCAATATCAATGTGCCGCGCGATGCGACGCCGGCGACGCCGTGGCGGCTGACGCGACTTTCGCGGCACCGCTATTACATGGCGACCCCGCCGGATCGGGAAAAGGGCGATGGACGTCTGGGCTATCAGCAGATGGACGACGTCTCACGCACCGAACCCGGTTCGGACATCCGCGCGTTGAGCGTCGACAACGTGGTCTCCGTGACGCCGCTCTCGCTGGATCTGACCGCGCGCACGGACTTCGGTGCATTGGATGAAGCCCTGCGTACTGCCGAATGGCAGCCGGAGGCATGACGTATGAAGCGCCAGAGCGAGGTCATCCGATTCCAGGAGGGTGTGCGTACTCCCCATCCGCCACCTGAAGCCAACATCGAACCTGCGCCATCGGGCGCGCCCGCCGATGCCGGTACGCACCTCGCCGTGATGGTCGATTTCAGTCCGCCGCTGCCGCACCGCAGCCGTGAGGTCCGCGTTATCGCGGCGGAGACCTACTGGTCGACCCGGGGCAGCGTGGTGGCGCGTCTCCGACGCGCGCTGGCGGAGGCCAATCGTTACCTGACGCGGGCCAATGCTAACAGCAGCCCCGATCAAAAGACGTCGGGTAGCATCACGTGCGTGGCTTTTTTCGAGGACGAGATGTTCATCGGTCAGGTGGGACCTGGGCATGCTCTGCTCTATCAGGACCAGGCGGGCATTGAGACTTTCCCCCAGGACAACGAACCGTTGCTGCCGCTGGGCGCGACGGTGCCGCCCGTCATCCATATCGGCTACGCGGACGTTAACTCACTGAGCACGTTGCTGCTGACGTCCACGGAGATCGCAGACACCGTCAGTCGAGGGCAGTGGGTGGTTGATCTATCGCAGGATACTTTTGCGCAGGTCGTCGAACGGCTGAGCTCCCGACTGGAGGAGCAGAAGCGAACGGGAAGCGTGGTTCTCTTCCGCTACATCGCATCCGTGGCGGAGGACGCGTCATCGAGTCAACGCAGGTTCCCGCCTCTTCGCCGTCGCGGCGCCAGAGAAAGACCGAAGCCGAAGCCCGTGGATGAGGAGCGAGCGGTGCCTGCTAAACTGACTGAGGCGTCGGATCGGACGTGGGGAGAATCGCCAGAGCAGCCCACGGAAACCGTCGGTGCGGACGATGTTGGAAGGCCAAAGTTGCAGCTCCCCAAGCTCCGGCTGCCAAAGGTGCGGTTGCCCCGTCTTCGCCGGTCGCAGTCTCGAGCCGACGATGCCAGAGGGACCGGGCGAGCTTGGAAATGGCCGCACGTCAACCTGAAGCCGTTGCTACAGACACTGTTGCCGGGCAAAGTGGAGGGTTCGATCCGCCGCCAACGACGGCGTGTGCCCGACGAAAAGTCGACCCTGATGGCCGGTCTCACGATTGGCTTTCTACTCATCATCCTGCTGATTACGGTGACAACTTATCTCCAGCCCCGGGAAGACGCGCTGATTCAGGAGGCCGATGGCGTCTGGCAGACAGCCCTGGAGACCCAGGACGTCAATGACTGGAAACGGCTGGCACGGATTTCTGATCAGATTCTGGCGTTGGATCCAGAAAACGCAGAGGCGCAGATGCTGCGCGACACCGCGCAGAAGGCGATTGAAGCCACGGAGAACGCGACCATTCTCAACGCCACACCCATCATGGAACTAGGCACAAGCCCATCACCGCGCCGCCTCGTCGTCGCCGAGTCCTGGGTTTACGTGCTCAACCCGGCCACGGACGAGGTGCGCGGGCTGCCGCTAAAAGAGGATGGCATTACCTTTGCCACCGATGCGCCCACGCCGATTCTGCGCGCTGGTCAGACGCTGCCGGGCGCCGAGGCGCCGGTCGGCTCGCTGGTTGACCTTGCCTGGTTGAGAAAGGGGCCGGCGTATCCCGATGGCGCGGTGCTTATTTACAGCGAGGATGGGTATCTCTACATCTACGAGCCGACCATCGGCCCCGGTAATATCGACCGTCAGCAGCTCAAGGGGGCCATCCAGCCGACGGCTATCACGCTTATTGAGACCCATGACGAGCATTTCTACGCGCTTGACCGGCACGCTAACCAGGTCTGGAAGTATGTCCCGCTCAATGGCGTCTACGACACCGAACCAAAAGCATATTTCTTTTCAGAGACGACGCCCCAATTGCAGACGGCCCTGGCGATGGAACTGGACGGACGACTCTATTTGCTGCTGGGCGAAGGCGTCATTCACACGTACTTCCGGGGCACGGAGGACACGGCTCTCTCGCTGGATGACGTTCCCATCAGTGGCTTCCAGCCTACCGTGATGAGCGTAGACGCCCAAGACGATGGCTTGATTTATCTTGGAGATCCCAAACAGCATACGCTGATGGCTCTGAATAAACGCGGCGATTACTTGCACCAGTTCCGGTTGGCCAATGATTCGTTGCAGAACCTGGAGGCCCTGGCGGTCAACCGTGATCCGAATGTGCTATATTTCGTTTCCAGCAATCGTCTTCACGCCGCGCCTCTGCCTGCCGCTGTTGCGCCGTGATGGTACAGATATGTGGAGGATAGACCATGTCGGACGTTGAGACGCTTCGCGCTTTCGTTGCCCTGCCGCTTTCTGAGGAGATGCACCAGCAGTTGGAGGGTGTGCAGCGCCGACTCCAGCGTGAGATCCCCCATCGCGCCGTCAAGTGGGTCAGCCCGGAGAAGATCCATCTGACGATCTTCTTCCTCGGCGACATTTTCGCCAGTCGGGTGGACGCCATCAAAGAGGCGTTGGCCGTCGTCGCGCGGAACGTTCCGCTCATCCCCGCCGATGTCCAGGAACTGGGGGTCTTCCCCAATCCCGGCCGCGCCCGCGTGCTCTGGGTGGGGATGCACGACCCGGAGGAGTATCTGGCGCTGCTGCATCTGGCGGTCAACGAGGCGCTGGAACAGCTGGGCTACGAACCGGATCGCCGTCCCTTCCACCCGCATCTGACGCTGGGACGGGTCCGACGGCAGACCTCGCGCTCCGAGACACGTCGCATCGGGGAGCTGATGACCCGCACCGAGATCGGCACGCTGGGTCGAGAGACGTTAGACGAGCTGGTGCTCTTCCGCAGCGACCTCAAGCCGACCGGCGCGGAGTACACGCGGCTGGCGACGTTCAGGTTGGGGTAGTCGGGGTAGTCCGATAGTTTCACCGAGGCGGGCACCCTTCGGAGCGTGGGGGACGCCCCGGCACGGGGGACGCCCCGGCACGGGGGACGCCCCGGAAGGTCAAAAATTGAGGGCGCGCCGGTAGACCGCCAGGGTCTTGCGCGCCGATGCTTCCCACGTGAAGGTCGCTGCCTGCTTACGCCCCGCCTGCTGCAGCCCCTCGCGTAGATCCGGCTCACGGGCGATGCGCCCACAGGCGTCCGCCAGCGTCGCTGGATCGTCGGGATCAATGAGTAGGCCGGCGTCTCCCACCACCTCCGGCAGACTGGCCCGGTCTGCCACGACGGCGGGCGTTCCGCACCGCATGGCTTCTAACGCCGGAAAGCCGAAGCCCTCGTAGAACGAGGGCAGCGCCAGCAGCAGCGCTCCGTTGTAGAGCGCCACCAGGTCGGCCAGCGGTGCCCGTTCGATGAAGCGTACCCATGGCGTCAGCCCCAACGCCTCGACTTTGGTGAAGACCTCGTCGTAGAGCCAGCCCGGTCGGCCCACGATGACCAGCCGGCGTCGTTCACCCCGTTCGTGCAGCCGCGCCAGCGCCCCTAGCAAGCCAGGCAGGTTCTTGCGCGGCTCCCACGTCCCCACGAAGAGGAGATAGCCCGGCGTCAGCTCGTAGCGGGCCAGCGTCATCGCCACCTCTGGCTCAGGCAGCGGTCGGAAGATCGGGCTTACGCCCGAATGCACCACCGAGACCCGATCCGCCGGCACGTCCAGCAGCCGCGTCAGGTCGCGTTGCGTGGCGTGGGAGACGGCGATGATGGCGTGCGTGCGCTCCACGGCCCATTCGATCTGTGTGTTGTAGTAGCGTCGCGCCTCGTCGGTGAGATATTGTGGATAGTAGAGGAAGTTGAGATCGTGCACGGTGACGACGGCGCAGCGCGCGCCCCAGGCCGGCGGGATGAAGTCGGTGGCGTGGAAGAGGTCGAGCCGGTGGGGAGCGAGCTCCGCGCCCAGCGCCCACCGCTCGAGGCGGTGGTGCGGCGGCGTCCAGAGTCGATGGGATCGCGTCTGCGGCACCTCCAGCGGGGCGGTCTCCTTGCGGTGATAGAAGAGGTGCAGCGTCTCCGGCGGCAGCAGCGGCGCGACGTGCTCGGCCAACCGGCGGGCGTACCGTGAGATACCGCCGGGCGCGTAAGCGTGAAGGCGTAGATCCAGTCCGATGCGCATAGCGTCAGCAGATTAAGCGGACTAAGCAGATGTTCACAACGCATCGTCCTCAAGTTCAGTGCGGACTCGCTCGGCGATCTGACGGTCGGTGACCGCCATGGCATAATCATCCAGCGCGTCGGACGTGACCCAGGCGAAGTCGTCGCATGCGATGCAGCGCGGCTCACCCTCGACCAGGCGGCACCAGAAGGCGTGGAGCGTGATGCGGAAGTGCGTATAGGCGTGGTCGAGCGCCAGCAGCTGCTCGCCCACGTCCACGGTGATGGCCATCTCTTCCACCAGCTCGCGGCGGAGCGCGGCGGGCAGTGTCTCGCCGTCCTGCCGCTTGCCGCCGGGGAACTCCCAGAGGCCGCCCAACATCGACTCGGCGGGGCGACGGGCGATGAGCACCTCGCCGTCGCGCACGGTGACCGCCGCCGCGACGGCGTAGTGCGGAACCTCCTTGCGCTCGCGGGGCGCGGGAAAGTCCTCTTGTCGGCCCAGCTGACGCGCCTGGCAGAACTCGCGCCACGGGCAGAGCAGGCAGCGCGGCTGCTGGGGGCGGCAGAGCGTCGCGCCCAGCTCGATCAGCGCCTCGTTGAAGGCGCCCGGTTGCTCGTTGGGAATGAGCGCCGCGACCGCTGCACGCTGCTCCGAAGGGGTGGGCCGTGCTTGTGCCAGCACCCGCGCCAGCACCCGGCGCACGTTCCCATCGACGGCGGGGGCAGGGATGCCAAAGGCAAGGCTGGCGATGGCGCCGCCTGTGTACGGCCCGATGCCCGGCAGCGCTTCCAATGCCTCGACGTCGGCGGGGAGCGCGCCGCCGTGCTGCGCCACGATCTCCTGCGCCGCCGTGTGGAGCATCCGCGCACGCCGGTAGTAGCCCAGCCCTTCCCAGACCTTGAGCACCTCTTCTTGCGTGGCCGCCGCCAGCGCTTCCACCGTGGGAAATCGCGCCATGAAGCGCAGAAAATAGTCGCGCACGGTCTCTACCTGGGTCTGCTGGAGCATCACCTCGGAGACCCAGACCTGGTAGGGCGTGCGATTGTGCCGCCAGGGCAGATCGCGGGCGTGCGCGGCGAACCAGTGTAGCAGGGAGGTCTGGGCTTCGTCGCGGTGCGCGTCCAGATGCGCGCGCTGCTCGTCGGTCAACGTCATGCGCGGCGCTTCAATTCGCCGTCATGCGCGTGAAGGGGTCGGATTTGTGCACCCAGACCCACGTGCCCGCGCCGGTGCCTTCGCCACTTAGGACGATGTCAGCGTCTTCTGGGGTGTAGGGCGTCGTCCACGCGAAAAGCCATTTTGAGTCCAGCGGCGCGAGATTGACGCAACCGTGGCTTTTGGGAAAGCCGAAGCCATTGTGCCAGTAGGCGGCGTGCATTGCGTAGTCCTCGAAGAAGTACTGCGTCCACTCGACGTGCTCCAGGTAGTACCATTCCGGGCTTTTTGCCTCGTCATCTGGGCTGCTCATGGGCGTGGAGGGCAACTTGCCCCAGATGCGATTCAGGCCGTCCGGTGTCCAGGTGGCGGGCAGGCCCGTAGAGACGAGCGTGGCGAAGACCATGCGGTCACCCTCGTAGGCTGCCAGCGTCTGCTCGAAGGTGTCTACCTCAATCCACTTCTCACCGGCGCCAACGCTCTCAGGGCGCGGGTCGACGTCCACGCGGCCCACGTTGGTCTGCTGGATCCACTGATCGGGGCCGACCATGTACCAGAGCTCGTCGCCCAGTGGCTGCTCCGCAAAGATGGTGACGCGGTCGTACCGCTGCAGCGTCGCGCCCACCGCCGGGCCGCCAGGCTCTTCTGAGGTCACCACGTTGCGCACGATCCACGCGAAGGGGTACCGGGGCTGCTCGCGCAGCCTGACGCCCTGAAAGCGTGACGGGGAAGCGACGGCGATGTGGTCGGCGTGGACGAACTCACCGCTGTTGATCTCGTACCAGACCTCACCGTTGTACTCGGTGCTTCCCTGCACGCTGACCCAGTTGGAGCCGGCGTAGAACATGCGCTTGGGCGGCAGGCCGGCGTCCGCTTCAGCGGGATGCGCGTAGGAGGCCGCCGGCAGCTTGGTCACGTAGGCGAAGGTGTATTGGGTGACGGCGGCGTCGGGCGTCTCCGGCTCTTCGATGGGCAGCGAGGGCAGCGGCGACGGCAGTCGGGCGCGATAGAACTCCAGCCGTACGTCGCGCGCGCCCGGGCTGAAGTTGGTGCAGCGTTCTGGGTAACGCCTGAGCGTCTGCGGCGTACAGAGATAGGCCGCCGAGGCGTCATCGGAGAAGAGCGTGGCTTCCAGTGTCTCCGTGGTGAAGGCCAGCGCGTCCTGGGCGCCCAAGATCAAAGATGCTGCTAGCATGAAAAGAATGGCGAACGTTCTGTACGTTTTCATCGTCCTCACTGCCTGGAACCGCTGTGTTCGAAGGGCTTTCCTTGACGTCGGCGCATTGCTGCGCATCACTAATTTTACCATGATTGACGGTTCTTGCAGACGTCAGGAAGTCGAGTAGGATGATAGCGTCGTGGCCCAATCTCACTACTTAAGGAGGCGACCGTGAACAAACCGCGTGTCTTTGTCACCCGTGTTATTCCAGAAAAAGGACTGCAGCTGCTGGAATCCACGTGTAACGTGCATATTTGGGAATCACCGGAGCCCGTCCCGCGGGACGTGCTGATGGCGCAGGCTGCCGAGGCCGAGGGGCTGCTGACGCTGCTCTCCGATCCCATCGACGCTGACGTTATCAGCGCCGCGCCGCACCTGCGCGCCATCAGCCAGTATGCCGTCGGCTACGACAACATCGACGTGGCGGTGGCGACGGCGCGGGGCATCCCCGTGGGGCACACGCCGGGCGTGCTCACCGACGCCACCGCTGATCTCGCCTTCGCCCTGCTGATGGGCGCCGCCCGCCGTCTGACCGAGGGCGTTGACCACGTCCGTGCGGGCCAGTGGACGACCTGGGGGCCCCGGCTCCTGTTGGGCCAGGATGTCTGGGCCGCGACGCTGGGCATCGTCGGATTGGGACGCATCGGTACGGCGATGGCGCGGCGCGGGCGCGGCTTCGACATGCGCGTGCTCTATACCGGTCCGCGCCGCAAGCCGGAGATCGAGGCGGAACTCGGAGTCGAGTACGTTGCGCTGGATGAATTACTTGCCACATCCGACTACGTCAGCCTGCACTGTCCGTTGAGGCCGGAGACTGCCGGGCTGATCGGCGAAGCGGAGCTCCACGCCATGAAGCCGACGGCGATTTTAATCAACACCGCACGCGGCGGCGTGGTGGAGACCGAAGCCCTGGTGCGCGCTCTGCGCGAGGGCTGGATCGCCGGAGCCGCGTTAGATGTCACCGATCCCGAGCCGCTGCCCGCCGACCATCCGCTGGTGGATCTGCCCAACTGCACCGTCACGCCGCACGTCGGCAGCGCCACCGTCTCGACGCGCACGCGCATGGCCGTCATCGCTGCCGAGAACCTGCTGACCGGCCTGCGCGTCGAGTCCATGCCTCACTGCGTCAATCCAGAGGCGTGCGCGCTCTCGAGATGAGTCTCACCTTCCGGGGTCCTCCGAGCACCCCGGAAGGTATGCATTGCAACCTCTCTTTCGTTTCATCTGTTGACGCTGGTAGTCCCACCCATTTCTAGGTATAATATCCCCATGAGTAAAAAGAAGACGACCCCGCTCCGTAAACAATACCTGAGATTGAAGAGTCAGCATCCCGATACCATCCTGTTCTTCCGCCTCGGCGACTTCTACGAGACCTTCGACGAGGACGCGGAGTTGGTGGCGCGGGAGTTGGACATCACGCTCACCTCGCGCCCGGTCTCGAAGGGCACGCGCGTGCCTATGGCGGGCGTCCCGCATCACGCCGCCGCCGGTTACATCGCCCAGCTGATCGACAAGGGCTACCGCGTCGCCATCGCCGAGCAGGTGGGCGAGCCGACGGGGCGCGGCCCCATGGAGCGCCGCGTCGAGCGCGTCGTCACGCCGGGCACGCTGCTGGAGCCGGAGATGTTGGACGAGCGGCGGCTTAACTACGTCGCCGCCATCGTCGTCGACGGGCAGCGCGCGGGCGTGGCCTACGCCGAGATCTCCACCGGCGAGTTCGCCACGACGCAGCTGCAGGATGGCAACGACGTCGTCAGCGCCGTGCGCCAGGAACTGACCCGGCTGCAGCCGCGCGAGCTGCTGATCCCGCGCGCCGGCTCCTGGAAGGAGCGCGATCCCGATCAGCCGGCCGAACGACCCGAAGCCGAGCTGGCGGAGCAGCTGCAGGCGCTGGTCACGGCGTGGCCCGTCTACCGCTTCGAAGAGACGGCGGCGCGCCAGACGCTGGTCGAGCACTTTGACGTGCGCACGTTGGAGGGCTTCGGCTGCGAGGGCAAGCCCCTGGCGATCCGCGCGGCGGGCGCGGTGCTCTCGTATCTGCAGGAGACGCAGCAGGGCGTGCTGCCGCAGATCACGGGGCTGGCCACCTACGCCACCGACCGCTACATGGCGATGGACGCCTCGACGTGGCGCAACCTGGAGATCACCGAGACGCTGCGCGGGCAGAAGCGCGGCTCGCTCCTGGGCGTCATCGATGCCACGGTCACGCCGGTGGGCGGGCGGCTGTTGTTACACCGGCTGGCGCATCCGCTGTTGGATATCGCCGCGCTGGAGCTGCGTCTGGATCAGGTTGAGGGCTTCGTCGACGCCACGGTGCTCCGCGCCGAGGTGCGCGAGACGCTCAAGGGCGTCACGGATCTGGAGCGGATGACCAACCGCGTGGTCGCCGGACGGGCGACGCCCCGGGATCTTGTGGGCATCCGCACAGCGCTGGACGCGGTGCCGTCGCTGCGCGAGCAGCTGGAGGAGGCCGCAGCCGACGCGCCGCCGGGCTTTGCCCAACTGCTGGAGGGGCTTGATCCGGTGCGCGAGGCCGCCGAGCTTATCGCGCACGCTATCGTCAACGATCCCCCGGCGCAGGTGAGTAGCAGGGGGCTGATCCGCCCCGGCTTCTCAGAGGATCTGGATAGCATCGTCAACGCCAGCCAGGACGCCCGCGACTGGATCGCCGGGCTGGAGAAGCAGGAAAAGCAGCGGACGGGCATCAAGAGCCTCAAGGTTGGCCACAACAAGATCTACGGCTACTACATCGAGGTGACCAAGGCCAATCTCGACCGGGTGCCTGACGACTACGAGCGCAAGCAGACGCTGGTCAACTCGGAGCGCTACATCACAGCAGAGCTCAAGGAGTACGAGAGTCGCGTGCTCAACGCCGAGGAGCGCATCGGCGAGCTGGAGTCGCGGCTTTTCAAGGAGGTCTGCGCGCGCGTCGCAACCCACGCGCCCGCGCTGCTGCGCACGGCGAAGGCGCTGGCGCGATTGGACGTGGCCTCGTCGCTGACGGAGGTGGCGCTGCGCAATCGCTACGTCCGCCCGACGTTTGATGAGGCGCCGGTCTTGCGGATCGAGGCCGGGCGCCATTCCGTGGTCGAGCGCACGCAGCGCGAGCCCTTCACGCCCAACGACCTGGCGATGGACACCGACCAGCGCATCCACATCATCACCGGGCCGAATATGGCGGGCAAGAGCGTCTTTCTGCGGCAGGCCGCGCTCATCGTGCTGATGGCGCAGATTGGCAGTTTCGTCCCGGCGGACGCGGCGCATATCGGGGTGGCGGACCGCATCTTCACGCGCATCGGCGCTTCGGACGAGCTGGCGGCGGGTCAGTCGACCTTTATGGTGGAGATGGTGGAGACGGCGAACATCCTCAACCACGCCACGCCGCGCAGCCTGCTTATTCTGGACGAGGTGGGGCGCGGGACCAGCACCTACGACGGCATGGCCATCGCCTGGGCCGTCATCGAGTACCTGCACAACCACCCGGAGCGCCGCGCGCAGATCGGAAGAGCACACGTCTGAACTCCAGTCACACTTGAATCTC
>CAYVKR010000045.1:0-16564 GCA_964452025.1 uncultured Anaerolineales bacterium
AGCCGGGGTTGATGCGGGAGGGAAACATGATGGGAAGCCGCCTATGGTGTTTGAGCGACCCGGCAACTGCTTCGTTTGCCCGATATGGGATTTCGAAGCGAGTCCGCTGGTGAAAACGCCCTCCGTACCGTAGAACCTGCGTAGGCGAAAGCAAGGCAAACGAAGCTGGGGTTGATGCGGGAGGGAAACACGATGGGAAGCCGCCTATGGCGTTTGAGCGACCCTGGAACTGCTTCGTTTGCCCATATATGATCGGGTTGTGCCTTCATCAAAACAGTGTTAAACTCTTGAATGAGTGCAGAGAAAAACCAAAACCCCGTGATGGGCATACAGTCGGGGCCTGACCCAGGCCGTTGATGCACTACTTTAGGAGGCCATAGCTATATTATCAGCGTGAAAAAAATGAGATCAGAGAAAAATGCGCAGCATGACAAGGTTGTGGCAATACAGTGGATTGAGGCCATCATTCAACAATGCGATGGAGCTGTTGTCGCAGTGGATAGAGAGCACTCCATCTTGGCAGCAAATAAACCCGCAAAGACATCGCTGGGTTGGCACGATCAGCTCATTGCAGGCAAAGCTCTGACTTCACTAGTAACGCCTCACATGACGCACCCAGACCTTCCCTTCGATGCTTTGTTGGAAAACGCTCTGCAAACAGAGGAAGGAATTTCTTCAGAGTATCGAGGCGACTTTGAGCTATCTGATGGTCGTCATTTTCCAGTCGTTGGTCAGCTTCATGCGGTGCGGAGCCCAAGCGGGGAGAATCTGGGTGCGCTCCTGACTTTTCAACCTACGGAAGAGGAAGAGGCAAGTCCACCAGAGCACGCGTGGCAGTTAACCCTCATTCATCGTATGACACAAGCACTTATCGCTTCACTGGATTTAGATAGAGTGCTAGAGACTCTGCTGATAGAATTACGAGATGCTCTAGGAGTTGTGGCGACTTCGGTATGGTTGGTTGAGGCTGAGTCGGATACCTTGGTTTGCCGTCAAGCTACAGGTCCAAAACGGGATGACATCGTAGGATGGCAGCTGCCTCCTGGCGCGGGCCTTGTAGGATGGGTGGTTCAACATCGAGAGAGCGTGATGGTTGCGAACGCACTTCATGATGAACGCCACTTCCATGGCATAAACGAAAAAACGGCATTGGCGTTGCGCTCTATCCTAGCTGTTCCTCTCTGTTTGCAGGAGCACGTTATAGGCGTATTGGAGGTCGTGGATAGTCAACCCCAACGTTTCACTCCTGAGGATTTGGCCCTCGTGGAGCGCTTTGCTCCCATGGCAGCACTGGCGATCAGAAATGCTCAACTATATGGAGAAACTAACGACATCCGGCGTTTCAACGAGAATATCTTACGCAGTCTTGAGGAAGGAATTCTTCTATTGGATAAGGAGGAAAGGGTCAAATTCGCTAATCCCGCAGCTGCCAAGTTATTAGGTTATGAGCCTCAGGCGCTGATTGGTAAAGCGATCTCTGACTTACTGGCGTCTCCTTCTTTACCCAAGATGTTCTTGCTCCCCCGGCAGCATCCACGAGAAGATACTGCTCCCCAGGAGCTCAATTTGCGCATGAAGTCAGGTTCATCTCTCCCTGTCTTGTGTAGTGCACGTGCGCTTCACCAGCGTGCAGGGCCACCCAATGTCCTGGTTGTTTTTATGGATATCACACAACGTAAGAAGGCGACCGAAGCGCTGCGGTCTTCTGAGCGACGACTTCGCTCTCTGATTGAGGCTGCCGACGACATTATTTTCGTACACAGTCCGGAGGATGGGCGTATCCGATTCGCCCACATCCCAGAGCGTTTTGGTGTCTCTGCCTCAGCTGTGATCGAACGGCCGCTAGAAACATTAGATCTTTCTTCGGAGGTCTTACAGCGCTTTAGAAAAGGTTTGCGCCAGGTTGTGGAGACCAAGAAGCCGGATTCCTACGAGCATGAGTTTAAATTGGGTGGGAGCTCTTACACAATTCTGAGCACGCTCACGCCAATTACCAATGATGCAGGTGAGGTCACGGCTGTGTTGGGGATAGGGCGAGATATTACAGAGCATAAGCGCATGGAAGAGGAGCTCTTGCATACCGAACGTCTCGTTGTCACCGGAAAACTGGCCGCGTCCGTAGCCCACGAGATCAACAATCCCCTCCAATCGGTGCTGGGATGTTTAGGCCTGGCCCAGGAAGCACTGTTAGATGAGCGTGATGTAGGTCAGTATGTGCAGATCGCGCGTGAAGAGGTACGCCGCATCGCGCGTATTGTCTCTCGCATGCGCAATTTATATAATCCATCTTCGGGGAAACGGTGCTTGGCCAATATCAATCCTCTTTTGGATGAGGTCTTGCAATTGACCGCCCAATCCCGGCGCGAGCAAAACGTGGGTGTGAGATGGGAGGCTAACACTGAGCTGCCGTCACTTTTCATAGAGCCGGACCAGATGCGACAGGTTTTCTTGAATTTGATTCTGAATGCGATCGCAGCGATGCCTGAGGGGGGAATGCTCACGGTGCAAACCAGAAAAACACATCGCCCAGCCGGTGTGGAAATTATGATCCGCGATTCAGGTATCGGTATTCCGGCGGATGTACGGCCGCATATCTTTGAAGCCTTCTTCAGCACTAAGCTCGATGGCACCGGTTTGGGTCTGACCATCAGTGCTGGAATTATCCACCAGCATCAGGGCACCATTACAGTGGAGAGTGAACCGGACGTGGGAAGCACCTTTCGCGTATGGCTCCCCTTAACTCAACTCCCTGTAGACATATCTCTGGAGGAAGCATGATGCCAACATTGCAAGCATTGGTTGTTGATGATGAGAGTAACGTCCGTTATTTTCTAAAGGAGACGCTCCGCTTATCTGGCTACGAGGTTGAGGCGGTGGGAAGCAGTCAAGCAGCTCTCGATGTGCTGCGTGATCACTGTTTTGACACCGTGTTACTTGATCTGCGGCTGGAGGGGAAGAGCGATGACGGACTTCGCGTGCTCAAGGCTATTCGATGGCGCTGGCCTGAGACGGTGATCATTATCCTTACCGCATATGCTTCCCTGGACTCTGCTCTGGAAGCGATTCAGGAAGGTGTCGACGGTTATCTCCAGAAGCCAGTGGAACCGGAGGAGGTACGCAACGCGATTCGTGAAGCACGGAACCGTCGGCAACAGCGGGCTGAAGCCACGCGCAAGCAGAATACGACGATTTGCGCCGGTGACTTTGAAGTGCGTCACGCGGAACACAAAATTACGCTTGCAGGGGAGGGGCTAGATCTTACACCGACGGAATTTGATTTGTTGGCCTACTTCATCGACCATGAGGGGGAGGTTGTCTCTCCACAAAAATTGGTAAGCGTAGCTCGCGATTATGAATGTCCAGGTGAAGACGAGGCGCGAGACCTCATCAAGTGGTTTATCTATCAACTGAGGCAGAAAATCGAAGAAAATCCTTCAGACCCGCAACGGCTTCTCAACGTGCGCGGTGTCGGATATATGTTGAAAAGCTGAAGGCTCTTTTGAATTTTGCCGGGCAAATACGCGCAAATCCCCACTAAATTGTCACCCGGAGCGTGGCGAAGGGTCTCGTTTCCCAACAACGAGATTTTTCACTATGTTCGGAGGGTCTCTGGGATTTCGCCGGGTGGCCCAAAAACGATCTTAAATATTTACCACGGATGGCACGGATCTTCATTGATTTTTCATTTTCTGTGTGAATCTGTGAAATCCGTGGTTAAGTTTTCAGTCTGATCATGCGAAGTCCAAAAGGGCCTGTTCGGAATGACAAGTGTCCCACCATCCGGCGAAATCCCAGAGACCCAAGTTGAAGTGCATCTGCTCCCCAGAATATATCCCCTAACTAAAAACCAACACTGTCCTAACAGAATTCGGCATTAACCTAACGGGCTTCTAAACCCATTAGGCCGTTTTTGTTATAGAATGGTTCAGTAGCGCTGGAGCAGGGCGCGACGCTCTGTTCCTGGTAATCAAGTCCAGGTTCACTTACTGTGTACAGCACGTAGGATTCACAGTGGGGCAATCTCTATGAAAGACCGCGTACGTATTTTGTTGGTTGACGATGAGGTCAAGGTTCTCTTCGTGCTTTATGAGATGCTTGCTGGACTAGGCCCTGGTATTGAGGTGTTGACAGCTCAGAACGGACGTGAGGCACTGGAACTAATCGGGCAAGAGAAAGTAGATTTGTTGATTACTGACCTTAAGATGCCGTATATGAACGGTGTCGAACTGACCCGAGAGGTTCAAGCGTTCAATCCTAACTTGCCCATCATCTGGATAACAGCCTATGACGCCTGGGCTTCGGATGCAAAGGCCTTCCAAATTGAGCACTATCTGCACAAGCCGCTAGAAATCAATGCGCTACGCACTGTTGTTCGACAAGTACTGCTTGAGCGGAACTAAGACATATTATCCTCTGGTTAACCACATGCCAAAATCTATTTTAGTCGCAGAAGACGATACCTATTTACTCAACCTCTATCGTAAAGCACTTCAGAAATCTGGCTTTGAGGTAAGCGCGAGCAAATCATTGCAGAATGTCCGTGATCAGCTGAGAATAACGCATTTTGATCTCCTCCTATGTGATCTTCATCTTGATGACGGAAGCGCCATCGATTATCTGAAAGAGATCACCGAGCAGGCCATGAACCAGCATATGGAGATTATCATTGCGTCAGGAGATGCACGCTATCGAACTGTCTGCGAGCGGCTCGGTGTTGAGTTCTATCTTGAAAAGCCCATTTCCATTGAAGCACTGGTTACGTTGATCAATAGGCTATTAAAGTAAGTTGCTGGATCGATATCCGTGGGAGCCTTGATCCAATATATGAGTTGATCTGTCCGCACTGTTGATTATGCCTGTCGCGTAGCGACAGGTTAGATTTCATACCTCGCGGCTTGCCGCGAAGCTGGGTCCAGGGCTTGCCCTGGGGTGCATACGATTGATTATTGTCTCTAGTCGAGTAGGAGTAAATTTTCATGTCAGATCATAAACAAGATTCGAAATCGCCAGACCGCCATACTCACACCGATCAAGTAGTTCGCGACAGCTTGAAATTTCGTGCTCAGCTGATAGACAGCATTCCGAACCCTGTCTTCTACAAAGATACCGAGGGGGTTTACCGGGATTGCAACCAGGCCTTTGCCGAGAAGGTACTGGGGCTGCCAAGGCGAGAGGTGTTGGGGAAGACCGTGTACGAGCTGCCTGAGGTGATTCCGTCTGAGTTGGCCGACGTGTATCACGACGCCGACATGAAACTTATCAAGAATCCTGGGACTCAGACTTACGAAGCGCAGGTGAAATACGCGGATGGCATGCTACACGACGTCGTTTTTAACAAAGCAACGCTGGGTGATTCAGACGGCGAAGTCACGGGCATGATCGGAGTTATGTTGGATGTCACGGAACAGCGGAAAGCTCAAGCACAAGAACAGTACGCTGTGAAGATCAAGACAGCTTCAGAAATTGCGGAGCACGCGGCCACAATCCTCGAGCCGCAAGTTCTGCTTGAAGCGGTGATCCCGCTGATCAAGGAACGATTCGATCTGTATCATGTACACGTTTACACTGTTGATGCGAAAAACCGTGTGCTGTACTTGGCGGCTGGCTACGGTGAGCCGGGACGTAAGATGCTGGAAGAAGGTCACAACATATCCCTAGATGCCCAAAAGAGCCTAGTGGCCCGTGCGGTGCGGACACAAGCTCCGATCCTCGTGGATGACGTGTCCGAGGATCCTAACTTCATGCCTAATCCGCTTCTACCCGATACGCGGTCGGAGGTCGCTGTTCCAGCCATCGCCGGCGGTGAAGTACTCGGTGTCTTCGACGTGCAACACGATGAAGTGGGGCTTTTCAGCGAAAGCGATGTAGCCATCTTCACAACGTTGGCTGGACAGATCGCTACAGCTCTGCATAATGCTCGACAGTTCGAAGCACTGCGTAGTCATGCTGAGTTCGAGGCGTTGATCACGCAGATTTCCACGGAATTCTTGAATCTGCCACGCACCGAGATCGACGAACGCATCCGAGAGGCTCTGGAACGTATCGGCAAGTATATCGGCGTGGATCGCGCGTACGTCTTTCAGTTCTCCGAGGATGGAAAGCGATTTAGCAATACTCACGAGTGGCGGGCAAAGGAACTCGAAGCCCAGAAACAGAATCTGCAGAACCTGCGAGTCGAGGATCTGAGTTGGTGGGCAAAGACGCTTCAAAACGATGAAAACATTGTTATCTCCAGTCTCGACGAACTGCCTCCGGAAGCTAAGACCGAAAAAAAGATGTTTGCTGCGCAAGACATCAAATCCACTATAGCTGTGCCCATCACGTATCGCGGCGAGGTCTTTGGATTCATCGGGTTTGAGGCGGTTCAAGAACCCCATACCTGGTTAGATATGGAGATCAACTTCCTGAACTTCCTAAGCGATATCTTCTCCAGCGCGATGGCTCGGCTTCGCGCTGTCGCCCATCTCATTGAAAGTGAGCGACGCCTCTCCACATTGATGAGTAATCTTCCGGGCATGGCTTATCGTATGCTCAACAAGCCCGATTGGCCAGCCCAGATGGTCAGTGAGGGTGCCGAAACGCTGACTGGATATGCCCCGGAAGATCTGATGATGGAGACACAGAAATTGACTTATGGCGCTCTCATCGTCTCAGAAGACCAAGACCGGGTCTGGGAGATGGTGCAAAAGGGTGTGGAAGCCCATGAGCCCTATCAGATCATTTACCGCATTAAAACGGCTGATGAACAGATCAAATGGGTGTGGGAACAGGGTCAGGGTGTTTATGATGAAGCCGGTGACCTGTTGGCTCTGGAAGGATTTATCACCGACATCACTGAGCGTAAGCGGGCAGAAAGGGCACTTCAAGAGAACGAGCAGCGACTGTCGGCCGCAACACGTATCGCGAAAATGGGCTATTGGGAATTCGATGTAGAGACACAGATGTTCACTTTCAATGACCTGTACTACAAGACCTTCCACAACACAACGGCGGAAGAAGTGGGCGGTTATCAGATGTCGGCGCGGGAGTTTGCCCAGCGCTTTGTTCCCCCAGAGGATGCTCCGGCAGTTGCTGAGAACATACAGAAAGCTCTGGAAGCCACCGATCCCAATTTCCAGCTCCAAACCGAATCACGCAATCTAACTATTGATGGTGAAGAGCGCTGGGTTTCCGTCTGGCTCACAGTCGAAAAGGACGAAGCTGGTCGCACAGTCAAACTCCACGGCGTGAACCAGGACATCACTGAGCGCAAACAAGCAGAGCTGGAACGCCAGCGTTTCACCACCAGCCTTGAGACAGCAGCGGAGATCTCCGAGCAGGTTGGCTCAATCCTTGATCCTGATCAGCTACTGGAAACCGTGATCCCTCTCATCAAAGAGCGCTTTGGTCTCTATTACGTCCACGTCTATACAGTGGATAAAGACGCGGGTAATCTGAATCTGACAGCTGGTTATGGGGAAACCGGAGAGAAGATGCTTGCTGAGAGCCATAGTATTCCGCTAGCTGCAGAACAGAGTTTGGTGGCCCGCGCTGCTCGCACTAAGAAACCGGTCTTGGTCGAAGATGTAACTGAAGACCCCAATTTCCTGCCCAACCCCCTGCTTCCTGAGACGAAGACAGAGGTCGCCGTTCCAGCCATCGCCGGTGGTGAGGTGCTCGGCGTCTTCGACGTGCAGCACGATGAGGCTCATACATTTACAGACGCCGATATTGATGTTTTCCTCACCTTGGCCGGACAGATTGCCAACGCCTTGCAGAGTGCAGCGCTGTTTAAGGACGTCGCGGAAGAGCGTGATAGCGCCGAACGTTACTTGGAGCTAGCCGGTTCAGCGCTTGTCGCCTTGGATACCCAGGGTAATGTTACGCTGATCAACCAGGCGGGCTGTGAGATACTGGGATACGCAGAGGACGAGATCCTTGGGCGAAATTGGTTTGATCTGGTCGTGCCGGAAGAACTCCGGGGGGAGGGCAAAGCAAGGTTCCCGCAACTTATCTCCGGGGAGGCCGAACCTCGAACGGAGTACACAGCGGCGGTAATCACAAAATCTGGCACTAAACGGATGTTGCATTGGCATGATAGTGTGCTGCAAGATGATGCCGGCAACATTACCGGTACGCTCAGCTCCGGTGAGGATATTACCGAACGCCTAGCGATGCAAGCGGAACGTGAGCGGTTTGCCAATAAGTTGAGCACAGCTTCCGAGATCGCCGCCCAGATCAACCAGATTCTCGACCCCGATCAACTTCTGCGCGAAACAGTGACATTGCTGACGGAAAGATTTGGTCTCTACCACGCCCACGTCTACACTGTTGACGAGAACGAAATGACCCTCAACCTCCGCTTTGGATACGGGCGGCCTGGCAAGATTATGCTCCGACAGGGGCACCAAATTCCCTTGAATCGCGAGCACAGTCTTGTCGCTCAAGCAGCCCGCACCAAGCATAGTGTGTTGGTCAACGATGTAGCTTCTGACCCCGGATTCATGCCTAACGCATTGCTCCCAGATACCAAAGCTGAGTTGGCCGTGCCGTTGATTACAGGCGGTGAAACTCTTGGCGTTTTCGATGTGCAGATTGATGAAGCAGGATATTTCACTGACGCCGACGTCGACGTCTTCGAAACATTGGCCAATCAAATTGCAACAGCATTGGAAAACGCCGAATTGTTCGAACGGCAAGAGCAAGCTGAGACGGCCATGCGAGAGTCTGCCGAGAAGATCCGGGCTGTCTTCGATGCCATCACTGATGGCATCGGTGTGAGCAACATGATGGGTGAGATCACCGACGTTAACGAGGGTCTGCTCAATCTCTACGGCTACGATACTCGCGAGGACGTGATAGGGCGCAACACCATGGAACTGATTGCACGTGAAGACTGGCCAAAAACAACTGAGAGCATCAATCAGACCTTGTCCGAAGGACGCAGCCCTCACCAGGAAGTCAACCTAGTTAAGGCAAATGGCGGTAAATTCATCGGTGAGGTAAGAGCATCCTTGCTCTACGACGAGGAGGGTGAGCCTAGCGGCATCATATCCGTCATTCGGGACATCACAGAACGCAAGGAGGCTGAACGCGCTCTGGAGATGACACGTTCCTCTGTTGAGGCGTCAGGGGACGCCTTCTACTGGTTTGACGCTGACGCGAGTTTCATCGACGTAAACCAGGGCACCCTCGACCTGCTCGGATACAGTCGCGAAGAGATACTGGATCTGCAGGTATTCGATGTCGATCCCACCTTCCCACGCGCGGCCTGGCCCAAACTGAAGGGACAGGTCAAGGCAGAAGGAGCTATCGCATTCGAGGGTGTCAATCAGACGAAAGACGGCGAGCAAATTGCCGTCAACGTCGTGGTCAGTTATGTGCCCTTCCAGGATCAAGAGATTTACTTTTCCATCGCTCGCGACATCACTGAGCAGAAGGCAGCACGCGACGCTATCTTGCAGGAACGCAACTTCTCGGATACCGTCATTAACGGCCTGCCGGGCATCTTCTACCTCTACGACAGCCAGGGCAACCTTGTTCGCTGGAACGACAACTTCCAGAAAATTCTAGGTTACACCGAAGAAGATCTTCGCCAACGACCAGCGACCGACTTTATCGCCGTAGAAGACCGACCGACGGTCGCTGCCCGGATGGAGCAAGTGTATCTGGAGGGACAATCTGAGACAGAAGCCCAATTGCTGACAAAAGACGGCACCAAGATCCCCTACTACTTCACCGGCATTCGCGCGATGGTGGATGGTGAGCCGTATCTCGCGGGCGTCGGCATTGACATGACGGCGCAAAAGAAAGCGCAGGCCGCCATCCAGCAGAGCCAGGAGCGGCTATCCCGCGCGCAGCAGACCGCGCACCTGGGCAGTTGGGAGTGGGACTTCACCACTAACAAGACGACGTGGTCCGACGAGAACTACCGCCTCTCTGGCTATGAACCTGGAGATATTGAGCCCACCTTTGAGGCCTTCATGGACATGGTTCATCCCGAAGATCAACCCATCATCGAGGAGAGTCTAGAAGCTATCCAGAATGGAGAAAGAGATCAGGACGCGTATCAGTATCGCCTCATCCTTCCCAATGGTAACGTGCGATGGATCGAAGGCCAGCTTGAGGTCATATTCGATGATGAAGGTGCACCAGAAAGAATCACAGGCACCAACCTGGATATCACTGAGCGCAAAGAGGCTGAGGAGGAGCGAGAGCGCTTCAACGTACAGCTGAGCACCGCTGCCGATATTGCCACGCAGGCCAGCGCCATCCTCGATCCGGATGAACTGCTTACAGAGACCGTGAATCTGCTCTGTGAGCGCTTCAATCTCTATCACACCCACGTCTACACGCTAGATCAGGAGCAGCTACGCATCCGCGCCGGTTATGGTAAAGCTGGACAGGTCATGCTGGAGGAAAAGCACACCATCCCGCTCGATCGCGAGCAGAGTTTGGTGGCCCGCGCGGCCCGAAGCCGGGAGATCGTCGTCGCCAACGACGTGACCCAAGAACCAGGCTTCATGGCCAACCCGCTGCTACCGGAGACCAAGGCCGAGATTGCCGTCCCGCTCGTCATTGGTGACGAGGTACTGGGCGTCTTCGACGCTCAGGCACGGGAAATTGGGCGCTTCACAGAACGCGACATCGACGTCTTCCGCACCCTCGCAGGCCAGCTGGCAACCGCTGTCCAGAATGCAGTCTACGTTGAGGAACTTCAACTGACCACCAACCGGCTCCGCGAGGTCGACCGGCTCAAGAGCGAATTCCTGGCCAACATGAGCCACGAACTCCGCACACCGCTTAACTCCATCATCGGCTATGCTGAGATCATGCTGATGGGCATTGATGGGGATATGGACCCGGAAACTTTGGAGGACATCAAAGCTATCTACGAGAATGGGCAGCATCTGCTCGACATGATCAACGATATCTTGGATCTTGCTAAGATCGAAGCCGGGCGTCTCACGCTCAGATTTGAAGATAGCGTAGATTTGGCACAGGTGTTGAACGAAGCCAAGAGCGGCAATGCCAGTCTCTTTGCTAACAAGCCTGTCGAGCTCCGGCTCGTGATTGAGGATGAATTGCCCGAAATCCGTGCAGATCGCCTGCGTCTTCATCAGATCTTTAATAATTTGATCAGCAATGCTCAGAAATTCACACCTGAAGGTTACGTCGAAGTTCAAGCCTATCCGCAGGGTAGTCACTGGGTGTGTGTAACCGTCGCGGACACCGGCATCGGCATTGCAGAAGATGATATTATGGGTATTTTCGAACGTTTCGAGCAGGTGGACGGCTCCAGCACCCGCAGCGCTGATGGCACTGGATTGGGTTTGGCCATCACTCGCGAGTTGGTCCAGATGCACGGAGGGCGCATTGAAGTGGAGAGCGAAGTCGATGTGGGTAGCAAGTTCACCGTCTGGCTGCCAATCAAAGAGTAGTAAACCAGGGTAGGACCGGAATATGCACGCAGAGGCTCCATAAGGGATTATGATTCCATCAGAAACCACAGCTAAAGTACTGATCGCTGATGACGATGAGCGTACCAATAACCTGGTGAATATGTTGCTCACCAGCGCCGGCTACGAGACAGAAACTGTTTTTGACGGTGTTCAGGCGTTCGAATCCGTCACAGCTAATCCGCCAGATCTGGTAATCTTGGATGTGATGATGCCGCGCATGGATGGCTACGAAGTGGCCAAGAAACTTCGGGCGCAGCTAGCTACGCGTCCAATTCCTATCCTGATGCTCACAGCCCTGCGCGAGCTCGAAGAAAAGGTCAAGGGACTAGATGCCGGCGCCGATGACTTTCTGGTCAAGCCGTTCAACACAGTGGAGTTGCTGGCGCGCGCGCGCTCATTGATCCGCATCAAACAACTACACGACGAATTGGAGGCCAAGAACGCTCTATTGGAGCGGGTGCTCATGCGTTACATCTCTAAAGACGTCGCCTCGGAAATCCTGCGAGACCCCGAGCAGAATCTCAAATTAGGGGGACAGCATTGCACGGTCAGCGTCCTATTTGCCGACATCCGAGGGTTCACTCACTTCTCTGAGATTCATGATGCCGGTGAGGTTATCAACGTCTTGAATCGTGTCTTCAATCACTTAACGCCGCTGATCTTTGAGAATAAGGGTACACTAGATAAATACCTGGGCGATGCTATCATGGCCCTCTACGGTGCGCCGCTCACGATGCTAGATGGCGTGAGACGGGCTGTGCAAACTGCAGGACGGATGCAGACTCAATTCGCTAACCTTCGCAAGCAAGATCCGCAGATTGAGGAGCTGGGCTTAGGCATCGGCATCAGCACCGGCAAAGCCGTCGTCGGCAACGTGGGATCCGATCAATTCATGGATTATACCGTGATTGGTAACACGCCTAACATCGCCAAACGGTTACAGGAGCATGCAGAGCCTGGACAGATTCTGATAGACGTTGACACTTACCAGTACGTCCAAACTGAGATTGAGGCAACCAGGATCCTCCCCCTCTATGGACGTGGATTCAGTAAGCCCATTCCAGCATATGAAGTCCTCACTATTGAATATGACGAACAAGCGTTACCGATGAAGAAGGCTGAGACATGAAATCGTTGTTCAGGGCCGTCTGCTGTTTGGAATGTGGTCACGAGATGGCGCCCGATCCTTACGTCGCTGAGTGCGTCCAATGTGGCGGGGGCTGGATGGACGCGCGATACGACACTGCACAGCTGCCGCCAGATTGGCCGGAGATGGTCAACGTGCGGCCCACCGATATGTGGCGCTACAGCGAGTTGTTCCCCTTCACAGATGACTTCAGAACCTTCAGCATGGGCGAAGGATGGACACCCTTGACGCGTGCCTTTGGATTGGAGCGTAAGTTAGACCACACCGAGATCTGGATAAAGGACGAACGTCAAGAGCCGACCGGCTCCTTCAAAGATCGCCAGGCGGCAATGGCTGTCAGTGCACTCCATGATCAGGGCGTGGATGAGGTCGTGCTTGCTTCCACGGGCAACGCGGCCGCTGCCTATGCCGCGTACACTGTGCGTGCTGGCATCAAACTCTGGGTTTTCCTCTGCAGTAGTGTGCCCGTGGAGAAGATGCGTGAGCTTGCGCTCTACGGCGCGGAAGTCGTCAAGGTTTCCGGTTCTTACGATCAGGCAAAGCAGATCGCGGCTGATTTCGCTGTCCGGCACAATCTGCCCGTCGAACGCGGTGCCAAGGCAGTGCCCTGCAAGGAAAGCATGAAGTCCCTCGCTTTTGAGATTGCAGAACAGCTTGGATGGGAAGCGCCAGACTGGTATCTTCAGGCGGTATCCGGTGGTATCGGGCCTTTAGGTGTGCTAAAAGGTTTCACTGAGCTTTATGAGGCCGGTGTCATTGGACACATCCCCAAGATTGGCGTGGTGCAGACGGAAGGCTGCTCTCCAATGGTGCAGGCCTGGGAGCAGGGACTGGACGAGGCTGAGCCTGTCAATCCCGACAGCCTTATCACCGTGCTGGCGACTGGGGCGCCGGGGATGGCCTACAGAATCCTCAAAGACGCGGCTGATGAGAACGGGGGGGCTATGGTCACCGTTACTGACGGTGACGCCTTCCGGGCTATGCGGCGCGTCGCCCGCACCGAGGGTTTCTCCATGGAGCCAGCCGCCAGCGTAGCTTTTGCTGGTCTGGAGAAGATGATTGAGCGCGGCTATATCAAGCCCAACGAACGTGTCGTCGTGGACTGCTCCGGTCACACCTTCAGCGCCGAGAAACACGCGCTTGAAGACCGATACATGTTGTGCGTCAATGCAGATCTACACCCCACGGAAGCACGTCCCCCTATGGAAGGATTGGCAGCGGCGCTGGAGCAGCTGGATGAGCAGATCACCACCCTGGTTGTTATTGAGGACAATCCTCATGATAACCGGCTGATCCGCCGTCTGCTTCAGAGTTACAAAAACTACCGTGTATTCCAGGCGTATAGCGGCGTGGATGGCATCGATCTGGTCCGACAGCGCGATCCCGATCTCGTCATCCTAGATCTTAACCTACCCGATATGGATGGCTTCTCTGTGCTTTCCAAGCTTAAATCGGATGAGCACACGCGGGGAATCCCCGTCGTCGTTATCTCCGCAAAATCGCCGAATTTGGAAGAACAAGGTTACCTCAACCGCTATACCGATTCTGTCTGGCTCAAGGGCAGCTTCAGCGCTCGTGAGCTGGCCAAACATGTGGTTGAGCTGCTTGGTGACAAACCTGAGGAGATCCGCCATTTGCTCGAGGTCTCTCCAGAGCTGGAGTCTGCCGAGAGTCCCGTCGATACATTTGGTGAGGTAGAGAAACAACGCATTCTCGTGATTGAGGATAACGTTTGGGAGGCTCGGTTGATGCGGCGACTCTTTGAGTCGCGGAAACGCTTCAAAGTTATCGAAGCCTATTCTGCAGCCGATGCGTTGGCCGAGATACAGCAAACACGACCGGACCTCATTTTGCTAGATTTGCTATTGCCCGACATCGACGGCCAACACCTGTTATCCACGCTGCGCATCGATCCCCAGGCTCGTAGTATTCCTGTCGTAGTGGTGACCGGTAAGGAGATACCCCCAGAGGAACGTGCCAAGGTTGCCAAAAAAGTGGACTCTATCTGGTTCAAATCCACGCTGGAGCGCAGTACGCTCTTATCACACGTCGAGAGTGTTTTATCGGAGTGATGAATAAATGAATAATAAGTATCAAGTGGTCTACGTAGAAGATAATTACCATAACCGACGTATTGTGCAAAAAATTCTAAGCGCTTATGGTTATCATGTTCATGAGGCCTCGGACGGCCGGACGGGACTAAAATTGATTCAAAATGTCCATCCCGATTTGGTGCTACTCGATATCAGCCTGCCGGGAATTGACGGTATCGAGGTTGTGGGACGCCTCAAGGCCTCATCGGAGTATTGCGATATCCCCGTGGTCGCGTTGACTGCTTCCGCTATGGTCGGAGATCGAGAGCGGTTTCTGGGAGCAGGCTGCGACGATTATCTATCGAAACCGGTCGGTGCGCTCGACCTGATTCACAAAGTAAAAATGTATCTTCCCCTGGATGATTACTGATCTGCAGCCAAATACTAAGGTAATTGAGGATCTTACGATGTCCAAGACAATTTTGCTTATAGAAGATAATTCCTACGATGCTCGCTTGATGATGCGGATCCTGGAAAATTCTGGATATAAAGTTGTGCACGCCGAGGACGCAAGTAGGGGCTTGCAAGAGGCAGCCACGCAACAACCCGACTTAGTTTTGTTGGATATGGGGCTTCCGGATATGGACGGTCAAACCGTCGCAGCGTTATTCCGACAAACCCCTGAACTGATGAACCTTCCACTTGTCGCGGTCACTGCATGGCCGCCTGCTACTGCACGTGAGATGGCCGAAGCCTACGGCTGTCTCGGCTATATCTCCAAGCCTATCACCGCCCGCACCTTCTCTAATCAGATCGACGATTACTTATCAAGTTTAATTACAGACGGAAATTAGAGACAATTTCATGAGAACATCTCCTCGTCAATCATCTTTTGATATTTTTCCTGCGTCCCAATTTAGTCTAAAAACATTAACTGAAGCTTACAATCAGACACGTATTGACTATATTGTGCCCATGCCTATGAACGTTGACCGACTCAAAAATTATATCCGCAATTACGATATAGATCTGAATGCTTCAGCTGTAGCCGTCTTCGAGGGTGATATCCTTGGGCTTGCCATGCTTGGGATAAGAAATCACCGAACCTGGATTACTCGCCTTGGTGTGTTGCCCAAAAAGCGCCGCCATGGCACCGGCGAAGCGCTGATGCACTATCTCATCGAGCAATCCCGGCAACGTAGAGCGCAAAGTATCATCCTAGAAGTGATCAAAAACAACTGGCCTGCCTTCTACCTCTTTAAGAAACTTGGATTTGAGCTCACGCGAGAGCTCCTCGTGTTGCGTCGTCCCCCAGGTGGTGTGGAGATCGAAGTCCCTCCTTATGCCTTAAAGACCTTGACTGCGGAAAGAGCTAAAAAACTACTTGCGAGGCGTCAGAGTCATCCATCTTGGCTAGATGAGGCGCGTTCTCTTGAAAATGCTGGCCACCTGGAGGCCCTCTGGGTCACGCTTAAGAGCGATGAACCGGAAGCAGATGGCGACGAAATAGGACAAGGCTGGCTGGTTTATCAGCATGAGCTCTATCAATTGGGCCGCTTGGTCATTCAGCCCGAGACTGGCAATCCTCAGCGTGTCACCCGTGCCTTGATCCATGCGCTGCACACACAGCATCCCCATTATGATACGAAGTTTGAGAATCTGCCCGCCGACAGCCCTTACTGGCCTGTTTTAGAATCTTTTGGGTACTTGGTCGCCTTTCGACGCCTTGAAATGCGACTCGATAATCCATGAGTTCCTCAGGCTTGATTCCGGCCTTGCGGGCTTTACTGAGATCTGAGCATGTCGCCGTTAATTTGGGCGAAATTTAGCTTTTTGACTTCTTTGTCTGTTATGATGATGTCCGCCTCTGCTCTATACGGCACTCTAAATTGGCTCTTATTGGGAATTAGGTGAAGCCGTTAACCTGTCTTACGTGAAGAAGT
>CAYVKR010000046.1:0-6257 GCA_964452025.1 uncultured Anaerolineales bacterium
TCGAAGAGGATGGTGCCAAGCCCGCCCGCGCCAAAGCGCGCGCCAACGGTCGCCACCGCCACCGAGACCACGGCCGCAATGCGCACGCCCGCCAGCATCACGGGCAGCGCCAGCGGCAGTTGAACCCGCCACCAGACCTGAAAGACGCTCATGCCCATGCCGTGGGCCGCGTCCAGCACCACGTCGTCGACGGCGTGGAGTCCGGTGGTGAAGTTGCGCACCAGAATCACCTGGGTGTAGATAATCAGCGCGACGATAACGGACGTGGCGTTGAGGCCAAACAGCGGGATCAGCAGGATGATGAGCGCGATGCTGGGAATGGTGTAGAAGATGCCTAGCACGCCCATCACCAGCGTGTTCAGGCGCTCGTCGCGGTAGATGAGCAGGCTCAGCGGCAGCGCAATCACCACGGAGATGACGAGCGAGACGCCCGTCATGGCAAGATGTTCGCCCAGCAGACGCAGCACCACATCGGGATTGCGAAATAGATAGCTCATGTCGTCTGCGCACGCGTTGACGCGCGGATGTTGTCCAGCGTAAGCAGCCCGATGGGCGCGCCGTTGTCCGTCACCGTCAGCGTCGACGCGCCGCTCTGCAGGAGCAGGGAGAGCGCCCGACGCAGATTGTCATCACAGCGGATGGTGAGATGATCGCCAGCGGCGTGATCCGCCGGCAGCGGGTCCATGGCCTTGTCCACGCGCAAGAGGCTCAACTGGCGGACCATGTCATCGGCGCCCACCAGCTCCCGGACGAAATCATCGGCTGGCTGCGTCAGGATCTCCAGCGGCGTGCCCATCTGTATGATCTGGCCGTTCCGCATGATGACGATGCTGTCCGCGAGCCGCAGCGCCTCCTCCACGTCGTGGGTCACGAAGAGCACGGTCTTCCGGAGCTTGCGCTGCAAGCGGAGCAGCTCGTCCTGGAGTGTGGCGCGCGTGATGGCGTCGATGGCGCCAAAAGGCTCATCCATCAGGACGACGTCGGGATCGCCGGCCAGCGCGCGGGCGACGCCGACCCGCTGCTGCTCGCCGCCGGAGAGCTGGGCGGGATAACGCCCGCAGTACTCTTCCGGCGGCAGTTCGACCAGCGTCAGCAGCTCACGCACGCGCTGCCGCTGGCGTTCCTGCGACCAGCCCAGCAGATCCGGCACCACAGCGATGTTCTGCTCCACGGTCATGTGGGGAAAGAGACCGATCTGCTGAATGACGTAGCCGATCCGACGCCGCAGCTCCGTGGGCTCCAGCTCGCGGATATCGATCCCGCCGATGGTGACGGTACCGGACGTTGGTTCGTAGAGACGGTTGACGATTTTGAGCGACGTGGTCTTGCCGCAGCCCGACGGCCCCAACAGAACGATGAAATCGCCCGATGGGACCGTGAAACTGCACGAGCGGATGGCCGGCGTGGTCGCGTCGGCGAAGGTCTTGATGACGTCAACGAAACGGATCTCGCTCATTCTGCCAGCAATCCCTCCTGTACCAGGAACTCCCGCGCCACGTCAATAGGCTCACGCTCCTCGCCGGTGACCTCGTAGTTCAGGCGGCGCATGGTATCGCTGGTCAGCAGCGGCGCCAACGCGTTAAAGAGGTCGGTGATCTCCGGGTGCGCGTCCAGGATTTCCTGGCGCACGACCGGCGCAACTTGATAGGGCGGGAACATGCCCTTATCGTCCTCCAGCACGATGAGATCGAAGGCGTTGATCTCGCCGTCAGTGCCAAAGGCCACCGTCACTTCAGCCTCACCGTTGACCAGGGCCTGATAGCGCAGCGCCTTGCCCACGGGCCGGTAGTCCTTGAGCGTGAAATCACCGTAGACCTCCTTGAGACCGGGCAATCCATCCTCGCGCTCCGGGAACTCTGGCGGGCCGACCATGACCAACTCAGATGCATTCGCCGCCATGTCGGAGATGGTGGTCATTCCATACTCTTCAGAGACGTTGCGCGGCACCGCCAGGGCCTGGGCGTTGTTCATGGGCGCCGGATCGAGCCAGATCAGGTCAAACTGCTCGGCGTATCCCTCTTTGACCTTCTGGTAGACGACCTCGCGATCGCTCTCCACCGGCAACTTCAACACGACCAATAAGCCCGTGCCCGTGTACTCCGGGTACATGTCAATTTCGCCGTTGGTGATGGCGGCCTGCGCGACTGGCGTCCCAGCAAGGCCCAACTTGCGCTCCACCTCAAATCCCGCGTCCTCCAGCAGCAGCGCGTACATCTGCGCCAGGATGTACTGCTCGGCGAAGTCCTTGGAGCCAATGATGATAGATTTCTGCTGAGACCCACCACAGCCCGTCACAGCGACCATTACCACGACACTTAGTAGAATCAACAAACTCCGACCTAAACCTTGCTTGCGCATGTTTCCCCTTCCTATCATATAACGAACGTACCTTAAACAAGAAAAACCTACAAACGCCGACACCGCTCTGACGTGGACGCAGTAGTAGACGTCAGTCGACCCAACGGCGGCTCAGCCAGCCGCTGCGCAACCCCCATCAGCAGCTCAGCAATAAGGGCCAGGAGCGCCACCGGGACCGCGCCGACCAGCATAATGGCCGGATCGTACATGGCGAAGCCGCGCACGATGAAGGTGCCGAGTCCTCCACCCCCAATGAACGCCGCCAACGTCGCGCTGGCGATCACCTCAACCGTTGCGGTGCGGATGCCCGCGATGACGACAGGCAGCGCCAGCGGAAACTCAATGCGCCATAGAATCTGACAGGGCGTCATCCCCATCCCCCGCGCGGACTCCTTGACTGCAGGGTCGACAGTGCGGAAACCGGCGTCGGTGTTAATCAAAACTGGCGGAAGCGCCAGCAGGAGAAGGGCAAAGACGGCAGATTGAAAGCTCAAGCCCAGGTAGGGGATCACCAGAAAGAGCACCGCCAGACTGGGGATCACGCGCATGCCGTTGAAGACGTTCATGACAACTTCAGCCGCGCCACGCGATGAGGCACGCGAGGTCCAGATGCCGAGGGGGATGCAAAGCGTCACGCCGATACCCAGCGCAACCCCCACGAAGATCAGGTGCTGCTGCAATGCAAGCACCAACTCATCGAGATGCACCGCTGCATATTCAATCATGACTCCGCCGCCCCCCTCTTTCTCTGCCTCTGGCTATGTGCAGACGTGAGACCGATCAAGAGTCTATGCCCAATTGTCCACATTGCTCCTAACATAACATAAGCCGGTGTTTAATACAAGCCTCGATGTTCATCGGGTGGAGCGCTCTGAAAAATAAAAAGAACCTCCGATGGGAGGTTCTCTTCTTCCGTCATCTACTGATCTGCTTACTACAACATCAGCAACAAACTGACTGCCATGACGGCCATGCCGCCAATCAGCCCAAAGAGGCTGTCGTGGCCCCGACCATAGGCGCGACTGGTAGGCAGGAGCTCATCCAGGCTGATGTAAACCATGATGCCGGCGATAAGACCGAAGAGAACGCCCACCACCTGCGGCGGGATGACTCCGGAAGGGCCGCCCACGGTCAGCAGCAGAATGGCATAGGCAACCAGGGCCCCCACCACCTCAGCCAGACCGCTGATGAAGGAAAAGATAAAGGCTTTCCGACGGTCGCCGGTGGCGTAGAAAATGGGCACGGAGACGCTAACGCCTTCAGGAATGTTGTGCAACGCAATGGCGATGGCAATGGCAATGCCCAGACCCGGGTCCTGCAATGCAGCCAAAAACGTGACCAGACCCTCAGGGAAATTGTGAATGGTGATAGCCAGCGCCGTGAAAAGCCCCACCCGCAATAACTCATCCTCCTCGGCAGGTGCGGATTGGGTTGAGACATCTCTACATGGAGCGGCGTGCAGTTGTCCTGTCGCTTCCTCCTCCGGAACCTCATGGGGATTTTGCGCCGCAGGAATCAAGTTATCGATAAGGGCAATAAAGGCAATGCCGCCGAAGAAAGCCGCGACGTTGATCCAATGCCCGCGAATTTCCCCGTAGGCCTGACCCAGCGCCTCGACCCCTTTAAAGAATATCTCCACGAAGGACACGTAGAGCATAACGCCAGCGGAAAACCCTGTGGCAACGGACAGGAAGCGATAATTCGTCCGCTCGGTAAAAAAGGCCAGAATACTGCCAATACCCGTCGCCAACCCCGCAACAAGGGTCAAACCCAAGGCCAACCACACGTCATTCGACATAAATTCTGCCCCCTCCCTATCTTGGCTCCTGCGCCCAAGCCTCACCTGCAGTGCCTCAAAGGGGCGGTACTATGCGAAGTCTTTTTCTTGTCTGTGCCGCTTGAGGGCCAGCAGATACTGAACATCAACTGCTGCCACCTCGGATTTGACGAAATCCGCGACGGCCTCCGCCGACTCCAACTGGAGCGCACGCCGGGCGACGTCTTGCGCCGTTTCATAGGAGAGCGCGCGGATGATCTGTTTGGCAATGGGGATAGCCGGCGGATTCATGCTAAACTCGTCCAGGCCCAGGCCCAGCAGGATGGGGAGCGCCACCGATTCGCCGGCCAGCTCGCCGCACATACCCACCCACTTGTCTTGCGCGTGCGCCGCGTCAATGACCATCTTGACCAGACGCAGCACAGCGGGCTCCAAACCGTTCATCAGGTAAGAGACATTTGCGTTGGTCCGGTCCGCCGCCATGGTGTACTGGGTCAGGTCGTTGGTCCCGATGGAGAAGAAGTCGACTTCTGCTGCCAGGTGGTCCGCCATCAGCGCCGCCGCCGGAATCTCAATCATGATACCGACCTCAAAATCCTCAGGGACGGGTACCTCCTCAGCTATCAGCTCCGCGCGGCATTCGTCCAGCAGCGCACGAGCGGCGCGCACTTCGGCGACCGTGGCCACCATGGGAAACATGATCTTCAAGTTGCGACCGGCAGCCGCGCGCAGCGCAGCGCGCAACTGCGGCTTGAAGACCGCTTCGGGACGAGCCAGGCTCAGGCGTAAGGCGCGTACACCCAGAAAGGGGTTCATCTCCTGAGGCAAATCGAGGCACGGCAACTCCTTGTCGCCGCCGATATCGAGCGTGCGCAGGATGACAATATCCCCTTCAAACAGATCGGTGATCTCGGCATAGACCGCCGCCTGCTCGTCCTCTGTTGGCAGATCGGGACGTTCCAGGTAGAGAAACTCGGTCCGCAGCAGCCCCACGCCCTCAGCGCCGCGTGTCAGCGCTATATGCGCGTCGTTGACGGTGCCGATGTTAGCGACCACCTCAACGCGATGTCCGTCTTCAGTCACCGCCGGCTCCCGGGCATGAATAGAGGTCCACGCTCTGACCTCAGCCAAGGTATCCTGCTTTCGCTCGTAGCGCGCACGCGTCTCAGCATCGGGCCTGATGTGCGCCACACCTTCGTCGCCATCGACGATCAACAGATCGTCGTCCTCGACGTCCAGCGCCGCCGCTCCAACACCCAACACGGCGGGCAGCCCCAGCGTGCGGGCCAGAATGGCCGTATGGGACGTCGCGCCACCTTCGGCGGTCAGGAAACCCAACACAAAGGTCTTGTCCAACATCGCCGTATCCGAAGGCGTGAGATCGCGGGCTAAGATGATGGAAGGTTCCGTCAGCTCGGAAGCGCCGGCAGCCTCAAGTCCCAGCAGAATGCGGATCACCCGACGGGCCACGTCCCGCACATCCACGGCGCGCGCCTGCAAGTACTCATCGTCCAGGGCCTCCAACGCCTGCGCGTACTGCTCCGTCGCGCGCTCGACCGCGGCTTCGGCGTTGAGCCTCTCGGTTTCAATGATAGTCTGAACCGACTGCAGCAGCTCCGGGTCTTCCAGCATCATGATGTGCGCGTCAAAGATGGCAGCTTCCTCCGCGCCGACCTCCTCTGCCGTCTTCTCGCCCAGCGCCTTGAGCTCCTCTCGCGCAGCGGCCATCGCCGCTTCCAGCCGCGCCCACTCGGCATCGGGATCTTCGATCTGTAAAGAGACAACGTCCAATTCCAAGCCCTCATAACGAAAGACCGGGCCGATGGCGACGCCTTGCGACGCAGGAATACCGTTCAACGTTCTCATTCGGCCTCCCCAAAATTGCTGGTGATCAGCGTTTCCAACGTCGCGAGGGCTTCCTCAGCGTCCTCACCTTTTGCGCGGATGGTGATCTCTGTGCCCTGATTGACCCCCAGCGTCAGGATACTGAGCATGCTCTTCGCATTGGCCGTTTGACCGTCCTTCTCTACATTTATCTCGCTTTTGAAGCTACTTGCTGTCTTGACAAACAACGCAGCCGGACGGGCGTGCAAACCCGCTTCGTGCTCAACGGTAAGGATGA
>CAYVKR010000046.1:6357-16461 GCA_964452025.1 uncultured Anaerolineales bacterium
GGCACGGTCAAGCATATTATAGCGCGGTTCTTCGACGCGCGGTAGGTACGCACGATAGAAGCGCGCCGTGCCCACTGCCTCCTCGAGCTGTGCCGCGCTCCACATGCTGGTACCCCAGTAGAGCACCTTGCCCTGATGAACCAGGTCGTCCATGGCACGTACCACCTCCTCAATGGGCGTCTCCGGATCGTAGCGGTGGCAGAAGTAGAGGTCGAGGTAGTCCGTATCCAGCCGGCGCAGCGAGTTGTCCACCGATTCCATGATGTGTTTGCGGCTCAACCCCGCGTCGTTGACGTTGTCGCTCATCCGCCAGCAGGTCTTGCTGGAGATCACCAAATCCTGGCGGCGAACGTCCAGCTTCTGGATGATCTCCCCGATGAGCCGTTCCGCTTCGCCATAGGCGTAGATGTCGGCCAGATCGATGAAGTTGACACCGTGGTCAAGCGCCGTCTTCACGCAGGCGCGCGTTAGGTCCTTGTCTACCGCATCGCCATAGGTCAGCCAGGCGCCCAACGATATCTCGCTGATTTTCAAGCCCGTGTCTCCCAACTTACGATATTTCATCTCATCTCCTTTAGGTTAGTCCGGTAGTCCGGTAGTCAGTTATTCGATCAGTCATTCACAGCAGGGGCGGACTTGGGGCGATTGCGGGTGACGATAGCAACGCCGGCCATCACCGCCACACCGCCGAGAATCTCCTGCCAGCTCGGCGCGATCTGAAAGATCAGCCACGACCAGCCCACTGCCAGCGCCGGGCTGAGGGTCAGCATGATGGTATGCAATCCCATGGTCACCCGTCGCAGTACGGCGTAGTAGAGCAGCCGGCTGATGGCGATATCCAGCGTGCCAACGAGAAGCAATAGCGGCCAGGTATCCCACGTCGGCCAGGCCCACACCCCTTCGATGAGCAGAAACGCCATCAGAAAAGCCGACGTGCAGATCAGGCGAAAGGCGAAGAAGTTGAGCAGGTCAATCTGTTCGCCGTACCGCTTGACAAGCGCGGCGTGGAGCGCGTACATAAAGGCCGAAGCCAGAATCAGCAGCGAACCGAGCCGCAGATAGTCGCCCGGCTGGAAGGTGATAGTCAGCACGCCGCCAAAGGCAAGCAATGCCCCGAGTCCCTGCACAGGCGCCAGCGGTTCGCGCAGCCAGACGAGGCTGAAGACCAGCCCAAAGAGAATCGACGTCTTGCTGAGCAGCGACGCCGTGCCTGGATCGATAAACGCCACCGCGCGGTAGTTGATGCTCATGCTCAGGCTGATGAGCAGGCCAATGGCCAGAAAAAGCGGCCAGTTCTCCCAGAGCACCTTGAGACGCAGGCGCTTCTGGATCAGCCCCAGGGCCGTCACCTCCACCGCGCCGATGGCAAGTACGTAGAAAGCCGAGACCGCCGGCGCGATGCGCGGCAGCAACAGGCGCGCAAAGACAAAGTAGAGGCTGTCGATGAGGACCAGCGCCACCACCAGTAGCGCGGTCGCGCGACCGGAGACCTTCTGTTCCATCATCGTTGCGCCTCGCGGATGTTCACCACGGCAAAGTCTCTCCAGCCCACGTGCGATAGCAGCCGGTATCGTGCATGGTCAGCTCGTCAATCACGCCGATAACGCCCCGAATAGCCTCTGGGGGCGTGAGCGGCGCCGCATCGCCCCCCATATCGGTCTGCACCCAGCCGGGATGCAGCGCCGCCACGACGATGCCCTCCGGCTGCAGATCGAAGGCCAGCGCGCGCGTCAGCATATTCAGCGCGGCCTTGCTGCTGCCGTAGCTATACGTCCCCCCACGCTGCTTCAACGTGATCGACCCCAGGCGCGACGTCATGTTTATAATCTTAGGATCGTCCCCCTGGCGCAGCAGCGGCAGCGCGCGCTGCGCCACCATCATAGGACCGACACAGTTCACGTGATAGGTCTGCAACATCGTGTCTGGCTCAAGATTGGACGGGCGTTCGCCGTGCGGATAGACGCCGGCGTTGTTGATCAGCAGATCCAGCGCGCCGGTCTCGAGTCTCAACATCTTGATAACCGCATCAATGGTAGCGAGGTTGGTCACGTCCAGCGGTAAGACCGTGAGAGCATCGGGATGAGCCCGGCGTAAATCCTGCAGATCCTGAGCCTGCTTTGGATTCCGACAGCCTGCAAAGACCCGTTCTCCTCGGCGGAGATACTGCTTGGTGAACTCCAGACCCAGCCCACGATTAGCACCCGTGACAAGCATGCGCAGCATAGTTATGCAACCTCCCATTCAGTCAACCTGAGACGATCAATTTCCCAGATAGGACAGAGAAATTTATGTAAATCTATCGTTATCGAGTATAATAGAGTCTGTTGCACACGTTACTATCCCTAGTGTTTCCACGTACCAGTCCAAACACACTCTTCTATCAGGAGACAAGACAGATGAACATTGTTGAGATCATCGAAAAGAAACGTTACGGTCAAGCCCTTACGACCGAAGAGATCCAGTTCTTCGTCCAGGGGTACACAGATGGCGATATCCCTGATTACCAGGCCTCGGCGCTGCTGATGGCTATCGTGCTACAAGGCATGAACGATCGCGAGACCAGCGATCTGACGTTAGCCATGGCCCATTCTGGCGACGTGCTAGATTTAAGCGATACGGCCCCCCTCGTTGTGGACAAACACTCCACCGGCGGCGTGGGGGATAAAGTCACGATTGTTGTCGCGCCCATCGTCGCCTCGCAGGGCCTGCCTGTCGGCAAGATGTCCGGGCGCGGCCTGGGCTTCTCCGGCGGTACGCTGGACAAACTGGAATCCATTCCCGGCTTCAACGTCGATCTTAGCCCAGCGGCGTTCAAAAAACAGCTCAAGGAGCTGGGCATCGTCGTCTCGGGTCAATCGGCCAATCTCGCGCCGGCGGACGGCAAGATGTACGCGCTCCGCGACGTCACCGGCACGGTACAGAGCCTCCCGCTGATCGTCGGCTCCGTAATGAGCAAAAAGATCGCGGCGGGCGCCGACGCCATTGTGCTCGACGTCAAGTGCGGCAGCGGCGCCTTCATGAAGACGCTAGAAGACGCCGAGGCGCTGGCCGAAGCCATGGTCGCCATCGGCGAGCACGTCGACCGCAAGATCACGGCGCTCATCTCGGATATGAATCAGCCGCTGGGGCAAGCCGTCGGCAACGCGCTGGAACTCCGCGAAGCTATCGACGTCCTGCACGGCGACGGCCCCGAGGACATCCGCGAGCACTGTCTCGTCGTCGCCGGGGAGATGCTCTACCTCGGCAATCTTGCCGAGAGTCCTAAAGCCGGAAAAGCGCAGGCCCTGGACGCCCTCGCCTCAGGCGTCGCCTGGGATAAGTTCCGCCAGATGGTAGAGGCGCAGCAAGGTGACCTCGCTTACGTCGACGAACCGGAGCGCCTGCCCCAGGCGGAGCTCATAGAGACCGTCAAGGCCGACCGAGAGGGCTATCTCGCCAAAGTCCAGACCGACGCCATCGGCTTCGCCATGGTCAGCCTGGGCGCAGGCCGAGAGAAGAAGGGCCAAGCCATCGACCACGCCGTCGGTATGATCATGCACGCAGAAGTCGGCGACAAGGTCGAACCGGGCACGCCGCTCTTCACCCTCCACGCCAACGATGAGGCGAAACAGGCAGACGTCAAGCGCCGTATTCTGAACGCGCTGACCTTCTCCGATGAACCGGTAGATCGACTACCGCCCTTCTACCACCGCGTGACGTAGCGATCCAAAGCGCCGTCCTCTTTATGGGGATGGCTCAATTGCACTGTACGCGATGACGCGGACGCTGTCCGGGTCCAAGACCGAGACGGTGCGGTGTCCCCAGGGTTTGTCCGCAGGCTCGCTGTAAAGCGAGATTCCCTGGTCACGCAAGGCCTCAGCAAACACGTCGACGTCGTCGACGGACACGTAGAGCTCAATACCCTGCGGGGGCTCGTGCGTCTCATCCATGGATAGCACCTCGATAAATCCCGTGCCCGCCTCGAAGATGGTGCCCTTCTGTGTCGGCCCTCGATCCCAGGCGCGCGCCACTTGTAAGCCCAGGGTGTCGCGATAGAAGGCGACCGACGCCTCGTAATCCGACGCTCTGAAAATCACTCGAAACGCATGTGCCATACTGCTCCTCACTTCGCACCTTCCGGGATGCTTAAAGCATCCCGGAAGGCAAGAAAACCGCAGACCCGCTCTCCTACATCGTCACGATGACGCGGTAAGTGTCGGGTCTCGTAGCCGCCTGCAAGCCTGTTTCCAATTCGTGGAAGGGGAAGGTCTGGGAGATGAAGGGCTTGAGATCGATCAACCCCTCGGAGATCATCTTGACAGCCTGGCGAACATCTTCCTTGTCCTGACTCATGGTGCCGGTCAGGATGATCTCTTTGCCGTGGAAGGGATTGGGATCGATGGTGATGGACGCCGGTTTCGGGTGGACGCTGGCATAGACGGCGATGCGTCCGCCTTTGGCAGCCGCCGCGACGGACTGTTCGACAGCCGCCGCCACGCTCACAGCGGTGAAGAGGTGCTCCGCGCCACGACCACCGGTCAGCGCCTTGACACGATCCACGAACGATTCGTTCATCGGGTCGATAATCTCGTCAGCCCCCATCTTCCTGGCAAAAGCTGCTCGCTCAGCGTTCGGCTCGCTCACGATGACACGAGTGCCAGCTTGCTTGGCCAAAGTTAGGTGCAACAAGCCCATGATACCCACACCAGAGATGACGACGTTATCGCCGCGCTGCAGGTTGGCTTTGCGGATACTGCGCAGCACACAAGCCAGCGGTTCGGATAGACTGATCTCCTCAAAAGAGGCTTTGTTTGAAGCCTTGTACAGCTGGTAGTCATCAAGTAGTATGTATTCAGCCAGACCCGCAGGACCTGGCACATCGGTGTCACGGAAACTCTTACGTGAGTTATCACAGACGTTGTCCAAACCGCGCCGGCACGATTCACAGTAGCCACAGCGCGTCAACACCGCAGCCATCACGCGATCGCCAATCTCCGCGTCCGTGTAAACCTGGCTGCCAACTTTGACCAGCTCGCCAGAGACCTCGTGCCCACCTGCCAGCGGATAGAACGGGTCTACGCCAGAATACACGCGCTGCTCCCAGGTGCACAGGGCACAGGCCTTAACTTTGACTAACGCCTGACGCGGGCCAGGCTCCGGTATGTGGACGTCATCAAAGCGGATCTGTTTGGGTCCAACAAAAACCGCTCGCTTATATGTATCTGCCATTAAATGCTCCTTGTCGTCTGATGATAATGTACAAGATTCTACTTCAAGTGCTTCACAGCCTCATCGACCGAAGCGTCCTCGTGGATGATCGCGCCAATGGCGGCGGTCATCTTGCCGGGGTCAGCGTAGCGCCAGATGTTGCGACCGACAGCGACGCCGCTGGCACCTGCGTCAATCGCGCCTTTGATGTTGCCCAGCAAATCGCGCGGATCCTTGGACTTGCTGCCGCCCAGCACGACGACGGGCACGTACAGCTGATCTATAATCTTCTTGAAGCTGTCCGGGTCACCGGAATAGGTAGTCTTGATGAAATCGGCGCCCAACTCGGCACAGATGCGGCAGGCATGCCCAATATTCTCAGGCGTCCACCACTCCGCCGGATTCTCAAAACCGCCAGGCAAAGCCTCAACCATCACGGGGACATTCCAGTCCGTCGCCTCGTTGACCAGTTCCGGCAGATACGGCAGGGTCTTGTCCTCAAACACCGAGCCAGGCATACCCATGCAGCCGACGGCATCAGCGCCCACGCGCAGCGCATCCGGAATGTGATAGATCAGACGAGAATAGCTGCGCTCTTTGGCAAGCATCGAGGTGCCGCCATCCACGCGCAGCACGATGCCCATGCTGCCAATGTCCTCAGCAAACTTCGTCACGACACCGTAGGTGGTGAGAATAGCGTCCGCACCAGCGGCGTCGATGGCGCGCAGAACGCGTCCGGGATCTTCCATGCCCTCCATCATGCCAAAGGTGGCCGGGTGGTCCATCGCCACAATCAGCGCCTTGCCATCCCCAGCAAAAATATGGTTCCAACGATGCGTCTTTAATCCAAACATATTTAACTATCTCCTTTCAAAAGTATCTGATATTCATGATAAAGGGGAGCCGATGCAGAGCATGCCACCGGCTCCCCTTTGACGGCAGCTAAAAACTGTGTCTACGGCACCTCAGCCGAACAACCCAACGCGGATCACTTCCTCGGCCTCAACATCGTAGCCAGGCCAGATGGGGTAAGCACCCAGCACACCAGCCAAGATAATGACAACCATGATCAGCGTGGGAGAGACGTTCTTCTTGGCCAATAGCCACCAGATAAGCAACACCAACGCCAGCGGAAGCAGGTTCGGCATAAAGCTGTTGAGAATCTCTTGGATGGCGAATGTACTGCCACCGATACTCAACGTTACCGGCGTCGTGACGTTGACAAACTCAACGGTGAGGGCGCCGATGATGAAGTTGCCCAGCACACCCGCCGCCGTGATGAAGCGGTTGAGCGTACCACTCTTGAGAATGTTGGTGACGGCGGTCTGACCCTGCTTATAGCCCTGCCAGAAGATGAACCAACCGAAGCCCCAGACGAAAGCGGCAGCGATGATGATGAAGAAGAGGGGGCCGAGAATGTTGCCACGGGTCGCGGTGCCCACGGCGCCGCCCGTTGCGATGTTCATACCAATCGCCAAGCCGATGGGGATGACGATGCCCTGCTGCAGGGTGTCGCCGATGCCAGCCATGGGGCCCATCAGGCCCGTCTTCACGCCGTTGATGGCGTCGTCACTGATGTCAGCCCCGGCTGCGCGCTGCTCCTCCATGGAGATCACCACGCCGTGGATGATGCCGCCGAAGTCAGGCTGGGTGTTGAAGAAGACCAGATGGCGCTTCAGCGCGGCGACGATATCCTCTTTCTTGGTGTAGAGCTTCTTGATGATGGGCGTCATGCTGTGCGCGAAGCCCATGCCCTGCATGCGCTCCCAGTTGTAGGTCGAGTGAGAGAAGAAGAGCCAGCGCCACCAGGCATTGAAGACGTCCCGCTTGGTAAGCAGACCTGGCCTTTCCTTGATCTCTTCCTCGGCAGCTGCCAAATCCTCGGATTCAAGCCCTTGGGTGAACAGAACGTGGAAGAAGGCGATGGCGCCGGCAATGATGGAGAGCATCAGCAGGTTGACGTCACCCTCCATAAAGGACGTGACGGTGAAACCGATGAAGAAGTAGGGCCAGACGTTACCCCGGAAGAGGAATTTGAGGTTGAGCGCGATACCCAGAGCAGCCAGCATACCACTGGCCGCAAACAAACCACTCATGACCCAGCCAGCGTTAGCGCCAATCCAGTTCAACGCTGAGCTAACGGCAGATGAACCCAGGTAGGCAGCCAGGATGACGGGCACAGCGTAGATCACAAAGAGGAACGGCTGTGAGTAGATGTAGTTGCTGCGCGCCACCGCTTTGATGTCGCCTTCCTCGGCGACATTATCCGCCCAGTGCGGGATGATGGAACAAGCCGACATGCGCAGCGACCACGTCAAGCCACCGAGAAGGCCCAGCGGTGCGGCCAACGCCAGCGCCGCGTCGATATCCAGACCGCCACCCAGCGCCAGAGCGGTGCCAAGGTAGCCAGCCAGACCAGGATCGCCGGGCAACGAGCCGCCCGCGGAAATCCACCCGAGATAGAGAACGTTGATGTTCGCACCGATGGCGATACCCTCGGCTGGACGTCCCATGACAAAACCAACCAACGTACCGGCAATCAACGGGCGATAGAAAACCGTAAAGCCCAAGTTCGCCAGCCACGGAGATAGGGAAAGGTAATACAGAACGCCTACAATGATAGCGCTGAGCAACGAAATCCCCACGTCCTGCTGTTGTAAGGGAGCCGCTTTCACGCCAATAGCACAGACAACCAGCAATACCATGCTCGCAACCATGGCAATACCAAGTTGTTTCTTGTGAATCTTCATCCTAGTTTCTCCTTCCTAGAAAAAATGCAAAAGGCACACAAACGCTTACGTCTACTACATCTTAGAAGCCAGATCAGCGAACTTCTTTGACCTTTCACCGGGAACCGTCAGGAGCGTGATATCCACACCCTCGTCCAGAAGATATTTCAAGATTTCAATCTCTTCCTGTGACATGGCGATGTTCTTGAAGACATTCTTTCTTCCTGGACCACCGCCCATACCGCCGATATTCAGGTTATCATACTGCAACCCGTTTTCATACAAGCGGCGCGCCGTTTCAGGTGTTTTCATCAACAACATCGTCGTTTCGGGTTTGACGGCACCCTGATTCAGGACGTCCATCGCTTTGTCGATGCTGTATACATCCACCGCAATATTCGGTGGAGCAGCCATTTTCAGCACCTGCTGCATAAATGTATCAGAAGCCACTTGATCGTCGATGATCACGATGCGGGTGAACTTCTTGTGCTTGCACCATACAGCGATCACCTGTCCATGAATCAACCGGTCATCAATCCTCACCAAGCCCCAGTCCGCTATGATACTCACCTCCTTTTAAAAGTATCTACAAGTGGATAGATTTCCAACGGCCCTCTCATGAGAACCATGAAGCCATAGAATTATCAACAAAAGAAGTGGGATTTAGCACTCCAATAGTTGCCGAATATTCTTGATTGATTTGCGACCCGCAACTTCAGCCATAGCAGCGAGTTCATCCACTGAGTCCGCCTGAGCCCGTCCCGTTAGAACGACCTCCAGAAGCATGGGCAGATTCACGCCCGTCACGCTTTCCAAATTTGGCCGTTGCATTGCCCGTGCCGCCACATTGCACGGAGTGCCCCCGAAGAGATCGATCAACACCAGGATCTCCCGATCACCGAATGTATCCAGATGGTCGTCCAATTTCTGACCAAAGGTATCCAAATTCTCGTTGGGCAGAAGCGATACTGTGGAGATATCCTCTAGCTCGCCGGCAATCATCTCAGCAGAGGCAATCAGCGATTTTCCCAAGTTTCCATGTGCGACAATAACGATATGAATCATAGGTAAGCTGTACTCCCGGCGTATTGTTGATCTAATCTACTTGCTAACTCTGTTTATCAACGTGCGTTCGCAACCGATACCACTCACCACAGTAAGTCGCTTCGGCATACTCGATCACCGCACCGGTATCTAATCGGGTGACACGTTCCGTCCGCAGCACCGCGGCCGGCGCCGTAAGGTCCAACAGGTTGGCTTCCTCTTCGCTTGCCAGAGCCGCGTATGCATACTCATCCGCTTCTGCAATCACCAGATCATATTCATCCCTGAGCAAATTGAATAAGGAAACTTCTGCCAGATTGTGGTGTAAAATATCTGGACAGAACTGATGATTGAGATAGACATAGTGCAACGCTAACGGCTTATTGTTGATCATGCGCAGCCGCTTGATGCTTACCACGGCTGCCTCCTCAGGCAACCGCATGATCTCCTGAATCATCCTGGAAGGATTAGAGGTCAAGCTGACATCGAGCAGCACACTTGATGGAGAAAATCCCTGACGCCGCATGTCGGACGAAAAGCCATCGATGGTAACCTCTACGTCCAGCCGAACCTCATCTTCTGGAGAAGCCACAAACGTCCCGCGACCGGGCACGGTCTTGATAAGCCCTTCCAATTCTAGCTCGCGCAGGGCCTGACGCACCGTCGTACGACTCACGTCATAAGCATCGCACAATTCGCGTTCAGAGGCCAAGCGCGAATCCGGCGCCAGAGATCCCTGTTGGATTTGCTGCCTGAGCGCCGTCTTCAGCTGTAGATAGAGAGGAATTGGACGATTTCGATCAATTTCCATACATCCCTCAACCGGTATGATTGGTAGTAACTGGTAATTACCACTATTCAAATTATATAGGATCAGATCATAGATGTCAAGAGGCAATTTCCGGTGATTACCCACATCTCACCGCAGAACCTACGGAGATCGCAGAGAAAAAAAACAACAGACTTGTAGGTAATCACCAAGCAATTTGTTGGAGGGTAGGGCAAACGAAGCAGTTCCAGGGTCGCTCAAACGCCATAGGCGGCTTCCCATCATGTTTCCCTCCCGCATCAACCCCAGCTTCGTTTGCTTTGCTTTCGCCTACGCAGTTTCTACGGTACGGAGGGCATTTTCACCAGCAGACTC
>CAYVKR010000047.1:0-16355 GCA_964452025.1 uncultured Anaerolineales bacterium
GGCTCGTTGAGCAGGTACTGAGGGGGTGATTGTATGATCCTACGTTACCTATATTCTATTCAAAAAGGAGGTCATTGAGGGCTAGGCTTCGGTAAGCTTATCTTTTGACTTGACACGGGTCGGAGGCACTTGGGCAAACGAAGCAGTTCCAGGGTCGCTCAAACGCCATAGGCGGCTTCCCATCATGTTTCCCTCCCGCATCAACCCCAGCTTCGTTTGCCTTGCTTTCGTCTACGCAGGTTCTACGGTACGGAGGGCGTTTTCACCAGCGGACTCGCTTCGAAATCCCCACTTCACATAACAGGAGACTCTCTTCCGCCTTCAACAACCAGGATTACGAGTAGATCGTTGACGTTGGTTCCCGTTGGGTCGATCAAAAGCAGATCATCGACGGCAGCCAGCAGCGGGTAGGCGTCGTTTTGCACCAACGCTTTGTCTGGATTCAATCCAAGCGACCGGGCGCGCGTCACCGTCGAACCATCGATCGCAGCACCGCCGGCGTCAGTGGGACCATCGGTTCCGTCTGTAGCCAACGCCATGAGACCGAAGCCCGTAATCCCTTCCAGTTCCAGCGCTGCAGCCAGCGCCAGCTCCTGATTACGCCCGCCCTTGCCTGGGCCGGTGACTGTCACCGTGGTTTCTCCACCCCAGACCAGGCATGCCGGCGGGGACAGCGGATCTCCGTAAGCGCGTATCCCCTTGACCAGCGCCGCAGCCATCTTCGCAATCTCGCGAGCCTCGCCCTCGACGAAGGTGGTCAGCAGAAGCGCGCGGTAGCCCAACGATCTGGCACGCTTTACAGCCGCGTGCGCAGCCTGTCGATTCGAGGCGACGACGTAGTTGTGCACACGGTCAAAGTACGAGGCGCCCGGTTTGGGCGTCTCGGGGCGCTGCCCTGCACGTCCTTGTTGCAGATAAGTACGAACGGCCTTGGGGATGCGAGATAGAATCTCGTAGCGCTCCAAAACCTCCCACGCATCGCCAAAAGTGGAGAGGTCAGGCACTGTGGGACCCGATGCGATCACGTCTAGAGGATCGCCCACCACATCCGAAAGGATCAAGGTGACCACCGTCGCCGGCGAGGCCAACCGCGCCAATTGCCCGCCTTTCAGACGCGAGAGATGCTTCCGCACCGCGTTTAGTTCATCGATGGTGGCGCCCGAACGCAGTAGGTGCCCGGTAAGCACCCGAAGATCCTTCAGAGAAACACCCTCAACCGGTAATGGCAACAGCGCAGAACCGCCACCGGAGATCAGGACGACAACGAGATCGCGGGGCTTGGCGCCCTCTAGGAACGAAACCACCCGCTCGGCCCCATTTTGCCCGGCGGTATCGGGCACGGGATGCCCTGCTTCAATAACGTCGATGGTCTCAGGCAAGAGATAGCCCTCTGCATGACCGTACTTGGTGATGACCAGGCCCTCCGTAATATGCGACCCGAGCACATCCAGAACAGCTTCAGCCATCGGCATGACGGCTTTGCCAAACCCCACCAGCCGGATCTGACGAAAATCTGAGAGCGACCAAGAGGCCGCCCCCACCTCCAAAATCTCTCCGCGACGCCGTAAGAAACGCCGAACGGTTGCCGCCGGATCAACGGCGGATAGCGCCGCTGTCCGAATTTCGTCTAAATGCGCGCGTAGATTCATGTAGTCCGTCTTCCTTCGGCTCACTTCCGCAGCACCCTCAACGCTTGAGCCGCCGCCTGCTCAGCTGTCGCGGGCGTCTCTCCCAATACCAGTGCTAGACCGGCCTGGAGCGCCCGGCGGATGGGACGGTCGAGCTCTTCTGTAAGCGGCGGCAGCGCCGCCGCCTCAAATAAGACGTCAATGAAATCCAATTCCTCAGGCATCAACCCCCAAAGCGCCAGGGTTTCGCGATTCGTTGGGAGCATCGGCACTTGCTGAGAGGCTTCAGCTAGACGATCTGGCTCACTGAGCCAAGCAGCCAATTCCAGCGCTTCCTCCTGCCGGGCTGGATCTGACGTAACCAATGCCAGCGACCAGACACGAGCCATGCTGTAAGGCGTCCCATCAGCTGTCGGCATCCAGCCGGGCGCGTCGATCCGGGTCTCGGCGGACCAGTACTCGGCAGCCGGCACAACGCTCAAGGTGGCCTGCCGTTCCTGGTAAGCTTCCCAACAGGTCGAAGCATCTGGAAGCTCAGAAACGAGCTGTGCATCGAGCAGCTCACGAGCGCGCAACTCAATCAAGAAGCCATAGAAATCCTCCAGAATCCCACGATCCAGAAACGGCGTGCCGGCTTCGTCCACTAGAATGCCGCCAGAGCCGAGATAAGCCGCCAACAGCGCATCGTCTGCAAGATCATCAGGTGGAGCAGCGGGAAACAGCAGTGAATATCCGCCACTCAACACCGTCGTCCACGAGAGCGGCGCCGATAGAGCTAGTCGAGGGTTATAGACCGTTTGTTCTATATTCGCAAGCAGTGGCACTGCATAACTCACCGTGGGCTGCCGAGTCGCTTCGATAGCCAGTGCATAGGTCGAGGTGGGGACGGAGACGGCTTCTGGCAGAGGCTGAATCAAGGCAGCGTCCGCAGCCTTATGCAGGTCGGCCTCGTTGAGTAAGACCAGATCCGGCAGCACCTCAGGCGCCGCCTGAGCGCCGGTCTCCATTAGATGGTAAATGCCTCCGGGACCTGTGGCTTTTTTGACCAACACGTCCACCTGAGTCGTGCGATTCGACCGGTTAAACGCCTCAATTTGCGTCATGAACTGCGTCGCTTCCCCCGCCTCATCGTAGAGCGGCATGAAATCAGGCACCCAAAGCGTGATAGTAGTCAGTCCAGTCAGAGGCTCGGACGTCGGCGTGGCGGGGCTTTCTGGTGTGAGCGTCGGCGTCTCGATCGGTGATATCGATGTCGTTGCTATCACAGATGGTGTCAGCGAGTCAGGCGTCAGCGGCGACTCGATATCACAACTGGACAGCATGACCAGAAGACAGGCTAGCGGCAAAAGCCAGATCATATACTTCTTCATATCTTCACTCTCCTGAGAGCAGCGTAGGATTTCCGGCTCTTTTGGACTTCGCATGATCAGACTGAAAACTTAACCACGGATTTCACAGATTCACACAGAAAATGAAAAATCCGTGCCATCCGTGGTAAAAATTTAAGATCGTTTTTGGGCCACCCGGCGAAATCCCAGAGACCCGGATTTCCAAGCCGGTTGGATAGCGAAAACATCCTCAAATAACCCAGCGTGTGCTTCGTCGCAAAAAAGGTAACCGAAGCCGGGGTTGATCTACCAATCAAAACGTGACAGCGGTCAAACCAAGGCATTTACCCGCCATAACCGCTTCGTTTGCCCAGGGTCCCCTCTATTTCTCGGACACCATGGTATCCTGCACCATTTCATACACGGGACGAGGCTGAAAATCAGGTGTCACAAATGCAAAATAGTCCTGGTAATTGTGAGCAAGACCGGGCGTGCGAAAGACCCACATCGCTACCATGGGACACCACGACCACCGATCCTCCGCCCACGTGTAAGCATCCACCGTGTACTGGACACGCTGTGAGGGCCGGACTGCCCAGATCCACCTCGGATGATCATTCCAGCCGGATTCGGTGACGTAGATCTGCTTGTCGGCGTCACCGTGATCCACCATGATTTGGCGCAGCAACTCGACGCGTCGGAAATTCAACAGGTCAGCCTGTGGATCGACCTCTGGAGGAAAAGCCAGGCCGTAGGCATGCGCGGCCAGCGCGTCGAAATAGGGTGCTGCGCCGGCCTCGTACATCCGCTCAAGATAAGCTAGGTCATTGAGACCGGCATGACCGCCCTCCGGTTCTAACGTGGGCGCCAGTGCGCCGCCTAGAACCACGATCTCAGGATTCGCTGCATGTGCGGCGGGATAGACAGCCTGCAGCAGCGCTGCATAGCCCTCTGGATCGACGGGACGATACCCCCACTCAAAACGTAGATTGGGCTCATTCCAGATGATGACGTGCTCGACATCGTTCTGATAGCGCGCCACGAACGCAGCCACAAACTCGGCGAAATCCCCGTAGTGCGCTTCGTTCAGGTAAGTAGAGGTTGTCTCCTGAATTTCAGGATCAGGTCGCGCCCATGCAGGAACCATGCCCAGTCGGGCGATCACCTTAAGCCCCTGTTGTCGTGCGTGTCCGATGACCATATCACTGTGGGCCCAGCTGTAGACATCCTCCGTGGGCTCAATATAGGCCCACGGAAAATATTCCACGATCCACGCGGCGCCCATTTCCCGCGCCATGATCAGCGTCCGCTGGATCTTCCACTCTTCGACTTCATCAGAAAGTCGCGTGTGGATACCGATCTTCTGATTGGTCGTCACCACGTCTCGAGGCGCCCCCATGACAACCAGCACGCCCGGCGGCTGAACGAGCCACAGCAAGCACAGAGGCAGCAGAATCCACGCCACAGTTTGCTGAAGTGTCTGGCGTATTTCAGACCAGGATCTGTCCATTTTGGACTTCATTTCTTTTCCGTTTTGCCTTTGAATCGTCTTCCTCTGGAATGTTAGCAACCTTCCCAGAAGCTATAACTGGGGTTTCGAAGCAAGTTAGCCGGCGAAAACGCCCGAAAGCCATGTTGATGTGCGCTGAGGTTAATACGCACGGCAAACATGACTGGAAGCCGCTTTTTGCATTTGAGCCGCCGTGGAACTATTTCGTTTGCCCTGACTTATTTCCCATTGCGTCTCGAAGATGAAACACTTAGAATAAAGGTGTGAAAACTCCTTTAGATAAACAAGAACATTATATCACAGCACTTAGGACATATATAGCAGGGACCTTACCCGGTAGAGAAGCACAGCTAGCGTTGGCCCCCGAAGGCCGAACGTTGACTCCGCCTGCTGACATGACCGTACCCCCCCGCACCTCCGCTGTATTGATCCCGCTCACAAGAAGTGAGGGCCGTCTGAACATACTCTTCACCGTCCGGCGGGATAACCTGAGACACCACGGGGGAGAGGTCAGCTTTCCAGGCGGCGCCGTCGAGGACGGTGACGACAGCTGCACCGCGACTGCCTTGCGGGAGGCGCAAGAGGAAATTCAGCTGCCGCCGCACTGCGTCGACGTGCTCGGCGAGATGACGTCTCTCTATATCCCCCCGACTCACTACACGGTCCATCCAATCGTTGGCTGGATTCCACACCTTCCTCCACTCGCACCGAATCACTGCGAAGTCGCGCGCATTCTAAAGGCGCCGCTCTCTCAACTTTTGGATCCGAGGACAATCCGGCGAGAGCACTGGCAACGCGAAGGACAAACCATGACGGTTCCTCTTTTCAAAGTGGACAAGAAGCCCATTTGGGGCGCCACCGCCATGATGCTCAATGAATTGCTAATAGTGACACGTGGAATACTAAAGGATCTAGCGCGTTATGAACCACACTGAATCGCAAGAGTGTAACAGCGAAGAGTTCGCCCGCTACTGGCAGAACTTGAGTCGACGGCTCCAGCTTCCAGACAAGCCACCGCCTCCAACATCTACCAAGGCGAGTAACACAACCCCGCTGGAACATCCGGTTTCGTTGTCTTTGAGACGACTGATCGCCGAAAATCGTATCAACGAAGCCCAAAAAGTTCTACAAGCCCACGCCGGCGGGGCGACTTACGCCGGCTTCCTCAGACGCCAGAGAGATAACGCCGGCCCACAGGCTATCGTCAGTCCTTCCAGTGAGCAAGAGTTGGTATCGATTATGCTGTGGGCTGCGCAACGTGACATCAAAGTCCTGCCGTGGGGTACAGGGACAGCCCCCTATGCTGGCAAAAGCCTGAACGGCGATCCCTTTATCGTCGTCAAGCTTGATCAGATGAACCGCCTGCTCTTACTAGACAACCAGGAACGCATTATCAAGATGCAGGCCGGCGCCACATGGCAAATGACCCGGGCACGTGCTGAACGCGAAGGCTTTGTGCTGGGAACCTCCTGTCCGCGTGGCGACAGCACGTTGGGAGGCTCAATTGCCACCAACATCGCTGAATGCTCTTCTCCAGGTAGCGGCGTGTTGACCGACGACATCGCCCAGATTCGCACCATTACGCCAGCGGGTCCCGTCAGTCTGCCGGGGCCGGCCTCTCCCATCAAGAACCTTCTAGGTCTCATTCTCGGGAGTCGTGGTGCCTGGGGCATTGTGACGGAAGCTGCGCTCCACCTGTATCCACGACCGGAGAAACAAATCCATCTACTTGCGAGTTTTCCTTCTCGCTCCACAGCCATAACCGCCCTGGCTGAGGTTTCACACCATCAACACCACGTTACGGCTGCCCGGCTTGTCGACATGGAGACCATCAAACTCTTTGGCACTCAGAGTGACCCGCAGCGCATCTTCGCCCCTCGTACCTGGCTCAACAACGGTCACTTATGGGAAGCGCGATTGTATGTCGAAATCGCCGGATCACGAGACGCTGTGTCGGGAACCCGTCGCCGTATTGAAGATCTTCTACGCAAACACGACGCGGCGATAGAGAGCAACAGTCGTGCCGCGCATCTCACGGACGGGCTCTGGCACCGGTACCGACCGCTCTGGCGTAACTTGTGGCTGCGCGGCGTGTTGACTCACCGACTAACTACCACGGTTCCCTGGTCGATGCTACCCAGCTTTCTTCTCGCCTGGGAAGATGCGTTAAGCAGCGTCCTGCTCTCGTCCAGCGGCGTGGCAGGACTGCCAATCACTACCATTCATGCGCTCCGACACTGCGCACAATTGGACACGCTGCTTTTGGGACAGCAACCCTCGGGGGATCTTCTAGAGAAGATCGAACAACTTGAGGCGATTCAAGCCGTCGCCATGGAGATCAACCGACGTTGGAACATCGCCGCTGAGACTACACCACTGATCAGCAAAGCGCTCTCTGCTGCGAGGGACGTGTTGGATCTCTCTGACGTCATGGTAACGTAACCACACCTATTCGATCTCCGAACAGGCAACCGATAACGCCGCTGGTACGCTATCGCTGGCTTTCCACCACTCGACCCTTAATGTCATATACCAGCGCCTCAGTCACCTCCACCGCGACAAAACGCTGCAACAGAAGCGGCGTATCCTCGATGAGAACCAGCCCATCGATCTCCGGAGCATCTCGATAGCTGCGCCCGATAGTCAGCTCTTCGCCGGCCCCCTCAAGCAACACGGTGAGCTTTTCTCCCACCAGCGCCTGGTTTTTCGCCAGGGAGATCGGCTGCTGCGTCCTCATCAAGGCGTCCAACCGATCCGCCTTGACGCCTTGAGGGACATCGTCCGGCAGGGCCGCGGCCGGTGTTCCGGGCTCATGTGAATACGTAAAAGCACCAACGCGATCAAAGCGCAACTCTTCGATGAAGTTCAACAGCGCTGCGAACTCCGCTTCGGTCTCGCCGGGGAACCCCACGATGAAGGTCGTCCGCAGGCAGACATCTGGCACTGTCGCGCGCAGCCTAGCCACAGTGCGCCGGACTTTTTCCACATTGGCGGGACGCTGCATGCGCCGCAATACGGCCGGATGCGCGTGTTGCAGGGGAATATCGACGTAGGGCAGGACGCGCGGCTGTTCCGCCATGACCGAGATCAGGCGCGGCGTAATGTAGCCGGGAAACATGTACAGCACCCGAATCCAAGGAACGTCAGGCACCTCATCGACCAAACGCTCCAACAACGTCGCCAGAGCATCTTTCTTCCCCAGGTCATATCCATAGTGCGTCGTGTCCTGAGCAATCAGGTTGATCTCCGATACGTCCTGTGCCTGCAGTGCCTGGGCATCCGCCACCACGGCGTCCATGGAACGGCTGACGGTCGGCCCCTTGATCAGTGGAATCGCGCAGAAGGCACACTGTCGGCTGCAGCCATCGGCGATCTTGAGAAACGCGCTGGGCCCCAAGATCGCATAGCCCGGCGCGCCTGCTTCCTCAGGCAACGCCATGGAACGATCCTCGGTGTAGATAAGGCGCTCGTCCGGGCGCTGCTCCAGTAGAGCGAGGAAATCCGGCAGCGCGTGCCAGCTGCGGGTCCCAATCACGCCATCGAGCTCCGGCACCCAGTTCAACAGCTGCTCCGGTTCGCGCTGCGCCCAGCAGCCCGCTGCCACGATGATCTGTCCTGGACGGCGATCCGCGACCAGGCCCTCTAGGACGTCGAGGGACTCGCCGCGTGCCAGGGCGATGAAGCCGCAGGTGTTCACGATGAGCACATCGGCTTCCGCCGGTGACGAGGTCGAGCGGTATCCGCGCCGCTGCAAGAGGAGAGTGATCCCCGTGGAGTCAACGGTGTTTTTCGGGCAGCCCAGCGATTCAATATAAAAACGGGGCCGAGCGTCGGCCCCGAGATGGTGCGTATCCATAGCCATGATCAGGACCCTTCTGGCGCAGCTTCTCCTGCGGGCGTCCAAGCACGGCGGATTACCTGTCCTTGCTCACCCAGCGCTCCGTAATCCTCATTATTCAGGTAGAGCTGAAAAGCGCCCCCGTTGCCGGTCTCCACCGTACAACGCTCATTTGCAACCGTCTCGATGGCCTGCCCTGGCGTCGCCACGCCTTGGAAAACGACGGTCTCATCCGCAACCACACGGACCCAGGCGTACGCTTGCGGCACGAGGCGTACCGCGATAGTCCCGTCGGCGGCGGGCGAAAACTCACGGGGGTTCTCAAAAGCCGGCGTGCTGACGGCAACGGCTGTTGCCACCAGCGTCGGCGGCGGCGCGCCGCCCGCGTCCGAAAGAGCATCGCCAAATTGCAGATAGAGCATCGAAGCCAAGGCAATCAGCCCAAAGAGCGCCGTTGCTCCAATCAACACCCACAAAACAGGCGGCAGGCGACGTGAAAAACTTCCCGCTTCTTCTTCCTCGGACGGCGGCGGCGCAAAAACCGTAGGGCGATCAGGCCCTAGCTGATGGGAGCGGGGTTCAACGGATTGGAGGTGCGGCTGAAAGGGACGCCCCTCGACTTCTGCCTGATACCGCGCGAGCGCTTCATCGGTGGGCAACTGCAGGAAACGCGCGTAGTTTCGGATAAACCCTCTCGCCTGGATCGGCCCTGGCAGCGCAGCATAATCTCCCACTTCCAACGCTTGCAGATAGCGCCGTCGAATGCGGAGCGCTTCTTCTACCGCGTCAAGTGAAAGACCGCGCGCCTCGCGCGTGCGGCGCAGCCAGAGACCTAAGCCTTCCGCCATCACTCCTCCGCTTCGAGGACCACCCGGGCCTGTCCTTCTTGCCCACCTGGGAGACTCAGAGCGACGAGATGTACCCCGAGATCACGGAGCGGCTCGTCCAGGAGCACCTCACGCTTATCAAAATCTTCGCCGGTGACATCAGCAATAGCATCCGCGATATTCTGTGCAGTGACAGAACCAAAGAGCCGACCTGTGTCACTTGCTTTAACTGTGAACGTAAATGGCTGCGCCTTGATCTGCTCAGCAAGCGCCCCCCCATGCTCCGCCAGCCGTGCGCGGCGCGCCGCCTTGTCTTCTTTCAGATCCTCAAGCGCTCGCAGCGCTCCCTTGGTGGCGGGCACCGCCATGCCGCGCGGATAGAGATAATTGCGCGCATATCCCGGCGCCACATCGTGAACCTCGTTTGCTTTGCCCAGGTTAGGTACATCTTGCTTCAATACGACTTTCATTACGACTTACCTCCAATTTCATCCATTTCAAGCGCGACTCTGATCAGACAGAGCGCGCGATCTGCACAATCTTCCTTCGGCTCTCGTTGATGTTTCACGTGAAACATCAGGCGATCTCAGATTCCCCCACCTAGCAAACGGAGCTGAAGGGCAAGGAGCAGGCGAGTGAAACGCTGCATCGGAGTGGGGCTCTCCAGCAGCTGAAGCCCCGCCTGGTAAGTAGCCAAGCCAGCTTGCCGCTCCCCCGACCTGAAGAGCGCTACGCCCAGGGAGAGCAAGGTCTCGCCTTGCCGCTGGTGATCCTTCAACTCCTCAAAGAGCGTGATCGCCTCACGCCACGCTTTGATGGCGTCGGCGCGTTGGCCCCGGGAAGCATAGATTCCACCCAGATTCCCCCAGGCCTGCGCTTCACGGGAGCGATCCCCAAGCCGCATGAAAACGCGCTTTGCTTCTTGGATCACATCTTCCGCCTCGTCCCAGCGCCCTTGTTTCCGACGAATGATACCGATGTTGTTAAGCATCTCGCCGGCTTCCGACTCTTGACCTGCTTCGGCAAAGTGCTCAAGGGCTTCGTTGAAGCGGCGCGCCGCTTCGTCGTAGAGACCTTCTTGGAAAAGGCGCAGGCCCTCTTTTTGTAGCTCCCCAGCTTTGGTTATATCGTTCATCGACTACCTCTGATATATCCGCACTTGCGCAACAAACCTACACACAATTATGTTATCAAGCATCTTTAAGCAGATGGATTTGATTTAGTAAGTAATCTCCAACAGCCCTTCCGCAATACTCCGTAGCGCGCCGGCAGGCATTGAAGCCAGCTTCATCGCCAGTTCAAGATAGCTCTGGTTGATGGGACGCAGCACAAACTCCCGTATCTCCTCAGGCAGCTCCGTAAACTGATCGAATTGCTTCTGCAAAGCGTGCCAATGACCGACCCCGCCATCGACATCGAGGAACTGCTGCATGGAAACACCAAGTTCCCGAGCCAATAACTCCAATTCAGACAAGGATATGGAGCGCTTTCCGTATTCATACGCGGAGATTGTCGAAGACGCACAACCAATGAGATCACCGACCTCTTCCTGCGTATACCCGGCCTGCAAGCGCGCCTGCCGCAGTTGCACGCCAATGATCCGATCACGAAGCAAGCAGTAGGTTTCTGCGGCTGGCAGATGCACCCCAAACTGCTCTTCCGGGGACTCGTCATCGAAGAAGACGTGAACCGGTGTTCTAAGATACCGTCCCAGCAGCTCCAGCTCAGGGAGCGACATGGCCTCTTCGCCCTCTTCGTAGGCCCGATATTTAGCCGCGGATACGCCCAGGACTGCCGCGCAATTTCCAGGCGAAATATGACTGCGCTCACGGGCGTTGCGTATCAGAATTCCCAAGATACGATCTCGTAGCTGTATAATCTGTTGCTCGGGCATCTTCTCCCTCCGCGCTAATTCCCGTGCCCCGGCGAGCCACTTACCCACCTGAAGCTAAACACTCCTAGCCCTGTCCAAAGAGGATGACGTGATCTCATCTCTCTCTTGACGATTCCAATTCTGTTCCTTATCCTTGGTCACGTCGTGCCAGGTTGGAACATGTATACTTCGCAAGCCAGATCCTGGGGCCAAAGTCTATCTGAAATATACATCCTGATTATAGCATACTCCGTTTTCGGGGCAATAAGTCTTTAGATACGTTTCAGGCCAATCATCAATAGAATTGACAATCCCAAAAAAACGTCTACAACAGAAGACATCCTGGGATTGCGAAACGAGTCCGCTGGTGAAAACGCCCGCCGTACCGTAGAAACTGCGTAGACGAAAGCAAGACAAACGAAGCCGGGGTTGATGCGGGAGGGAAAGATGATGGGAAGCCGCCTATGGCGTTTGAGCCATGCTTCGTTTGCCCATCATCGATTCACCCTGCGTTTTGGCTGACTTAGGGCTTGTTAAAGAATAGCTTCCCGAATCCTAAAACAACTCTAGAGATGTCATCCAGAGAATTCGCGCTTGAAGCCCGGAAACAAGCCTCAAACGTCCGTTTCCTTGTTTCTCTGCCGCATTGGTTTAGCAGGGACGGGAACTTATATTTTTACGGGCCCTTAGGGAGGCATTATGCCGAAGATTGAGCAGATTGACACCACGCATCCATCACACGTAAAGGCCTTTCTACAACTTCCGCATCGGATTTACACGGGCGTGCCGCAGTGGGTGGCGACGCCACGCACGGACGTGGAAACCATGCTAAACCGCGACAAGCATCCCTTCTACGAGCATTCAGAGGCTGACTTCTTCCTGGCGCGACGCGATGGACGTCCCGTCGGACGTGTGGCGGTCATGGAGAACAAGCCCTTTAACGCCTACCACGAAACGAAGACCGCGCAGTTCTATCTCTTTGAATGTGAAAACGATCTCGACACGGCGCAGGCCCTGTTCAACCGCGCCTTCAAATGGGCCGGGCAACGTGGACTCGACACGCTGATCGGCCCCAAGGGCTTTGGTCCGCTGGACGGTTACGGTATCCTCATTGAGGGCTTTGAGAACCGCCGCGTGATGGCCATGTCGAAGTATAATCTCCCGTATTACCCAGAGCTGCTCACTGCACTGGGGTTCGAAAAGGAGGTCGATTTCGTCTCGCGCTATCTCAATGCTACGGTCTTCACATTGCCAGAGCGCGTCCATCGGATTGTGGAGCGGGTCAAGGAACGACGCTCTTTCAACGTGCGCAATTTTGGCAGTAAGCGCGAACTTCGGCGTTGGGCCGAACGCCTCGGTGATGCGTACAACGGCGCGTTTGTCGATAACTGGGAGTACTATCCGCTGACGCAGCACGAGATCGACTACGTCGTTGAGAACATCATCACTGTAGCCGACCCGCGCTTGATCAAGGTCATCACGCATGACGAGGAGATCGTCGGCTTCCTCTTTGGTTTTCCCAATGTCTCAGCCGCTTTGAAACGTGCCAAGGGGCGCCTCATGCCCTGGCACATCGCCGATCTTTTGCTGGAGAGGCGCCGGACAAAGACGCTGGCGCTGAACGGTGCAGGCATCCTGCCGCAGTATCACGGCATTGGCGGCAATGCCCTACTCTACGCGGAGATGTACCATACCCTCAACGATTTTGGCTTTGAGGACGCGATTCTGGTCCAGGTGGCAGAGACCGCCGAGCAGATGCGCAGCGATCTCAACAACGTCGGCGCCCGGCCTTACCAGAATCACCGGGTCTATCGACGCGCGCTGTAAACCGAGCAGATCGGGGAGTGAATATGCAAAACCCAACGGTCAAACGTGCGCAACAGGCACTCACACACCCCATCACCATCACGGCGCTCTGTGTCTTGTTGATCAATGATCACTTCCTGCGTTGGCGCTGGCCTTCTTGGTGGACAGGCAAAGTCGGCGACGCCGCATGGCTCATCTTCGCCCCACCTGCGCTCGTACTGCTGTTGGGTTGGCTGGCGCCTGGCACGCGGCGTTGGCGAACCCAATATCTCGGTGGATTCGCGTTTGGACTGACCAGTGTAATCTTCGCGCTGGTCAAAACGCTGCCCGCGGCCCATGCGCTCTTCCAGCAGAGCTACAATCGACTGCTGCCCTGGGACGCAATGCTGCGCCGCGATCCAACCGACCTGCTGGCGCTACCTGCGCTGTTGATTGCCGCGTGGGTTTGGACGCGCCCGCACCTCCACCGACCAACGCGCGCTCTGCCGCGCCGCGCCTGGATCGTGCTTTCTCTAGCAACCCTGGCTACTATCGCCAATAGCGCCGCCCCCGATCCTGGTATCATGTGCCTGGATGTAAAAGAGGGGCATATTGAAGCCTACAACCTCTACAGCTACTATGAGATCTTCGTAAGTCGAGATGGTGGTCTGACGTGGCGGGCCACTGACGTCGAAACCGCCCTGGTCGACCTGGAAGGTTGCGCGACTCATCCCCCGACGGCCTGGATTTTGGAGACTCCCGAAGCGCAGTACCGCTTCGTGCGCGGTGAGCACATCGCCCGCTCTATTGATGACGGTCAGACCTGGCAGGTGGAGATCGAGCTAGAGCGCAGCCAAGCGCGGATGGCCTATTACCGTAAGATACGCGCCGCTTCCACAGAGGAGACGTATCCCGCCGACGCGGTCTGGGACCCGGAGACCCGTCACGTCATCGCAGCGCTGGGACACGACGGCATCCTGGTGCGCACACCAGAAGATGGCTGGCGTTGGATAGCCGTCGGCAGCTACCGCTTCGAGCCGCCAACCCACGTGGACCAGATCGCGATGCTGCTGCAAAGCGAACTGCTGCTGGCTGTATTCCTGGTGTTCCTGCTCTTCAACACCTGGTACGCGCGTGGTACAAACCGTTGGCTCCTGCCCGTCCTGGTCATCGGATGGGTCCTCTGGCTCCTAACCGCGCTATGGAGACCGGCGCTGCAGAGCGGATACAGCGAATTCATCACCGTCCTTTTGAATGTCGGTACCGGCCTCTTTGTCGTACCGCTGAGCATCTTCCACATCGTCCAGATCTTCTGCAAGAAGCACAGAATCCGCCTTTGGAACGTGCTGTTGATGATCGCTGCGGGACTGCTACTTATCACGCCCTACGTCGGCTGGGCGTTAGGCGTCCTGCCGCAATACAACATGGCCTTGATCGTGGCCCTCGTCATCGCCCCGATCTTCGCGGCAACAAGTATCCACCTCAGCATCCGCATGTCATCACGAGCGAAACGTCCCGCCAAGTAGACCCAAAAAGGAGGAGACAACCAAACAAGGATCCAACATAGGGGATAGGCTTTCTATTGCTCATTAATGTTGTACAATGTACTCACATTCAACCCAAGCACAAAGGCGGAAATCGAGCACGACACCACCGCAACCACACAGGCCGCCATCGTCGTCGCCATCGTCGCGGCGCTCTCAGTCGTCGGCAGCATCCTGGGATCGCTCTTCACCCTCGTCACGGGAGGGGATCTACAGATTGGCGCGCTGCTCATCAGCATCGTCACCACCTTCCTGCTGACCTTCGTCAACTGGCTGATCTGGGCTGCGGTGACCTATTTTGTCGGCACGCAGCTCTTCGATGGTCAGGCCGACCTGAACGAGATGCTGCGTGTCATCGGATTCGCCTACGCCCCCCGAATGCTTGGAATTATCCCCTGCATCGGCGGGCTGATCGGCGCGATTTGGTCCTTGATCGCCAGTTACTTTGCTATCAAAGAAGGCCTCGATCTCGATGACGGCAAGACCATCGCCACCGTGCTTATCGGCTGGCTCATCACCGTCATCATCGGCGCGATTCTGGGCGCATTGGGCGTGGGCGGCGCCATTGGCTTCGGCGCACTGCAGGGGCTGATGCGCTAGACGTTACACCACGAAGAACATGGAGACCGGTGCTCAACAAGCACCGGTCTCTTTTTTGTCGAAGCTCTCAAAACTGCGGATATTCCACACAAAAATGCGGGTAAATATTTGTGCTCAATCTATAATTTACAAGATAACTCTTGACAAAATTGTTATCTGGGCTATACTTTCGTCAGACAAAATGGGAGAAAAGGTGATGTTACAAAACACACTTAAAATTCGAAACCTACACGTCCGCGTTGAGGACGAAGACATTCTCAAAGGCGTAGATCTCACGGTTGAACGCGGGGAGATTCATGCGCTGATGGGCCCTAATGGTTCCGGAAAGAGCACGCTTTCTTATGCCCTTATGGGACATCCCAAATACGAGATCACGGAGGGCGAAGCGCTGCTGGACGGCAAGGATCTGCTGGCGATGGAGCCGGACGAGCGCGCTCGCGCGGGGCTCTTTCTGGCAATGCAGTACCCCGTCGCCGTGTCCGGCGTGACGCTCTACTCATTCCTCCGTTCCGCCGTCAGTTCGATCCGTGGCTACGGCGAGGAAGCGCGCGAATCTGGCGAGGGACGCCGTCACGCCCACCTGATGCCGGCCCGCGAGTTCCGGCAGGAGCTCAACGAAGAGCTGGAGAATCTCCAGATGGATCGCAGCTTCCTGCGCCGCTATCTCAACGAGGGCTTTTCCGGCGGAGAGAAGAAGCGCGCGGAGATCCTGCAGATGGCGCTGCTCCAGCCCACCTTCGCCGTCATGGACGAGACGGATTCCGGCCTCGACATCGACGCCCTGCGCGTTGTCTCCGAAAACATCAATCGCTTGCAGCAGGCGCACAACATGGGCCTGCTGATCATCACCCATTACCAGCGCATCCTCAACTACATCCACCCGCAGTTCGTCCACATCTTCTACGAGGGCCGCATCGTCAAATCGGGTGAGGCTGACCTCGTCGACGTGCTGGAAGAGAAGGGCTACGACTGGGTAAAAGCAGAGCTGGAAGCCGCTGCGTAGGTTGCGTTCAGAATCCAAGAGAGGGAACATGACCGTTGAGCACGACGATCTACGACAGCTGAAGGACCAATCCCAGTACGATTTCACCACGACGATGGATTACGCCCATCGCGCGCGCAAGGGTATCGGCGAGGACATCGTCCGCGAGATCTCCGCCATCAAAGGGGAGCCGCAGTGGATGTTGGACTTCCGCCTGAAGGCGTTGGAGACCTTCTTCAAGATGCCCCTACCAGAGTGGGGCGCCGATCTGGGCCCGCTGGACTTTGAAGAATTCTACTACTACATGCGCCCCATGCCACTCAAGGCGCGCAATTGGGACGAGGTACCAGACGGGATCAAGGACACCTTTGAAAAGTTGGGCATTCCCGAGGCCGAGCGCAAATTCCTGGCGGGCGTCGAGACGCAGATGGACTCCGAGG
>CAYVKR010000048.1:0-14271 GCA_964452025.1 uncultured Anaerolineales bacterium
GCGATTGTACCACCACTAGATATGGGGGGGACCCGGCGAAATCCCAAAGAGCCATGGCAACAAGAGATCATGGATACTTGATAAAGGAGCAGGATGTTCAAAACCAAACCCAAATCTTGTTATACCCTGACCATCATCACCCTCGTGTTGGCCACAGCAGCTGCAGCCGGGGGTCTGTTTATCGAGAATCTGTACCAGGACAATGCCTTTGTCGCAGCCGTATGGCGGGGCAACGATCTGGTGACGCTGGTCATCGCCATGCCACTGCTCCTCGGCGGGCTGATCTTCTCGCGGCGCGGATCCGTGCGCGGACAGTTCGTCTGGCTGGGCATGCTCTGGTACATGGTCTACAACTACGCCTATATCCTCTTCGGCGCGGCCTTCAATCCTTTCTTCCTGCTCTACGTGGCCCTCTTCACCCTCCCGCTCTACGCGCTGATCTGCGCCCTGCCCAGGATCGACGTTGAACAGGCCGGTCAACGTTTTCGCGCCAGAACGCCCGCCCGGTGGATCGCGGGCTACATGGTCTTCGTGGCGGTGGGACTCAGTGTCGTCTATCTCATCCAGATAGGCGGCTACGTCGCCACCGGTGAGCTTCCCTCTATCATCACCCGGACAGATCACCCGACCAGCATCGTCTTCGCGCTGGATCTCTCGCTGCTGGTGCCGCCGTTGCTGCTGGGCGCGATCTGGCTCTGGCAGCGCCGCGCCTGGGGCTACATTCTGGCGACCATCTTGAACATCAAAGGCTTTGGCTACACACTGGTGCTGGCCGTGGCTTCGCTCTCGGCGGCGCGGGCCGGTTTCCCAGAAGCCGCTGCCGAGATCCCGCTCTGGCTCACGCTGACGGCGTGCGGTCTGCTCTCCAGCATCTTCTTACTCGTCAATGTGCAGTCGAAGAAGGAGCATCGATCGTGAAATGGCTTGGCATCATGGGCAAACGAAGCAGTTCCAGGGTCGCTCAAACGCCATAGGCGGCTTCCCATCATGTTTCCTTCCCGCATCAACCCCGGCTTCGTTTGCCTTGCTTTCGTCTACGCAGTTTCTACGGTACAGAGGGCGTTTTCACCAGCAGACTTGCTTCGAAATCCCATCATCCTCGGCATTCTTGTGCTCATCGTTCTACTCATCTGGTTGGGATTACGAATTCGTCCGCAGGCTTTTCCACCATTCACCCAAGAGATGTTCACACCGGAAAGCGTCCCTCTACCGGATGACCTGCCCGCGCCCGTGGAGCGTTTCTACCGCGCTCTCTACGGCGACAGCGTGCCGACCATCGAATCCGCCGTGATCTCGGGGCGCGGGACCATGCGCATCAACGGAATCACCCTGCCCGTCCGCATCCGCTTCATCCACGACGCCGGAGCGGGCTACCGCCACTACATCGAAGCGACGCTGTTCGGACTGCCCGTGCTCAAGGTCAACGAGTACTATCTGGACGGCGCCGGACGCATGGAACTGCCCTTCGGCGTCAGCGAGGGGCCTAAAGTCGACCAGGGCGCTAATCTTGGGCTGTGGGCGGAAGCCGCTGCCTGGACGCCGGCGCTACTGGTCACCGATCCGCGCGTGCGCTGGGAGCCTATCGACGAGGTAACGGCGGTATTGATCGTTCCCTTTGGCGACGAAGAGCAGCGCTTTATCGCGCGCTTTGACCCCACCACGGACCGACTGCAGCTGCTGGAATCCATGCGCTACAAGGGCGAAGAGAGCGAAGAAAAGGTCCTCTGGCTCAATGAAACCCGGCAGTGGGATTCACTAAAGGGCAATCCGGTGCTCACAGCCGGTGAGCTGACCTGGCTCGACGACGGCACACCCTGGTTTGTCTTTGAGATAGAAGAGGTCATCTACAACGCGGACGTAGAAAGGATCATCCGAGCAAAAGGCCCATGAACCACATAACGCAGGAGGAAGATAAGATGGCAAGCAAAGACCCCATATTCATCGGCATAGATCTGGGCGGCACCAACATCGAAGCCGCCGCCGTCCAAAATGGACAGGTGCTCAAATCGAAGAAAAAGAAAACCCACGCCGACGAGGGCGTCGATGTCGTTCTCGACCGCATTGAGAAGACAGTACGTAAGCTCTCCAAGAAAATGGAGGCCGACGTGGGCGACTTTGCGGGGCTGTGCATCGGCGCGCCGGGCGCTATCGATATCGCCTCCGGTGTGGTACGAGAAGCGCCCAATCTTTCCGGCTGGACAGACGTGCCGCTGGGCGCGGAGCTGCAGACGCGGCTTGGCCTGCCCGTGACCGTCGATAACGACGTCAATATCGGCGTGCTGGGTGAGTACGTCTACGGCGCCGGACGAGGCTCGCTCAATATGGTGGGTATCTGGGTCGGGACGGGCATCGGCGGAGGGATCATCGTCAACGGACAACCGGTGCACGGCTGGCGCGGCGCTGCCGGCGAAATCGGCCACACCATCGTCAACCCCCACGGACGCACGTGCTCCTGCGGGCGTGAGGGCTGCGTCGAAGCGTATTCCAGCAAGACGGCGATGATGAAGATGATCGAGGAGCAGATGGCGCGCGGTAGAACCAGCGTCGTGCCAGAGATCATGGAGAAAAAAGGCAAACGTCGGATGACCAGCAGCGTCATTGAGGCCGCGCTGGACGCAGGCGACGCGCCCCTGATCGAAGCGCTGAAAACCTCGCAGTTCTATCTGGGCCTGCTGACGGCCAATCTGGTCAACGTGCTGGACCCGCAGGTAGTCGTCTTCGGCGGCGGACTGGTGGAGCGGCTAGGCGACGAGTTCGTCGCGCCCATCGCGCACACGGCGCGGAAGTACTATCTGCAACAGAAAAGTGCTGAGCGAATCCACATCGTGCCCTCAGTGCTGGGAGATGATGCAGGCCCCATAGGGGCAGCGGTCGTTGCTTACAGACGCTTGCACAAAAGCGCTGGGTGATCGGCGCTCATCCATCCAGCACATCAACGATGGCACGGTGGACAGCGACACGCAACGGTGCAATGTTACGGTTCTCTCGCCCGTGGTAGACCTCATTGGTGAGCAACGCTACCACTAGCTCACGTTCTGGATCGATCCACAGCGACGTGCCAGTGAAGCCAGTGTGCCCGAAAGCCCGCTCACTGAATGGGTAGCCGCTACTTTGGGAATCCTCGCTGCGCAACGCGAAGCCCAAGCCACGGCGCACGAATTCATCTTCGGCGTGGCAGCGCGTCATGGCGGCGATAGTATCGGAAGCAAGCAGCCTGTCGGCTAGAAAGCTCTGGCCAAAGATCACCACGTCCGGTGCGGTGGAGAACAGCCCCGCGTGCGCCGAGATACCGCCGAGTCGATCAGCATTCTCGTCGTGGACCGTGCCCCGGATGCGCCGCCTGCGCCAGCGACAGAATTCCGTCGGCGCACAAGTGTCGCGCAACGAGGACGACGGACGATAGCAGGTGTTCTGCAGACCTAGCGGTATCAGAACGCGCGTCCGAATTGCAGCGTCCAACGCAAGATCGGTCAGCTTCTCCACAGCAAAGCCCAACAAAATCAAGCCAATGTCGCTGTAGACAATGCACGCACCCGGCAGATAAGAGAGGAACGTGGTCAGCGCCATGTGTCGGGCGAACGCCACATCGGGTTGGCGATATAACGGTCGCCACGCAGGCAACCCAGACGTGTGCGTTAGCAGCTGGCGGAAGGTGATCTGGGCCGCGTCGACGGTCGCGTCCGTTTCCTCCACCGTCACCCAAGCACCAGGATGGATAGGATCCTCGTACGGACGAATTGGGCGCTCGCCGGAAAATGCAGGTAGCACACGGCTCACCGGCTGATCCAGCGTCACCCGCCCCTCCTCGACCAAGATCATGAACGCAGTCACGGTAAAGAGCTTGGTAAGAGAAGCCAGGTCGAAGTGCGTCGCCAGTGTGGCACGTTGCAAGCATCTCTCAGGATCAAGCCAACCATAGGTCCGCGCGAAGACTTCTTCGTCGCGCCAACGCACCACCAGCTGAGCGGCTGGACAAACAGTGGGTACTGCGTTACGAAGCATTTCTGCGACGAACTCGAAATCAACCACGACCTCGCCTCCTGACCAAGAGCATACCTCCATGAAATATCTTCGCAAATGGATTGCTAAACGGAGCAAGCTGACATATACTGCGGTGGGTAAACAAATTCGAATATGAGACACACCAGACCCGTCCTCTGCGGACACAAGGCGAAAGGAGCATCCCATCGAAGGTAAAACGAATCTGATTGTGGCGACTGTGTTGATCGTTGCCGCGGTCGGTTATCTCATCTGGAGCAGCACCGGCAGCTCGGCCAGCTATTTCCTGACCATCGAAGAAGTCCAGGCCATGGGTGAGGAGGCCCAGGAGCGAAATCTCACAGTCTCCGGCGCGGTGCGCGGCGAGAGCATTGTCTATGATCCCTCAAAACCGCGCGTGACCTTCACCATGGTACAGATTCCCGGCGATCTCAAGGTCGTGGAAGCGCGCGGCGGGCTGGCGACGATTCTGCACGAAGCCGTTGAAGATCCCACAGCCCCATCTCTGTCCGTGATTTACGAGGGCATCAAGCCAGATCTGCTCCAGCACGAAACTCAGGCCATCGTGCGGGGCCGGCTAAGTGACGACGGGACACTGCTGGCGGACGACGTGCTGCTCAAATGTCCCTCGCGGTACGCCGAAGAGATTCCAGAGCAGCGCGAGGACTGAAATCATGGGGGACATCGGCCACATCTTCGTTGGCTTGGCGCTGGCAGCGACGCTCTACGCTGCTGTTGCGAGCTATCAAGGTATCCGCAAGCGTGACGGGCGTTGGCGGGATAGCGGCAGGCGGGCGACTCACGCAACTGCTGTACTTCTGGGCGCCGCACTGCTGGTGCTGACCATCGCTTTTTTGACACACCACTTTGAGATCCGATACGTGGCCCAACACTCGTCGCTGGCGCTGCCGGTGTATCTCCGGCTCTCCGCGATCTGGGCAGGACAAGAGGGGTCACTGCTCCTGTGGGCCTTCCTGCAAGCGCTCTTTACCGTACTGGCAGTCGAACGACCGGGTGAGAAAGCGCGCCCGTTTGTCCCGTGGGCCACGGTGATTCTTAGCCTCATCACAGCCTTTTTCACGGCAGTGACACTCTTGCTCTCCAACCCGTTCACCCAGACGGCACACACCCCCGTCGACGGCATGGGACTCAATCCGCTGCTACGGCATCCGGGCATGATCTTCCATCCTCCAGCGATGTACGTCGGCTACGTGGGGCTGGCTGTGCCCTTCGCCTTCGCCATGGCCGCCCTGATCGTGGGCAAGATGCAGCGGTGGACCCACGCCATCCGCCGCTGGACGCTGATCGCCTGGCTAGGGCTGGGCCTGGGGCTGTTGCTGGGCATGCGCTGGGCTTACGACGTGCTTGGCTGGGGCGGCTACTGGGGCTGGGACCCCGTCGAGAACGCGGGCCTCATGCCCTGGTTCACCGCCACCGCGCTGGTGCACGGCGCGGTCATGCAAGACGAACGGCGCGGCTTCCACCTCTGGAACTTCCTACTGGTCATCTTCTCTTTTGTGCTGGTGCTCTTCGGCACCTACGCCACGCGGAGCGGCGCCATCCAGTCAGTGCACGCCTATGCCCGTTCGAATCTGGGCGGCGTCTATCTGAGCGCCATCGTCGTGACGCTGGGGAGCGCGCTGGCGCTGTTGATCTGGCGGCGATCACGGCTGCGACGCCGCAATCTGGCCAACGACGCGGGCTTGCTCTCCCGCGAGGGCACCTTCACGTTGACCTTGATCCTTTTCTCCACGCTGACCCTCTCCGTCTTCATCGGCAGCGTCCTGCCGACGTTGAGCCAGCGGCTGATGGGTCAGGCCTTTGAAGCCGGCCCCGACTGGTTCGACCGGGTGACCGGCCCGCAGTTCGCCGCGCTGCTGCTCCTGCTGGGCGTCTGTCCCGTGCTGGGGCGGTCGACGCAGGCGCTTCGCCGGCTCAAGCAGCTGCGTTGGGTCGGAATCATCGGCCCGCTGCTGGCGGTCGGCGGTGCAGCAGCGACGGGCTTCATCCGTCCGGTCTCGCTCATCGGCTTCGCTCTGGTGGGATTTGCCGGCGCCACGGCGCTGGCGGGATTCGTCGAGGGCGTCAGCAAACGGATAAAAACACGAGACGAGGCCCCGCTCAATGCGCTGTGGCGCCTTTTTCGGACGCAGCCGCGCACCTACGGCGGCTACCTCGTGCACATCGGGGTCATTTTGATGGCCATCGGCGTCATTGGCACCCGCATGTATCCCCTGGAACAGAATATAGTGCTGGAGTCTGGGCGGTCTGCTGCCGTGGGTGACTACACGCTCACGCTGGAAGGCCTGAATCAGGCGATGGACGAGGATACCTTCAGCACCTGGGCCAACGTCACCGTCGCGCGGGGAACGGAGTATCTGACGACGCTAAGTCCAGAAGTGCGCCATTACGCGAACTTTGAGCAGTCCTACGGCATACCTGCCGTCCGTCCTGGGCTGCGAGAAGACCTCTACCTCATCCTGGCGGGGTGGTCGGAGGATCAGGAACAGGTGACGTTCAGGATACTCGTCAACGCGCTGACCAATTTCCTCTGGCTGGGCGGACTGGTCTTTCTAACCGGCGGTGTGCTGGCATTTTGGCCGCGCACCGGTCGACGCAACGCCCGGCACATGATCGGCGGGATCGTCGTGCTGGCGCTGCTGCTGGGCGCGGCATGGAGCATGTGGGTCACGCCCCAGCAACAGGCGAGCGCGGTCGTCTCGGCGCGCCCGCGCGCAGGGCAGCCGGCCCCAGAGTTCCGGCTCACGCTGCTGGACGGCAGCACGCTATCGCTCGCCGACCTGCAAGGAGAGGTGGTCGTGCTCAATATCTGGGCCTCGTGGTGCCCGCCCTGCACCGAGGAACTGCCCGCGCTGCAATCGGTCTGGACAGCGTACCAAGATGCAGGCGTCACCTTCGTGGGCGCGGCCTACCAGGAAAGGGAAGCCAATGTCCGGGCAGCGGTGAACGCCTACGGCCTCACCTATCCCATTGGACTGGATACCAACGACCGGATCGCCAACGCGTACGGCATCACCGGCGTGCCGGAGACCTTCATCATTGACACCGAGGGCCGCATCGCCTACGTCCACATCGGCCCGCTGACGGCGGAACAGCTGACGCAGGAATTGGAGAGCTTAGTCAGATAGTCGGGTGGTCAGGTAATGGGGCAGTCAGGCAGTCATGATTCCTGAGTCAAAAGCATGATTTCTGACTTGTGACTTCTGACTCGTGACTCATGATGAAACCATCACGTAACGCGCATCACGCAATATGGAGGAGTTGAGCATGACCATCGGCGCACTGTTAATTGGGCTGGCGGCGGCCATCCTGGCCGTTTCGTATCTCGTGCGTCCGTTCCAGCGCGAGCATTCCGCGCATCTGGAACAGACCATCGACCGGTGGGTGGCGCAAGCGCGCGACGAGCAATCCGGCGCAGCGGAAGAGGCGCCCGTCAACTACTGTCCGCACTGCGGGCGGCGCGTGGCGCCTGACCACCGCTTCTGCCCCGGTTGCGGCGAGAAACTGCAATAGCAAGCCGACCGATGCGACCAAGCGAGCTTTTGATCTCCATGGTGCTTTTGATCACCCTGGGCTGGTCCCAGCCGGTGAGCGCCCAGGGCATCCCTGAGCCACCAGAGGAGATCACCATCAATCAACTGCACTTCTTTATGACCCCGCTGGGCAATCGCCTGCAGATCACCGAGCACTACCTGCTGGGGAATCGGGGAGAGACACCCTACACCGGCAATGATCAGAACGCAACGGTGGCCTTTCCGCTGCCGCCAGACGCGGAGAACGTGCAGTTCGAGGAAGTCGACCGTCTCAACGAGCGCTATCAAATCGTCGATGGCATCCTCCTCGACCAGCTGCCCATCCCATTTGGCGAGGCGACGCTGGACGTGCAGTTCACGTACGAGATCCCCTACCAGGCGAGACAGACCATAAGCCGAGCCTTCTTGCTGCCCGTGGATGCGGCGGTTGTGATGGTGATGGAGGAAGGCGTTGCCGTAGAGAGCTCTCAACTGAGCTCCATGGGACCGCTTTCGGCAGAGCCGCCCAGGGTCAACGCGTACGCCATGCGGCGCCCGCTGACCGCCGGTGAGTCGCTGACGTTGACACTGGTCCCCCCGGCAAGCGCAAGCACAGGTCGCACCGACGCAGGCGGAATCAGCTGGGAGATCGGCCTAGGGGCGTTGGCGTTGGCGCTCGCGCTGGCCGTGGCGTTCGCCCTGCGCCGACAAGGCGGCGCCCCCCTCCCACCGCTCCCAGACGAGAGCCGTCCGCTGGTCGAGGCGCTAGCGCGTCTGGAAGAGGCCTATGAATCCGGGGATCTATCCGAAGAGGCGTACGAACGCCAGCGCGACGCCCTCAGAGCTGAACTACGCGCATCCCTATCCGAAGCGTGGAGCGATGATCGAGATTCGTAACGTGACCAAGCGCTTTGGACCGCACACAGCGCTCAGAGAGATCGACCTGACCATCGCCGCCGGAGAGTCTGTCGTGCTCGCCGGGCCCAACGGCGCCGGGAAGACGACGCTGCTGCGCATGCTGGCAAACCTGACCCGTCCCACCAACGGGGCTATCACCATCGACGGACTGGACACGGTGAAGGACGCGGCGGTCCTTCGACGCCAGATCGGTTTTCTCTCTCACCGCACGCTCCTTTACGAAAACCTCACCGCGCACCAGAACCTGCGCTTCTACGCGCGGCTCTACGGTCTGAATGAGCCGCAACACCGCATCGACGATCTGCTAGCGCGCGTCGAGCTGGACAGCCGGCAGCACGACCTGGTGCGCACCTTCTCCCGGGGGATGAAGCAACGTCTCGCCATTGCGCGGGCCGTCTTGCACAAGCCAAGGGTGCTGTTGATGGACGAGCCGTACACGGGCCTCGATCCTTTCGCGACCACGTCGCTCAATGCATTGCTCAGGAGCCTCGCTGCCAAGCGATGTACACTGCTGATGACCACGCATCAGCTCGCAGAGGGCATCGTCGGCGAACGCGCGCTGATCCTCTATCGGGGCCAGATTCTCAATGACGGCCCGCTGGACGACCGCGCGACGTTTCTGAAGCGGTATCGCGCCCTGATCGCGCGCGCTGCGGCGTCTGCTGCATGACCTATCTTCGCCAGGTCTGGGCCATCGTCGCCAAGGACATCGCCGCCGAGCTGCAGACGCGGGAGATCGTCAACGCCATGTTCGTCTTCGCCGTGCTGGCGTTGCTGATCTTCAGCGTCGCCCTGGACCTGCGCGGGACCACGGCGCGTGCGGCGGCGCCTGGCGTGCTCTGGACCACCATCGCGTTCGCGGGCAATCTTGGCCTCAGTCGTTCCATGATGCACGAGCAGCAAACCGGCGGACTGGACGGTCTGCGGTTGGCGCCCCTGGATCGGACGGCCATCTTCTTCGGCAAAGCGTTGGGCAACCTGATCATGATGCTCGTCGTCGAAGTCGTGCTGCTGCCGCTGGGCACAGCGTTGCTGAACGTGTCGTTTCTTCGTCCCTCGGTGCTGATCGTGCTGCTCCTCGGCACAGTGGGATACGCCGCCGTGGGCACGCTGCTGGCCGCCATCGCCGTCAACACGCGCGCCCGGGAGGTGATGTTGCCCATCTTACTGCTGCCCCTGGCCGTGCCGCTGCTCATCGCCGCCGTACAAGCGACCGCCGGCTTGCTGGACGGCCTTATGCTGGCCGAGGTCAATGGCTGGATGCGTATCCTGGTTGTGTATGATCTGGTCATGGTTGCCGTGGCGGTACTTACCTTCGAATACGCCATAGAGGCATAAAGTTCGTGTCAGAACTCGAATTTCTTGGAGAAATCCGAGTTCTACGGGAGGTTTTTTGATGGCACGTAAGACGTTGAGTTGGATCCTAGGCGCGCTGAGCGTCGTAACGTATCTCATAGCGCTGGCGATGGTCTTTTTCTACGCGCCGCGCGAGGCGACTATGGGCGACGTACAGCGCATCTTCTACTTTCACGTCGCCTCGGCCTGGGTCGGTTTCTTCGGCTTCTTCGTCACCTTTGTGGCGGGCATCCTCTATCTCGTCCAGCGCAGGCGCGTCTGGGACATCCTGGGCGCGAGTTCGGTGAACATCGGCGTCGTCTTTATTACCATGACGGTGATCACCGGTGCGCTCTGGGCCAAGCCGGTCTGGGGCACGTACTGGACGTGGGAGCCGCGCCTGACCATCTCGGCGATCCAATGGCTGCTCTACATTGCCTACGGGATGCTGCGCGGCTCGGTGCCCGACGAGGAGCAGCAGGCGCGCTTCGCCGCCGTCTACGGCATCGTCGCTTTTGTGACCGTGCCGCTCTCCTGGTTTGCCATCCGCTGGTGGCGGACCATCCATCCACAGATCCTCTCGGAAGGCGGCATGGCGATCACGCCCCGGATGCTACAGACGCTGCTGGTCTCGCTGGTGGCCTTCACCCTGCTCTACGTCACGCTGCTCCGGCAGCGCATCTTCTTAACGCGGGCCGAGGATTGGCTGGAAGCGCTGAAGACAGAACGCGCAGCCAGCGAGGAGAGATTGTAATGCCAAGTTATCTCATCATCGCGTACGCCATCTTCGTCACGTTTCCGCTGGTTCTTGCGCTGTCCATCCACGTGCGCAGACGGCAAGCGGAGCGGAAAATCGAGGAGTTTCAGACAAAGACCTGACAGGTTTAGGAAACCTGTCAGGTCTTTGTGGTAGTATTTCACTTCGCCGTCAACATGGGCAGTTGCGCGAAGTCATCTGCAGTCAAATTGCTCAGCCGCTCCGACGACGTGTACGCGCTTAGCAGCGCCTCCTGCTGTCCGGCGACGGGCCAGACCAGGTCGATGATGCGGGTGTGCGAGGCGTCATCGGGCGCGCCGCCGAACTTCCACTGGGTCGCCGTCGATTCCACGTCGCGCACGCGCCAGACGCCGGTGGACGGAAAGCCGTCCTGGCTCAGCACCACCGCCGCATAGGTCCAGCTCTCTGGATCATCGCCCAGTACGTCCTGAGGGACCTTGACGGTGAGCTGCGAGAGCCCCGGATCGACGATAATCCCCGGAATCACGCCGGCGACCTGCTGCGGCTCCGTCTCCCCCGGCACGTAGAGGCCCGGCTCCCAGCCCTCGACCCAGAGGGCATAATCCCAGGCGTGATCGGGGTTCAGCGCCGCGTTGCGACCAGGCAGCAGGCGCCGCGCGCCGCTCTCCGGCCCGTCCTGGTCGATGTAGATGTCCACGGTCTGCAGCGAGAGGCCGTAGGGCGAATCCCAGACGTTCTCCAGTGGGCCACGGAACTGCAGCCGGAAGACGACGTTGGTCTCGTCGTAGCCGACGCTGAAGGCGGTGACGTCAAAGACGCCCGGCGTGAAGACGCCGTCGGTCGGATAGGTGTACGTGCCGGGGCCGTAGTCGTCCTCCTCGGGGTCCTGCACCTCCAGCACCGCCGTGGTCAGGCCCAGATCGGGGATGGTCACGCGCGCCGGGCCAGAGACGGGTAAGAACTGCTGATCGCTCTGCCCCTCCGTCGTGCCCTGGCTGAGCACCGCGCGCAGCTCGAAGCGGGCGCCGCTATCGGGCGCGGTCCCGTCCGTACCCAGCAGCGTCAGCGGCATGGAGAGCTCCAGCGTCTGACCCGCCACGGCGACGGGTACGTCCTCAACGGGGAATTCCCCGGCGGGCACCCAGCCGTCGCCGTCAAAGGCGCTGTAATCGACGCCGAGCAGTTCCGCGTTGTTGCCAAAGGTCAGCTCCAGCAGGCGCGTCGCGCCAAAGCCCAGGTATCCCGTGCCATCGCCCCAGCGCGAGAACGCGCCCGCCTCGTCCACGTCCGGCAGCGAGAGATAGACCCCCACGGTGCTGCGACAGTCGGGGTTGCCGCCGCAGGTGGTCAGCGCGCCCCAGTCGAAGGCCGCGTCGAGCCGCAGATGAAGCTGCTCTGCGTTGAAGCCGTAGTAGAGGCGCTCCAGCGGCAGACTCCCGCCTGCCATGGCGCCGCCCGCCACGCTATACGCGCCCGCCTTGGCCCACTCGGCCTGACCCGCAACCCCATCGATGGTGGGCGAGATCAGACCGCTGGCCGTCTGCTCCGGCGGCACCGGCTCCGCCGCGATGATGGGCACGTTCAACCACGGGGGCGGCGTCTCACCCAGCGCCAGATAGACCTGCTTGAGCGTATCCCGGAACTGCTGATCGAAGCCCTGGTCGTCGCCGGAGTTCTGATCGGCGCCGTACCACCAGAACCAGTCGGAGCCCTCGGCGATGTACATCTGCTCGCGGGCGTCGGCCAGCGCCGCCTCGTCGGGCGGCTCGTAGACGCCCTTCTCGTACATGCCGAAGGCCTCGCGCGTGCGCCGCAGGTAATCCCAGGCGCGGTTCTCCTCGTCCTCGCCGATCCAGGTGGAAAAATCGTGGCTGATCCACGAACCGGGCCAAAGCTCCTCGATCTCGCGGCTCGGCTCGGTGGGGAATCTCGTCAGATATTCCGAGGGCGTCACGGTCTCGATGGTCTCGTCCTCGGAGAGCGCCGCGTAGAGCGTGTTGAGGAACGCCTTGCCGTCGTTCTCGTAGTGCTCCCAGGCGTTCTCGCCGTCCAGAATCACGGTGACCAGGTGCGGCCCCCCGGCCTCTTCGGCTTTCAGTCGATCGCGAATGGCGTGGATGCGCGCCATGAAATCGGCAGCGGCTTCCTCGCCGGGCATGCCGGAGTAGGAGAACCCCACTTTGTCGGAGATCACCACGTCCCGGAAGACCATGGCGACCGGCGTATCGTCGCGTCCCGCCACCGTGTAGGGTCGGTAAAGCGCATCGGCCTCTTGAACCGTCTCGTCGCCGTTGCGGGTGAAGCCCTCCATGCCCAGAGACTGGGCCAGCACCCCCTCGTCCGACGCCATCCAGCGAATGCCGGCGCCACTCACCAGCGGCACGATATCCTGCGCCACGGAGCCTTCGGCGGGCCACAGCCCCCTCGGAGCAATGCCGAAATGCTCCTGGTAGAAGGCCACGCCGCGTTCCAGCTGCGCTCTGGCGTCCCCCGGATAACGAAACGGCGGATCGGGCAGCTCGGCGGCGGGCATGGCGACCTTCGCCAGCGTCGTGTCCATCAGCAGCGGCAGGATGGGATGGGCGAAGGGCGTCGTCGTTACCTCGATCTGTCCCGCTTGCTGCAAAGCCTTGTGGACGGGGATCACCTCACGGATCAGCCGCAGATGCTCGTCCAGCACGATCTGCTTGTCCTCCTCGGTGAAATCACGCCCCTTCTCCACCAGCGACGCCAGCGGCGCCTCCGCCAGCCACGCGGGATCGGTCCAGGCCAGGTTGAAGAGCACCTGGAGATCGCGGAAGTCGGCCTCGGTCCAGCCGCCGGCGATGGCGTCCTCCACCTCGGCGTCATCGGCCGGCCGCATCTCCTGCAGTTCGACGTAACGCGGGAATCGCTCCACGATCTTGGGATTGATATCGAAAAAGAAGCGCAGTATGAACTGCTTCTGCTCCTCGGTCAATTCCTCGGCGGGAACCTCGGTGTGCGCCCAATAGGCGTCCTTGGCGCCCTCCGCCAGATCGTCCAGCTGACGGATCAAGCTGGGCGTGAGATTGAAGGTCGCCTTCACGTCCGGGTACGCGTCCAGCATCGCCGCCATATCGACGTAGTCCTTCGCCGCGTGCACCCGCACCCAGGGCTTGGCGTAGATGCCCGTCTCCGGATCTTTGAAATAGACCGGCTGGTGCTGATGCCAGATGATGGCAAGATAGAGCGGTTCTTCTGGTTCCGGCGTGGGCGTCGGCTCCGGCGTCGTCGTGGACGTGGCGGTGGGCGGCGGGACCGTTGGCGTTGGGGCGGGCGTCTCCGTCGTACAGGATGTCAATAACAAAGCTAGGATTGCAATTAACCATAGAAAACGACGTAGCATGAGTGACCTCCTTCGAATAAGTGTTGCGTGATGCGTGTTGCGTGATGCTCACGACGATCTGACTACCTGACGATTCGACCACCAGACTACAGAGCTGGCGGGTGGACGGGGACGTAGGGCACGGCGAAGAAGCCGCGCACCGGGCGCACGTCGCGGTCTCCCACCCGTTGAATCGTGCGGAAGCCTTTCAACGTCACGCTCTCTGCTTCGCGCTGCGTGGCGAGGGTCACCGGCTCGCAGCGCAGATAGACGTCATCGCGTAGCGGGAAGTTGGGATCGTAGAGGTGGATGTCAACCCGGCCGTCATCGCGCTCCGTGTAGGCGTGAGCCAGCACCTGGTGATTCTCCCAGATGTTGAGTGAGTCGCGCGTGCTGATGTA
>CAYVKR010000048.1:14371-16283 GCA_964452025.1 uncultured Anaerolineales bacterium
TTCACTTCAAAAATCTCCGGCAAGACGGGCACAGAGAAGGGCAAGTAGTAGCCCGGGAAACGGTTGATAAACTTGAAGCCCTGTTCCGATGGCTTGAAATCCACCGGCGGCATCTCCGGAAGCCGGAACTCACGCTTGAAGGGTCGTAAGAAGGCCTTGTGCACGCGCGGCTGCCCGTTGAACGTGTAGTTGAACTGCGCGTAGGGCCGGTAGATGTCGGTCACGTCCGGTAGACGAAGGCCCTGCGTCTCCTCCGTCCAGTCCGTGGGCATATCTTCTGCCTCATTCCCGCCCAACGTGACAAAATCCAGGAACTTCGACGGCGCAAAGCGCACCTCGAAGCGCCCCTGCGCATCCGACACGCCTTCTTCCACCGTCAGATCATCGTCGCCTTTGTCCGGCGCGTCCTTGTCGAAAATTCGCACCTGGACGTTGGGAATAGGCTCGCCGTTGGCGAACAGTATTCTTCCTTTCAGCACCTGGCTCATGGCTCCTCCTTCTTGGTGCATGGTGCGTGGTGCGTATTGCGTATTGCGTATTGCGTGTTGCGTGTTGCGTGTTGCGTGATGGTTGATCGAGGAACTAGGTTGTCCGTTCGATCCACCATAAACCGACCAGGGACGAGATGCTGGTCCGGTCTGCGGTCTTCGGTCCTCGGTCAAGCCTGTCTCGCTCCGTACTCAAATAACGTCGTTGGTTCCGGCGTCTCCTGCAGCCGCGCGACCAGGCGCGTGTTGCGCCGGGCGATTTTGTTGTTGTTGACGGCGATGGCGATGGCGCGTTTGCTACCCACCAGCACCATCAGTTCCTCGGCGCGGGTGACGGCGGTGTAGAGCAGGTTGCGCTGCAGCATCACGTAGTGCTGCGTCAGGATGGGCACGACGACCGCCGGAAACTCCGAGCCCTGCGATTTGTGGATGCTGACGGCGTAGGCATGCATCAGCTCGTCCAGTTGCGTGAACTCGTAGACGACGGGCACGCCGTCGAAATCGACGGTGAGCAGATCCGCTTGCAGATCCATGGCGATGATGCACCCTAGATCCCCGTTGAAAACCTGGCGCTCGTAGTCGTTGCGGATCTGCATGACGCGATCTCCCACGCGGAAGGTGCGCGAGCCGTGTTGCGTCTGCGGCTTCTGCTCCGCCGGCGGATTGAGCCGTGCCTGCAGCCGCTGGTTGAGCGCGCTGACGCCCGCTGCCCCGCGATGCATGGGACTGAGCACCTGGATATCCTCGTGCGGATGGTATCCAAACTTCTCCGGGACGCGCCGGGCGACGATATCGATGACCATGTCGGCAGCTTTCTCAGCGTCGGGCAGGCGGAAGAGGAAGAAGTCGCGCGCGTCCTCCGCGAAGATGGGCATCTGACCCCGGTTGATGCGGTGCGCGTTGACGACGATGTAGCTATCTTCGGCCTGGCGGAAAATCGTCTTCAGGCGCGTCACCGGCACCACGGCGCTCTCAATGAGATCGCGCAGCACGTTCCCCGCGCCCACCGAGGGCAACTGGTCGACGTCGCCCACCAGTAGCAGATGACTGCCCGCCTCGACGGCCTTGACCAGGTTGTTCATCAGCAGGATGTCGATCATCGACGCCTCGTCCACGATGATCATGTCCGCGTTCAGCGGATTCTCCCGGTCGCGCAGGAAGACGTTGCCCTGGCCCGGCGAGAACTCCAGCAGCCGATGAATCGTCTTCGCCTCCAGCCCCGTCAGCTCATTGAGGCGCTTGGCCGCGCGGCCCGTCGGCGCTGCCAGCAGCACCGTCGATCCCTTGGCCTGCAGCAGCTGGATGATAGTCTTGGTGATGGTCGTCTTGCCGGTGCCCGGCCCGCCGGTGAGCACGCTCACCCGCTCTGTCAGCGCCATGCGCACGGCGGCGCGCTGCTGCTCGACGAGCTGGAACGGATTGCG
>CAYVKR010000049.1:0-16103 GCA_964452025.1 uncultured Anaerolineales bacterium
ATGGGAAGCCGCCTATGGCGTTTGAGCGACCCTGGAACTGCTTCGTTTGCCCGCACGGGCGGAGGTTGTCCCTTTTCGCAGGTCGAGTATAGTGAATACACAGAAGAACAGCCTAACAAAAACAATCCTCAAACGTCAGTTTCTTGAGTCTCTGGCACATCGGTTTGACAGCGACGGGAACTTATATTTTTATGGACACTATCCTGCAACTTATAACGTTCAACTATTTCTTTGAGGAGGCGATATGTCGAAGGAACACGTACGACGCGATCTCATCAAGGCCGACGTTTGGGAGAAGATGCGCGGTGAGGCCACCGATCAGCAATCAGGTAAGCCGCGCCCGCCGCTGCAGCAACCCTATCCAGACGACGCGCCGTTGATTGACCTGCCGGCACCTCACGCACGCTCCCTGCCGCCCGTCTCGCTCTTTGCAGCGCTGCGCGGTCGCAAGAGCCGCCGCAAGTACAGCGCCGATCCGCTCTCAGTGGAGGAACTGGCCTTTCTGCTCTGGGCCACGCAGGGCGTGCGACGGGTGATGCGCGGGAACCAGGCTGTTTTCCGCACCGTGCCCTCGGCAGGGGCGCGCCATCCCTTCGAGACCTATCTGGTCATCAACCGCGTAGGCAGCGTCGAACCGGGCCTCTACCGCTACCTCTCCTTGGATCACAAACTCTACCTCCTCTACAACGCACCGGATCTGGCCCAGCGTGCCGCCGAAGCCTGCCACCACCAGCGATTCGTCGCGCAGAGCGCCGTCACCTTCATCTGGTCAGCCATTCCCTACCGCACCGAGTGGCGCTACAGCCGCGCGGCCCCCAAACTGATCTTACTGGACGCCGGGCACGTCTGCCAGAACCTCTACCTGGCCTGCGAAGCCATCGGTGCCGGGGCCTGCGCCATCGCCGCGTACAACCAGAAGCGATTGGATGCCTTGCTGCGCGTCGACGGTGAGGAGGAATTCGCCGTCTACGTCGCGCCTGTTGGAAAGTTACCCGCATCGTGAAAGGAGACCGCATGCGCGCCGCCATCATCTATTGGACACAGACGGGCAACACAAAGAAGGTCGCTCATGCCATCGAAGAGGGGTTGACCGATGCCGGCGCTGAGGTTGATCTCCTCCGCGTGGAAGACGCCAGCGAGCTGGACGTCTACGCCTACGACCTGCTCTGCGTCGGGTTTCCGTCCTACCAATGGTCGCCGCCCAGACCGGTGGCCGATTTTCTCAACCGGCGATTCAACGTCTATCGACGCGAGGGCCGTGTCAAGATCGGCGCTCCGCCGGTGCCGGGCAAGCACGCGCTGATCTTCTGTACCTACTCCGGCCCGCACACGGGCATCCGCGAGGCGATCCCGGCGGGCAAATACGCGGGGCAGTTCTTCGAGCACCTGGGCATACCCGTCGTCGACGAATGGTACGTCGTCGGCGAGTTCCACGGGCGCGAGAAGGCCAGCACGCAGGGCCGCCTGGGCGACATCCGAGGCCGGCCTAACGCAGAGGATCTGGCGAAAGTACGTACCGACGCCATTGCCCTGGCGCGTCATCTGCAAGACGAAGCGCAGCCCGACGTCTGAGCGGTTTGCTCAGTTAACGAAAAACGTAGAAAAGACATCGGATTTTGGGTCTTCAGGATTTCGCCGGGTCGAAGCGAGATATTAACCACAGACTTCATAGATTCATACAGAAAATTAAAGATCTGTGAAAATCTGCGTAATCTGTGGAGAAAATTAAAACCGCTTTTTAGTCACCCTGCTAAACCCAAGAGAGCCCGGATTTTTTGGAAAAATCCGATGTCTGGCATGCGCCGAAGGTCCCGGGTAGTGCCGGGACGCGCGTCCTCGGTTTTACAACCTAGGGACGATGATCCTGGGACTACTGCAAACTGAGCGAGATCAAGGGCCGACCAGGCCAGGGCCGCAGCTCCGGGATCGGATCGTCGAACCAGATGCGGTAGAGCTCGTCGAAGCTGCCATCCGCGTGGAGCGTCGCCAGCGTCAGGTTGATGAAGTCACGGAAGTCGGAGTCACCCCGGGGCGATACGTAGGCGATGGGTCTGTCGGTGAGACGCGCGTCGGGCAGGAAGAAGCCGCCCACACGATAAAAGGGGTCGAAGAGCAACCGCCGCTCCGCCAACAGCGCCGCCACCTCGCCGGTCTGCAAGCCCACCACGGCCGCATCCCGGTCAGGATAGGTGATGGGATTCAGGCCGATGCCCGTCGCTTCTGTGATCTGGGACAGCGACGCCTCACCGACGGTGCCTGCGATCACACCCACAGGGCGGCCCGCCAGCGCGTCCAGCGTCTCCACCGGTGCGCTCTGTAGAGAGAGCAGACTGACGCCGTCGTCCAGCAGCGTGTGGGAGAAGGCCGCCTGCGCCTCCGCCTCTTCGGTGTGCACCCAGCCCCCTAGCAGCAGATCGACCTCGCCGCTCTGGAGCTGCTGGATGGCAGTACCTTCCGCCACCGGCACGTAAGTGATGGCTTGCCGGTCGCCCAGCCAGCGCTCCGCCATCAGTTCCAAGAGCCGCACCTCAAAGCCGGTCTGCACGCCGTCGCCCCGGTCAGCGCTGTAGGGCCAACGGTCGGGGAAATAGCCCACCCGCACAAGCCCACGCTGCCGGAGCTGATCCAGCGTCGCCAGCGTCGTCCGCTCCCGTGGCGTCGCGTCGAGCGGGGGCGGCGTCCGCGTGCCGGGCCAATCCGGCAGCGCCGGGGGCGCGCCGGAGAGCCACTGCGCGTACAGCGCGTCCCACGTCCCATCCGTCGCCATCGCGCGGAACGTCGTCGCCACCAGATCGCCGAAGAAAGGGTCGTTCTCCCGGTAGACCAGGGCCAGCGGCAACTGCGTGTACTGCGTGACGATCTCCATCCCGGCAACCGAACGACGCGCCCGTTCCAGCCGGTGGCGCAGGCCGGCATAGGCGTCGATCTGCCGGGTGCGCAGCGCGTTGACCAGCTGCGTGAAGTCGTCGTAGGGCACATAGGTCGGCGTCGCCGGTGAGGTCGCTTGCAGCTGAGCCATGCCCTCCGCCCAGCTCAACCCGCCGACGTTGAGCCCGCCGACGTCAGCCACCGTGGTGATACCTGTGTCCGGGAAGGCCAGCAGCGCCTGTCCATCCATGAAATAGGGTGGGCTGAAATCCGCGTCAGTCTCCAATTCCTGGCTGTGCACGATGCCCGCCAGCACGAAATCAACGTCCCCGGCTTGCAGATGCTGGATCGCCGTATCGGAGCGCACCTGCCGGAAGCGCACCGCCTCGGCAGCGCCCAGCCAGCGCTCGGCCAGCGCGTGGGCCAGATCGATCTCCAACCCGGCCAGATCACCACCAGGGGTGACGTAAGAGAAGGGCTCCAGATCGTAGCGCACCCCTACGATCATCTCGCCGCGCTCTAGAATGCGGGCCCCCGTACTCACCTCCGCCGGAAAAGGAAGTGGAGTCGGCGGCGCGTAAATGTCCGGCGGTTCAGCGGTCGCATCTTCAGGAAGGAGCCGGGCCAGATCAGCACAACCGGAGAGAAAGAGCATCACGGTAAAGAGCAAACACAGACGGCGCATCTCAGGCTTTCTTTCCATCATCTTCATAAGCGGATCACAGCACCCTCATTATCGAGATCGATACAAAAACATCAGGGAACCGACACATGGTCGATTCCCTGGCAAATGGATCAAAGGGACTACTTGCAATCTTTCTTCTCACGCGGGCGAATCTCCAGGATCTCCGTCACATAAAAGACACGATGATAGGTACCCAACGGACCATACTGCCCCTTGGTCTTGTTGATCTTGCCCCGAAGCCGAGCGTAAACTTTATCATACGGACTTTCCGCGAGCCGGTCATGCTCTCGCTTGATCTTGTCACCGATGGTCGAATAGCGTTTGCCTTTGAGCCACCAGGTCTCACGCGGCGAACAGGGACGAAACGTCGCCGTGTCAGCGATGTAGTTGATAAATCCGTCCCACGTGCCTTCTTTCATCGGGCGACCGATTACGCCAAAAAGCAGTCTCTGGAAAAGGCCTGCGTAGAAAAGCCATTTGAACCACTTGAACATAACGTACTCCTTGCACTTGCCGTGCTGGATTAGGAAGGGCATCCAAATACCAAGTATAGTGAAAAATGCGACACTGGCAAATGCGCACGCCGCCGGGGGCAAACGAAGCAGTTCCAGGGTGGCTCAAACGCCATAGGCGGCTTCCCATCATGTTTTCCTCCCGCATCAACCCCAGCTTCGTTTGCCTTGCTATCGTCTACGCAGTTTCTACGGTACGGAGGACGTTTTCATCAACGAACTCGCTTCGAAATCCCCGCCAACCCCAGATCGTCGGCGATCTCCTGCATCGCCTCCAGCACCACGCCGATGTGCTCGTCCAACGGCACACCCAGCATCTCGGCGCCTTCCTCGACATCCTCGCGGTTGACGCCGGCGGCGAAGGAGTTGCTGTTCCATTTCTTCTTCACCGAGCTGACCTTCACGTCGTGGATCGACCTCGTGGGCCGCACCAGCGCCACGGCGACGATGAGGCCTGTCAGCTCGTCGACGGCATAGATCGCCTCCTCCATCTTCGTCTCCGGCGTGACGCCCGTCAGCCCGGGCGCGTGCGCCTGGACGCCTCGGATCAGCTCCTCCGGCATCTCCAGCTCTTCCAGAATCTCCTTGCCCTTGGCGGGGTGCGCGTCGGGGTAGGTCTCGTACTCGAAATCATGGATCAAGCCGACCACGCCCCACTTCTCCTCGTCCTCGCCAAAGCGGCGCGCGTACGCCCGCATCCCGGCCTCCACCGCCAGCGCGTGCTTGATCAGATTTTTGTTCTTGGTGTAGGTCTTCAACAGGTCCATCGCTTCCTCTCGTGTCGGCCACGTTGTCATCATTTCCTCCGTTGTCTGTTAAGCAGATTTTTCGTTTATGTTGATCAGATCTAGCACTTGGGGCAAAAGCGTCCGCGTCGTCGCCATCGCCTCTTGCCCGTGGATGGTGACATGGCCCGCCCAGTCCCCGAAGTAGCCGCCCGCCTCTTGCAAGATCGGGGGAAAGGGGCCGCAGTCCCAGGGACTCATGATAGGGTCCAGCATCACCTCGGCGCGACCGGTGGCGACGAGCAGATAACCGTAGGCATCGCACCAACCGGCGCGATAGTAGGCCGTGCGCTGCAACCGCGCCCACGCCTCAGCGCGACCGTGAGCCGCAAAACTGGCCGCGTCCGCGTGCGCAACCCACGCTCGATCCAGCGAATCAACGCTGGAAACGCGCGTGAGCCGTCCATTCCACCAGCAACCCTCCTTCGTCGCCGCCGCCAGCATCTCGTCCAGCGCCGGGAAGTAAGCCACGCCCACCTCGACCGTCCCTTCGATCTCCAGGCCGAGAAGTACCGCGTAGAGCGGCACACCACGCACAAAGGACTTGGTCCCGTCGATGGGATCGATGAACCAGCGGTGAGACGCGTCCTCGCGTCCCCGCACGCCGTGTTCCTCGCCCACGATGGCGTGATCGGGATAGCGCGCGGCGATCCGCTCCCGGATCAACGTCTCGGCCTGGCGGTCCGCCACCGTGACGGGTGTGTCGTCGGCTTTCATATCGGGGCGCACGTCGGTCTGGTAGTAGCCCAACGTCAATCGCCCGGCGAGATGCGCCGTCTCTACCGCAAAATCGAGATAAGATCGTAAAGACTCAAGCATGAGACTCCTTATGATGATCGTTTGAGCAACATCACCCGGTCTCCCGTCTCCGGTCCCCGGTCAATCCTCACCCAAAATGGGCAACGGCTCCCCCAAAATCGGCTCCGGTCGCGTGACGCGCAGTTGCCACCAGGCCAGCCAGAGCGCGGGGACTTCGCGCAGTCGATACCATTCGATATCGACGTAACGCTGCCGGTCGGCAGCGTAGCCGACGGCATCCAATCCCAACGTGCGGCAGGTCAGCAAGGCGCGCGGCTGGTGATAGCGCTGCGTGACCAACACCGCCCGATCCACCCGGAAGATGTCGCGGGCGCGGTAACACGTCGCGTAGGTGCGCCGCCCCGCGTAGTCAAGCACGATGTCCTCGCGGGGGACACCCCGACGCAGGGCGTAGTTCAGCATCGCTTCCGGCTCGTTGTAATCCTCGACACGATTGTCGCCACTGAAGAGCAGCTTGCGGACGCGGCCCGCCTCGTAGAGCGCGATGGCGGTGTCCAGACGATCTATCAGCACGTCGCTCAACCGGCCGCTGGGCCAGTAACCCGCCCCAAAGACGATGGCGACGGGCGCGGAGACCTTCGCCGCGTCGTCGTAAATTGCGTCTCGATAGCGGCGACCCAACGTCCAGCGCGTCCAGCCGAGGAGCACGGTGCTCCCTACGAGGAACGCCACCACCGCCCAGATCAACACGGCGCGTCGTTGGCGCGCCGGCTCAGGGTCACTCGACGGGGTCATGAGGCGTCTGCTCGCTGCCCGGCGCATCTTGAAACACTTCGTCCCGCGCCTCGGTCACCGCAGCTGCCGACCGCTCCACAGCTCCGGCGTCATCGCCCCAGACCAGCCAGACGCGGTCCTGGTAGCGGTAGGCGAAGGCCGCACCGTTGCGCCCCTCCCACCACGTCCCCGGCGGGATTGCCGCCGGGCGCTGGGACTCGCGGACGTAGCCAGGCACGCGCGCCGGGAGACGTTCCGGCAGCTGGGCCTCGAAGCCAAAGGCTTCGTACTTCTCGTCCCACGCTGTCTGCCAGAGCACCACCTTGGCACCCTCCGGCCCGGCCCAGACCTGGAGCAGATCCCCATCCCAACCCTCGACCGTGGTGGTCATCGTCTCGTCACCCCACGCCTCCAGGGTGTAGCGCATCAGCGCCTGCCCCACCATACCGGTGTGCGTCAGCGTCCATCCGGCATCCAACGCGGGTTCCAGCGGCGCCAGCGCCGTGAAGTCGCCGTGCACCTCGTACGCCAGGGGATGGAGCAGCTGCTCGGTGGTGCGCGGCGGCTGGCGAAGGACGGTGTCCAGCGCAGAGAGGCCCAAGGCCTCGTAGCGCGCCACGGCGAAGTCCCGGCCCAGCTCAAGTGAGAGCCGCGTCAGTGCCTCCAGCTCCGGCGACGATTCGCGCCAGAGCGGCAGGATCGCCGGTTCCAGCAGGCCCAGCAGCGCCTCGGCGCCAGGCGACCCCGGCGCCACCTCGGCATAACGCCAGAAGGTCACCAGCGCATCGCCCAGCGCCGCCGCATCCAGCGCCAGCCTCTGATCGAAGGTCGTGGCCTCCGCGCGGAGCCGCGCCAGGTCACCGTACTGTTCCGGCAGCGCGCGGGCGTAGCCGTAGGCCGCCTGAGAGCGCATCTTGCGGAAAGAATTTTCCCAATCGCGCCGGAGATAGAGCTGACGCTCTTCCGGGAGATAGATCGCCGCGATGGTCTCAGCCTGCGCCACGGGGTCGGTCTCCACCTCCACGGCGGGCCAGAGATCCAGCGCCGTCAACGTGCGCCGTGTCGAAAGGGGAAAGGGCGGGGTCTGCCGATAGTAACGATAGAGGATCACGCTGAGATCGTAGGTATCGACGAAAGTGAGGGGCGTCTCCCAGCGTGGCAGCACCTCGCGCGCCGCCGCGACCTGGCGGGCAATCTCACCCGCTTCACCCGTGGCGAAGAACGGCGTCGGTGTGACGGTGGGAACGGGCGTCTCCGTGGGCGTTGGCGTCCACGTCGGCACCGGCGTCGGCGTAGGAATCACGGAGACCGTCGGCATAGCCCGCAGGGATGTCCAGACGGTCCAGCCCATGGCGCCAAGCACCAAGATCAGCACCGCACCCAGACCAATCAACAGCCCTCGTTGGCGTGGCGTCAACGTGGGGCCTCCGCCTGGGCCAGCGCTTCCCGCTGAGCACGGATGAGCGTCCGCACGCCCGGCACGCTGAGCGAGAGCAGCGCGTCGAGGGTCTCGCGCGGAATCGGGTCGCCTTCTGCTGTGCCCTGCACCTCGATAAATCGTGCCTGGCTGTCCATAACCACGTTGAGATCGACCTGTGCGCGGACGTCTTCAGCGTAGTTGAGGTCTAGCAGCGGTTTGCCGTCCACCACGCCCAGGCTGATGGCGGCGACGGGCGGGGCCAAGACGTCATTGGACACCTTATCGCGTTCGGCCAACTGGCGAATGGCTAACACCACGGCAACGTAGCCGCCGGTGATAGACGCCGTGCGGGTGCCCCCATCGGCTTGTAGGACGTCGCAGTCAACGATGATCATACGCGCCCCCAGTTTCGAGAGATCCACAGCGCGGCGAAGACTGCGTCCGATCAAGCGACGGATCTCCTGCGCGCGCCCGCCCTCGATGTGGCTGCGGCGCGTCCGCTCCTGCGTGGAACGTGGGAGCAGCGCATATTCCGCCGTCAGCCAGCCTTTGCCGCTGCCGCGCCGCCAGCGCGGGACACCCGGCTCGACCGTCGCCGTGCAGAGCACCCAGGTCTCACCCATGCGAATCAGCGCCGATCCTTCAGGATATTTGATCGGCGAGAGCTCGATACTCACAGGTCGGATTTCGTCCGGTGCGCGTCCGTCAATCCGCATCTTCTTTCCTCCCAGACTCCCTGGCAAGCGGCTTGCATGCCAACTCACACTTTCTCAATAGTAAGGGTATTGTAAGCACGGGGAGGTCATTGTCAAGGTGAGCAACACGCATCGGTCCGTCCTCGTAGAAGCCGGACATGGGATACTGGGGATCTGCATCAGACACAAAAAAGTCAGTCGGGCGCTGGTCCCACAGCGCCCGACTTAAGAAGGAGGAGAATCTTTTAGAAACTTAGCCCTAACCATCCTTACTATACCACTGCTCATCTCACGGAACTTGACGGAATGCTTACGCTTCCCTTGCGATCAAATGGTAAGGCGCTTCATCATCGAAATATCGGCTGATAAGCTTTGGTCGTTGAGAAGGATAGGTGGCGGGGACCAAACCTGACAAAGCATGAGCCGGGGGCAGTCCCAATACCCCCGGCTTACAGAAGGAGGAGAATCTCATGCGTTCCCAAACCCCACATCTGTTTCCTATTATAAACAACCCTACATTACTATACTTGACGGAATTCTTACGCTTCTCTTACGATACAGGAAAAGTCTAGCGTCATTCGATATTGAGTCAGCAATAGGTCAGGCTACTTACGGGCAAGCGCGCATCACCGATCTTGTTGACGGCGTAGTTGCCCGCACCCGGCGCTGATCTCAATACCGCGCCGCAATCGCACGGTGTGCGAGATGTGATGGCGATCCAAGATCTGGGTGAACTGCTCAATGCGTTCCGGTGACGATGGCTGCCCGGCAAAGCCCGACGTGGGATTGAGCGGGATGAGGTTGACGTGAGCCAGCATCCCTTCGATACGCGCCGCCAGCGCCTGCGCCTGCAAAGGCGTATCGTTGATCCCGTCGATCAAGGCCCACTCGAAGGTGACCTGGCGGTTCGTCCGCGCGATGTAGGCGCCGATGGCGGAAAAGAGCTCGTCCAGCGGGTGCTTCCGGTTGATGGGCATGAGGTCGTCGCGCAAGTCATTGCTGGCCGCGTGCAGCGAGACGGCAAGATTGACCTGCAAATCTTCCTTGGCAAATCGGCGGATGCCGGGCACGATGCCGACGGTGCTGACGGTCATCCGTCGCTGGCCGAAGTTGAAGCCCGCCGAATGCATCAGGCGATAAACAGCCTCAAGCGTGTTCTCGTAATTCAAGAAGGGTTCACCCATGCCCATGAAGACCACGTTGGTGAGATGGCGCTCCTGAGCCGCGAGCTCGCGCTCGAAGTGCAAGACCTGCGCCACGATCTCACCGGCGGTCAGATCGCGGACGAAACCCATCTGACCGGTCGCGCAGAAGGCGCAGCCCAGCGCGCAGCCGACCTGGGTGGAGATACAGGCCGTCCGCCGCTCGATATAGCGCATCAGCACCACCTCGACCTGTTCCCCATCGCGCATCTCCAGCAGATCCTTGCGCGTCTCACCGCTAAGCGAGAGCTGCTGGGCCAGTACGGGCGGCACGTAAAGCACCGTCTCCGCTGCCAGCCGGGCTCGCAGCGTCTTCGGCAACGAGGTCATCTCGTCGAAGTCGGTCGCCAGGTGCTCATACATCCACGTCCAGAGCTGGCGGGCCCGGTAAGACGGCTCCCCCCACTGCTCGAAGAGCGACTCCAACTCCGGTAAACTCAACTCATACAAATTCAGCTTTACGGCCATGGCACTCCTATCGTTCTCTCTAAAATGGACAGGATTAGTATACCATGCGATTAAATGAGCATAGCCGGAGCGACTTAATGATCCGGCCAGGCGTCCAGAAGCGCGGCGAGATTCTCAAAGACTAACTCAGGATGGACAGGCGAACCGGCAAGATCGGCGCGACGTTGTACGCCGGAGAGAAGCAGCGCGGTGATCATACCCTGGCGCACGCCGCCCAGGATGTCGGTGTCGAGGCGATCCCCGATAACCAGGGTCTCATCGGGCGCCACGTCCATGCGCGCCAACGCCTGCTGGTAGAGCACCGGCTCCGGCTTGCCCGCGATGGCCGGCGTGACGTCGGTGGCGGTCTCCAAAAGGGCCAACTGCGCGCCCGCGCCGGGCACCAGTCCCCGCTCGCTGGGATAGGAGCGGTCGGGGTTCGTGCCGATGAAGCGCGCGCCGCCCCGGATGAGCAAGGCCGCCTGCGCCATGGTCTCCCAGTTCATCTCGGTATCCCAGCCGACGACGACGTAATCCACGGCGCTGCCCTCCTCCACCAACCGGAACCCACGCGACCGCAGCGCTCGCCGCACGCCGCGTCCGCCCACGGGGAAGACAGTGGCGCCCGGCTCAGCTCGCGCCGCCAGATAATCAGCAGCGGCCAGCGCGGAGTTCAGCACGTGCTGGGGCGTCGTCTGCTCGCCGAACCGCGCCAATTTGGCGACGTAGTCCTCCGGCGTGCGGCTGGAGTTGTTGGTGATCAGCGTGTAGCGCAGGTCGCGCGCCTGGACCAGATCAAAGAAACGGTGCAGGCCAGGCAGCGGCGACTCCCCACGCCAGAGCACGCCGTCCATATCGACGATGAGCGCGCGGATGCCGCGCAGGATCTCGGCGGGGTTTTGCCGTTCGATCTCGCTCTGCAGGCGTGCATAGGCCTCCGGCGTGTCGACGTCGACCAGCAGGTGCGGATCGTCAACTGGCAGCGTGACCAGCCGCTCGCGGTAGGCAGCGAAGAGCGCGCGCCCGCCGACATCCCCTTCGAGTCCGGCCAGATCAGCGAAGAGCGCGCGCCCGAAGAGCACCGGACCGCCGCACCGCTCCTCCGCCGTTGGCACGACGATGTCGGCGCCGGACGTGCGCCAGCGTTCTACCAGCGCCTGCAGAAAGCGCGGCGTGAGACAGGGCTGATCGATGGGCAGGAAAATCGCCGCCTCGACGTCGTGCGCCAGCGCCGCCAGCCCAACGCGCAGGCTCGTGCTCATCCCCTCACGCCAGCGGTAGTTGCGCAGCACCTGGACGGGCCGGCTTTCCAGCAGCGGGGCCACACGCTCGGCCTCCGCACCGATGACGGCGACGACGGGATTCAGCCCGGCGGCCCAGGCAACGTCGGCGGCATGCACAATCAACGGGCGACCCTCCCACGGCAACAGCTGCTTGGGCTCGCCAAAGCGGCTGGAACCGCCGGCTGCCAGCAGCACTGCCGCAACGTTTTGATCGTACATCATGCGATCCTCCTCGGTTCTCGTGGTGTGAAGACAATTGTACCGTCGGAAGGGCATCAGGACAATAGCTAACTCGCTTCGAAACCCAAGCCAGACATCGAATTTCTTTGAGGAATCCGATATCTGGCACTTACGTCGCTTTCATGGGTCTTCAGGATTTCTCCGGATCGAAGCGAGATATTAACCACAGACTTCATAGATTCATACGGAAAATTAAAAATCTGTGAAAATCTGCGTAATCTGTGGAGAAAATTAAAACCGCTTTTTAGTCACCCTGCGAAACCCACGAGAGCCGCTTTCATTCCGCCCAGCCCAGATCCTCGGCGCTGCGGCGACCGCCGTGATGGTGCGCGTGGTCGTCTCCGGCGTGGTCGTGATGATGCGCGACATCGCCGGGCGGCTCCGGCAACGACATAGCATCGACCACGTCATCGAGCTCGGCGTCGGTGGCGCCTGCTGCGCGCCGCTCTACGATCTCGCGGAAGGCATCCCGATCCATGCCCAAGGGCGCGACCTCATCCAGCAGATCGTCGCCTTCCTGTAAGACCTGCGCCGCTCGCTGCGCGTCGGCGTCGTGGGCTGCGCGCGCCTGCTGATCGAAGTCGGCCCGACGTTCCATCTCAGAGCGCCCGGTGTTGACGCTGGAGATCAACTTCTCCACCTCGTCTGTATCACAACGCGGGCACGAGGGCGCCGGTGCGTCCATCTGACGCGCGAACTGTCGAAAGCGCCCATGGCAGTGCGGGCAGTAGTATTCGTAGATAGGCATGAAAAATCCTCAATGATCAATGAAATGGCAAATGACAAAAGGGAGAGGCGAGCATCAGGATCGCGCGGTTTCAAGGGAAGCGGCGTCTTGATCCAAAGCGGAACGCTGTCTGAGCATTCGAATCAGCAGAGTCATCAGGTAGGCACAACCGGCGACGAGGATAATGGAGGCGCCCGAGGTGAGATTCCAGGCGTAGGAGATCCAGAGGCCGACGGTGGTGAAAACCATACCCAGGACGACAGCCAGCGCCATCATCTTCTTCAGATCTTTGGTGAATTGACCGCTGATGGCAGCCGGGATGGTCAACATGGCGATGACCATGATCAACCCCACCACACGCATCAGCATGACGACGGTCAGCGCGATCATGGAGAGCAGCACAAGATAGACGGCATCGACCGGCACGTTCTCGATCAGTGCGAAGGTCTCGTCGAAGGAGATGGCGAGCAGCTCTTTGTAGAAAAGCGCCACCAGCAGCACGATCACCGCGTCGAGCACCACCATCACGATGAGATCAGGCCGAGGCACGGCGAGGATGCTGCCGAAGAGATAGCTCATCAGATCAACCTTGTAGCCGGCGGTCAGATCCACGAAGACGATGCCAATGGACATGCCGATGGCCCATAGCACGCCGATGACAGTGTCGGCGCGCTCGCGGGTCCGACGCTGAACCCAGCCCATGCCCAACGCGGAGAGCAGGCTGAAGACGATGGCGCCGATGATGGGGAAATAGCCCGGTCGCTGATCCTGCGCCAGCGCCGAGCCCGCCAGCAGCGTCGGCAGCAGATTGTATTTGACGAAGTAGCCCAGGCCAATCCCGCCGTAGGCCGCATGGGCGATACCGCCGCTGATAAAGACGATGCGGTTGACGACGACGAGGGCGCCCATAATGCCGCAGGCCACGCTGACCAGCACGCCGGCCAGCAGCGCGTTGCGCATAAAGGCGAATTGTAGCGCTTCGATGATAGGATCGAACATGGAAAACTCCTCAGGAACTTGGTGGGACGTTAAAACACTTGAACGTTCTAATGTTTAGCTCACCTGAAAAAAGGTTCAAGAAATCGGATTTTTAGGTGGCCATACCCTACATCTAGTGATTTTGGTCATGAGAAACCCACATATAGTATCAAGTCGTAGAAAAATCCGATTTCTGCTAGTTATTTCAGTAGAGACACCGGTGCGAGCGCACACCATCCTCGTACGAAAATGCCGGTTTTTGGAGCGCCAGCATCCTGCTGGCAGCGTCATGCCGACAAGCTGTCGGCACTCCAGCAACCAGGTATGCTTGAGTATTCGCCATTCGCCATTCATCATTCGCTATTTTCGAAGGAGTCAATGTTTAAACGTTAGAACGTTGATCATGCACGGGCAGATGTTCGGGGAAGACGCGGTGCGGCACGCCGTGCGCGATGAGATCGACGGGGCATTGATAGGCCAGTTCCAACATCTCTGGCGTCAGATTCTTCTCATTGTGGTAGAACAGCCGGCGATTGAGACATCCCACGGTCTTCACATAGGATGAGACCGCCGTCATGTCATGGGAGATCATCAGCACTGTGACGTGCTCGTTCAGCTGCCGCAGCAGCTCGTAGATCGACGCGCTGATCTGCGGATCGACGCTGGCAGTAGGCTCATCCAGCAGGAGAATCTCCGGCTCGGCGACCAGGGCACGGGCGATGTAGGCGCGCTGCCGCTGGCCGCCCGAGAGCTCACCGATGGCGCGGTCCCGCAGATCGAACATCTCCACACGCCGCAGCATTTCCTCGACGCTGGCGTCATCTTCAGCGGTATAGCGCTGGAAGAGACGGCGCTTGCCCAGTCGTCCCATCCGGACCACGTCCCAGACGTTGACGGGAAAGTCGCGGTCAAATTCTACGGCCTGCGGCACGTAGCCGATGTGACGGCGGCCTTTCTCCACCGGCTCGCCCTTGATCCGCACCATCCCCCGCGTCGGCTCCAGCAACCCCAGGAGTACTTTAACTAACGTCGTTTTGCCTCCGCCGTTCGGTCCCACCAGCCCGATAAAATCGCGCTCGTAGACGGTCAGGTCAACGGCCTCCAGCACATTCTCGTGATCGTAGCCGGCCCAGAGGTTGCGGACGGTGATAACTTCCTGCCGGGACTCCCGATTCGCTGCCATACCTCTTCTATTCCGCCAACACTTCGGCGAAGACCTCGGCGACATCCCGCATATTTGACAGCCAGTCTCGCGCCAGAGGACTGACGAGCAATACTTCGCCGTTGATCTCCTGGGCGATGGTCTCCGCAGCGCCGGTGCTGAACTCCGGTTGAGCGAAAACAACCTTGATCTTCTCCTCCTTGGCCTCGTCGATGAGCGCTGCCAGCTCCTGCGCGCTGGGCTCCTGCCCGCCGACCTCGATGGGAATCTGGATCAGATCGAACTCATCGGCGAAGTAGCCCCAGGACGGATGAAAGACCATGAACGCCTGATTCTCCACCCCGGCAAGCGTCTCGCGGACGTCAGCCTGCAGCGCGTCAATGTCGGCGAGGAAAGCCTCCAAATTCGCGGTGTAGTCCGCCTTGTGCTCTGGGTCGAGCTCGACGAGTGCGTCGTGGATGGCCTGCGCCTGCGCCTTGACCAGTTCCGGCGAGAGCCAGATGTGCGGATCAAGGGCGCCCTCGGCGTGCCCCTCGTCTTCGTGCTCCTCATCCGCGTGCTCTTCCTCGTGCGTCTCTTCGTCGTGATGGGTGTGGTCCGATATCGGCAAGCGCTCGACGCCCGCCGCCGTGTCGATGACGCGCATGTCTGGATTGGCGTCGGCGATGCGCTCCAGCCAGACGTTCTCAAAGGCCACGCCAATGCTAAAATAGGCCGCCGACTCGCTCAGCGCCGCCAGCTGCTCGGGTTTCGGCTCGTAGGTCGCCGGACTGGCGCCCGGCTCCACCATAACGTTGGCGGTAACGTGCTCCCCCCCGATACGCTCCACAAAGTACGCCTGCGGCACAATGCTGACGGTGACCGAAAGTGATCCTTCTCGAACATCGGCATTGTCTGCCGACGCACAGCTCCCCAGCAGCACGACCAGTAACAATCCTATACCTATTAGATAGCGCCAACGCTGCATCTCTCCACCTCCATGCATGCTAGTTTTCTTCCTGGCAATTTGGACAACAACCAAAAAGCTGCAACAGATGATCCACGACCTGGAAATCCGTCCGGGCCTCAACGCGGGCGATCAGCGTGTCCAGATCATCGCTGCCGACAAACTCCACCGCCCGCCCGCACGACTGACAGACAAGCACGTGGCGATGTCCCGGCGTCGTGGGCAGATAGCCGTGACACCCCTCACCGCGATGGACCCGGCGCACCAAGCCTAGCTGCTCGAAGAGCTCCAGGGTGCGGTAGACGGTGACCAATCCCAGGTTGGCGTGGAGCGCTGTTCCGCGCTCCAGGATCTCCTGGGGTTTCAACGGACGTTCGGTCTGTTGCAGCACCGTCACCACCGCCTGTCGCGGTTCCGTGATGCGGTACCCTGCCTCTGATAGTCGCTCAGTCCATGTCGTCATCTTTCACCTTATTGAAAACCTTTTTCAATAAAAAGTATATCATGGGCGCTGAAGGTGTCAAGACAGACAGGATGCGGGCAAACGAAGCAGTTCCAGGGTCGCCTTCCCATCATGTTTCCCTCCCGCATCAACCCCGGCTTCGTTTGCCTTGCTTTCG
>CAYVKR010000050.1:0-15955 GCA_964452025.1 uncultured Anaerolineales bacterium
ATTTCGCCAGGCTGTCCTTGACGTCTGCGATGCCCTCGGCAGCGTGGATGTGGAATCCGGTGTCCAGCCCCTCACGCAGGGCAACGGCCTGCGCCAGCGTCTCATCGCTCAGCGTCAGCGATGCGTGCAGCCCAAAGGAGGCTGCCAACTGGGGGTGTGGCTCCTTTTCTAGTCGCTTCAGGAAGCGGACGTTCTCCTCAAGCCCGGCCTTCGACCGCGCCGCGCCGTCCCGGTCCGTCACCTCGTAGCAGAGCGAGGCGCGCAGACCGGCGTTGATCACTTCGTCCGCGATGACGTCCAGCGATCCCTCAATAGCATGAGGACTGGCGTGGTGATCGATCAGCGTCGTGGTGCCGTGCCGGATGGCGTCCGCCAGACAGACCTGCGCGGACGAGCGGACATCTTCCAGTGTGAGCAACTTGTCCAGACGCCACCAGAGCCGCTCCAGGATCTCGGTGAAGCCGGTGGCCGCCGGGCCGGGATAGGCCCAGCCGCGCGCAAAAGCGCCGTAGAAGTGCGTGTGCCCGCAGAGCGCCGCCGGCATTGCCAGCTGGCCTTCTGCGTCCAACCGCGCCTCGTCAGGGTAGTACGCGGTCAGGGCTGCGGTTGTGTCCACAGCCGCGATCTCGCGCTCATGGATCAGAATTGCGCCATCGTCCATCAGCCGGGGTTTATCTCCAAGTGTGGCAACCTTAGCGTGTGTGATCAGCATCGTGGTCTCCTTTTGATCTTCTCTTATCTATCTTCTCCGTCTCTCTTTCTTCAGGATAGGGAACCAGTGTAACAGCAGACGCCAGAGCGTCCGGCTGAAGAGCGCCAGAAGAATCCAGGCCGTGACGCTCAGCAGCGCCAGGATGCCGGTGAGCCGCCGTTTCCAGAACGCACGGGGGCGCGGACGCTCCTACGCTGCGTGACGGTGGCTTCCAGAATGGCGAACATGTCTGAACCCGACCAGAGCGCGCCCACGGCGGCGACGGTGCCCAGCGTGCGCCGGTAGCGCAGGATCGACTCGATGTCGGTGACGACGGTTCGTTCGGCAGTGGGGAGCAGTGCGCTCAACGCCTGGAGCGTGAGATCCTGGATCTCCGACGTCTTCACGAAGAGGCTGCCGACTGCGAGGATGAAGAAGAGCAGCGGCACAGTGGAAAGCAGCGTGTAGTAGGCCAGCGCCGCCGTGCGTGTGCTCACTTGATTTGACCCATGCGCTGCCCAAACGTCCACAGAAAGCGCACGACTCGCCGCTCACGCCATTGGGTCGGGATGACCGTCTTCACTGTCAGAGACCTGTTGCTACGCGGGATGAAACCGGGGGTCCTGGGCCAGGGTCTTGCGCAGTCCTGCTTTCAGCGTTGTCTGGGGCCGATAGTTGAGGCACTGTCGCGCCAGGGTGAGGTCGGCGCGCAGGCGAGAGACGCCGGCGCTGCCCGCTGCACTGTGGATGATGTTGCTCTTGGAGCCAGTGACGTCCAGGATCAGTTCCGCCAGATCGTTGACCGAGGTCTCTACCCCGCTGCCGATATTCAGCGTTCTTCGATTCACGTCCTCGGCGGTGCTTGCTGCTCTTAGGCCCGTCACCACGTCATCGATGTAGACGTAGTCGCGCGTCTGTGTCCCGTCTCCGAAGATGACCAGTGATCCGCCGCCCACGGCCTGCTGCAGGAAACGCGGCACAACCGGCGCATGCGAAGCGGGCAGCGTCTGTCCGGGGCCATAGGCGTTGAAGATGCGCAGCACCGTCGTCGAAATGTCCCACAGCGCCCCGATGGTATGGACGTAGTGCTCCGCCGAGAGTTTGCTCACAGCGTAGGGCGAGCGCGGATGGGGACGAGCGCTCTCTGCGATAGGCTGTTTCTCCTGCTCCCCGTAGATCGCGCCGGACGAGGCCAGGATCAATCGGGGGATCTCTAGATCGCGCATGGCTTCCAGTAACGCGACGGTTCCCCCGACGTTGACCTCGTTGTATTCGCGAGGATAAAGCACCGATTCGGCGACCAGCACGCGGGCCGCCAGGTGGTAGACGCAGTCCACACCGTGAAGCAGTGTCCACAGTTTGGGCCGATTCAGGACCGAGGCACGGTGAAAGAGCACCTGTTCATCCAACCGTTCTGGATCGCCAGAGCTTAGATCATCAACGGCGATGACCTCGTGACCCACGTCGACCAGCGCATTGCATAGGTGATGCCCCAGGAAACCCGCCCCACCGGTGACAAGCATACGCACGTGAGCACCCTCCGTTCACTATTGGCTGCTCTGAAAAAAGAGGCAGCCAAGACTGCTAATGGTTATTCCAATACCGTCGTTGCGCGAATGCGACCCAGCGCGGTCGCAGGAAGGCGTAAATGCGATACAACAGGCGATGGGGCGCGTAATCGTAAGCCCCGATGTGCGGCGCAAACTCTGCGCCGAAGCCTACTTTGAAGCGGTAAACGCCCCACATGGGATCGTTCTCTTGCAGCTCGTCCGGCGCGCCCCAGAGGTCGTACGTCTCGCATCCTCGCTCCTTGGCCTGTCGAATCGCCTCCCACTGCAGGCGGTGGCTGGGCATACAGCGGCGGTGCTTTTCCAGCGACGCACCGTACATGTACCACGCCCAGGTCCCAAAGTGAAAGAGCACCAGCATGGCGACGGGTTCATCCTCGACCTCTGCCAGCAGCGGCGTCGCCAGCCCGGCGTCCATAAACGTCTGCCAGGCGTCGAGGTAGTAGTCTTCATCGCGGATGATGAACTCTTGTCGCTGCGCCGTCTCCGCGTACATCGCGTAGAGCAGCGGCAACTCATCCCGATCAGCGACGCGCACCTCAACGCCCCTGCGCGCCGCCAGCCGGACGTTGTAGCGCCACTTGGATTTCATGTCCATCAGAATTGTATCAAGATCGGGTCGCAGGTCCAGCAGCATGGTGTTGCGAAACTGGATCTGCTCAAAGGACGGACGCCAGCCGCGCTGCTTGAGCAGCTGCATAATGGCTTTGCCCGTCTCTGTGTCGTTCCGCACGTCGGGATCGATCTTCAACAGAATCATGGATTCCTGTTTGGCCAGTGTCTCCAGGGCGTCCAACACCTCGATGACGTGCTCGCGCTGCTCCCAATCGACCAGGGGGCCTTTAGGGACGTAGCCTAATTTGAAACGGCTGCGCTGTTGAGTCAGCACCTGCGCGGCAGCCCAGGGGTCGCGCTCCTCCTCTTGCCAGAGCAGACGGTCTGTCTGCCAACCGTGGCGCGCCTTGAATACCCCCCAGCTCCAGGACTGGAGGACGTGAGGGTGCGGCAAGGTCAGGATAGCGTGGTTCCAGTCGTTAGCGTTCCTCTCTTTTTCCATGAGTTTAATTGTAACACACCTCAACAATTTGACACCTGTTTCTGTCTGAAAGGGTTTTCTGAATCTTGATACTTACGGCTTTCGCGTTATGATGGAGCTATAAAATACAGATAGACATCGGAGGCTTATGGCAGGAAACCAAGATCTGAAGAGAACCCGTCCGCCGCGCGAGAAGGCGTTTCTGGTGGGCGTGGAGTGGAACGAGACACCCAAGGGCAAATATCGCCCCGATGCCTGGCCGGTAGAGGAGTCGCTGACTGAGCTGGAACGGTTGGCGGACACAGCCGGCCTCGATGTCGTCGGGCAAGCGGTACAGAGCCTGGATCGACCAAGGGCCGGGACGTTCATCGGCAGCGGCAAGGCGAAAGAGATCGCGCAGCAGCTGCAGATGCTCGACGCTGACGTGGTGATCTTCGACGACGAGCTCAATCCCAACAACCAGCGCGATCTGGAAGCCATTTTCGGTTCGCGCGTCAAGGTCATCGACCGCACCGGGCTAATCCTCGACATCTTCGCGCAACACGCGAGCACGCGCGAGGGCGCGCTCCAGGTTGAGCTGGCGCAGTACGAGTACCGGCTCCCCCGGCTGACGCAGACGTGGACCAATCAGGCGTTGACGCGCCAGGCCGGCGGTCGAGCCGGCGGCGCCACGGGCGGCGTCGGCTTGCGCGGTCCGGGTGAGACCCGGCTGGAGATCGACCAGCGCGTTATCCGGCGGCGCATCGACCGCATCAAGGATGAGCTGGAGGACGTCCGCGCGCACCGCGAGCGCCACCGCAAACGGCGCCGCCACAGCGGCTTGCCCACCGTCTCGTTGGTGGGCTATACCAACGCGGGCAAGTCCACGCTGCTCAACGCGCTCAGTGATGCCAACGTCTACGTGGCGAACCAGCTCTTTGCCACGCTGGACCCGACCACGCGCCGCGTGGAACTGCCCGGCGGCACCGTGGTGCTGGTCACCGATACCGTCGGCTTCATCCAGAAGTTGCCGACGCAGCTGGTCGCTGCCTTCCGCGCCACGTTGGAAGAGGTCACCGAGGCGGACCTGCTGCTGCACGTCATCGACGCGAGCCATCCCTACGCCATGGATCAGGCCCATGCGGTCTACGGTACACTCCGGAAGATTGGCGCGGCGGATATTCCTGTCATCAACGTGCTCAACAAGGTTGACCGCTTCCGTGATCCGCAGACAGCCTGCGACGCGCTGGGTGATTTACAGGACAGTTTGGCGGTCTCGGCGCTGACGGGCTACGGCCTTGAGGCGCTCAAGACTCACATCGAGGAGGTGCTGGAGTCCGAAATGGTGGCGATTGACGTGATGTTGCCCTTCGAGCGCGGCGATCTGGTCAGCGTCTTTCACGAGCGCGGACTCATCGACGAGGAAGCGCACAATGCGCAGGGCACGCGCATCAAGGGGCGGATGCCGCACGAGCTCCTGCCCCAGTTCGAGCCGTACCGCGACAAGCCGGAAAGCGAGGTCACGACGCTGTGATGACTTTGCTAGAAATCGGATTTTTGCTTTCTACCAACTCGGTATCTGATCATGTCACACTGGCGTAAACAACAGCGGCAGGACAGGTTCTTTCGCAAAGCTAAGGCCGATGGCTATCGCGCGCGTTCCGCCTACAAACTTCTGCAGATCCAGGAGCGTTTTCATCTGATCAGCCGGGGTGACGTCGTCCTCGATCTGGGCGCCGCGCCAGGCTCCTGGTCGCAGGTTGCCGCCGAGCTCGTCGGGCCGCAAGGGCGCGTTGTCGCGCTGGATTTGCAGGAGATGGAACCGATTTCCGGCGTCGTGATGCTGCAAGGAGATATGACCGATCTGCTGGTACAGGATCGGATCATCGAAGCCGTGGGCGGGCAGGCCGACGTCGTCCTCAGTGACGCTGCCCCGTCGACCACGGGCATCAAACTGCGGGATCACGTGCTTTCGATGGAACTGATCCGCGCGGCGCTGGCGATCGCCGAGCAGATTCTGCGGCCCGGGGGCAACTTCGTCGCCAAGGCATTCCCCGGCGAGGACTTCGCTGGCGTCGTCCACGACGTCAAGATGGCCTTCCGGCACGTCAAGGTCGCCAAACCCGACGCTTCTCGAAGGGAGAGCTGGGAGCGCTTCATCGTCGCGCGCAACCGCAAACCCTGATCTCTGTATCATTTTCCATTTTTAATTTCCAATTGACCCATGATCCCTGAAGAACTACATCTCAAAAACTTTCTCTCACACCGCGAGACCCATCTCGACCTGCGTGGTGTGCATCTCGCCAGCCTGGTAGGTGAGAACGGCGCCGGAAAGTCCTCGCTGCTGGATGCTATCACCTGGGCAACCTGGGGTCGCTCGCGCGCGTCCTACGGTCACGACGAGGATCTGATCTATCACGGCGAACGTTGGCTGGAGGTCGAATTCGTCTTCCGCATGCCCTATCGGGGCGGCGACGAGCAGCGCTTCCGCATCCTGCGGCGGCGGGAACTGAAGGGGCGCCGCTCCACCACATCCGTGCTCGATTTCCAGGTGCTGGGTGACGATGGTTGGCAGTCTATCACCGGCGATACCATGCGCGAGACCCAGGCGCGCATCGACCGGCAGGTGGGCTTGGACTACGACACCTTTGTCAACTCCGCCTATCTGCGCCAGGGCAACGCCGACGAGTTCACCGTGCAATCGCCCGCGCAGCGCAAGCGTGTGCTTGGGGCCATACTGAGCCTGGAACGGTGGGACGTCTACCGTGAGCGTGTGAAGGACCGGCTTTCGAAGGCTGAGGCGGAGAAAGCGGCGCTGGAGCGGCGGCTGGAGGAGATCGACGCGGAGCTGGCGCGGCGCGCGGAGTACGAGGCGGCGCTGGCAGAGGCCAAGGCAGAGGCGCAGGAGGCTGGCAAGCGGCTGCAATCGCTCCAGGAGCAGGTCAACGAGCTGACGCGGGTGCGCGAGCAGGCGCTGGGCATCCGGCGGCGGATCGAGGATCTGGATCAGCGCGTCGCTCAGGAGCAGGAGCGGGTGCAAGCGCTGCGCCACGAGGAACAGACGCACACGGTGCGCCTGGAGTCCTACCGGGCGCGCATCGCCGCCGCCGCCGAGATCGAGGCGCGTTACCAACGCTACCGCGAGACGCTGGACGAGGAGCGTGCGTGGAGTGAAAAGCTGAGCCAAGCGGCGCGGCTACAGGAGAAGAAAGCGCGGCAGGAGCAGGTCATCGCCCGCGCCGGCGACGCGCTCCGCGATCAGCTGCGTGCCCAAGAGCAGACGCTGACGCAGCTGGAGCGGACTATCGCAGAAGCTCGCAGCCAGATCGAGCAGCAGATCGGCGACCTGCGCGGACAGCTGCGCACGCTGAAAGAGCGCTTTCTCAGTGAAGAACTTTCGCAGCAGCTGGAGACGACGACGGCGCGGTTAGCCGAGATCGAGGAATCCGCGGAGGCGTTGGACGCGGCGCGGGAGGCGTTGCAATCTGCTGACGTCGAGCGCAGCCGGCGGCGCGAGCGCAACCGGCAGCTCAAGGCGCTGATGGACGAGACGAAGGAGCGCCTGGACGCGCTCGCCGAGGCGGAGGCCACCTGCCCGCTCTGCCGGCAGCCGCTCATGCCTGATCACCAGATGCGCTTGCTGGAAGAGCTCCAGGCCGAAGGCCAGGAGATGGGCGACGAGTACCGTGCCAATCGGCGGCGCCTCGAGGCGCTGGAGGAGCAGAGCGCGGAACTGAACGCGCAGATTCGGGAGCTCCAGCGCACGGTGCACCAACGCCCCCAGGTCGAGCAGACGGTGGCCCGGCTCCGCCAGCAGCAGGAACAGGCCGCTGACGCTTCGGAGCGCAGCAAGGAACTGCGGGAGCAGGTTGCTGCTTTGGAAGCGCGGCTCGAGCGCAAGGCGTATGCTGAAGATGCCCAGGCCGAAACGAAAAACGCGCGCGCCGACCTCGACGAGCTCCAGCAGCAGTTGGAAGAAAGCGCCTATGCCCAAGACGCGCGCCAAGCGCTGAAGACGGTGCTGGCGGAATTGAAAACGGTCGGCTACGACGCCGAGAAACATGAAGCGGTCAAGGCTCGCGTTCGTGAGCTCTCCGCCGCTGAGGAGGACTATCGAGAGCTGGAGAAAGCCCGCGTTGGCGTGGAGGGCGAGAAAGAAGCGCGGGCGCGGGTGGCGCGGGAGATCAAGGCGCAGCAGACGCGCGTCTCCGAGCTGCAAGATCAGCGTGAGGAGCGGCAGGCCGAGTTGGATGCGCTCAAGCCGCGCCTGGACGCGGCGGATGAGCTCTTGAAAGCACTCAAATCCGCGCGCCAACGCGAGGTCGAGGTGCGCCAGCGGGTAGGCGCCGCCCGGCAGACGTTGGCGGCGCTGGATACGCAGGAAGCGCGCCGCCAACGCTTTGTCAAGCAGCGCGATGCGCTGGCAGAGCAGGTCGCGCTGCTGATCGAGTTGCGCGAGGCCTTCGGCGTCAACGGAATTCCTGCCATGATCATCGAGCACACGCTGCCGGAGCTGGAGACCGAGGCCAATCGCATTCTTGAGCAGCTGACGGGCGGGCGGATGCACGTCCGCTTCGAGACGCAGCGCGAGACCAAATCCGGCACCGTCCGCGAGACGCTGGACATCATTATCAGCGACGAGAAGGGCACGCGCCCCTACGAGAGTTTCTCCGGCGGCGAGCAGTTCCGCATCAACTTCGCCATCCGTGTGGCGCTCTCGCAGTTGCTGGCGCAGCGGGCCGGCGTGCGGCTGCGCTCCCTCTTCGTCGACGAGGGCTTCGGCTCGCTGGATGCTGACGGTCGGCGGCGGCTGGTCGAGGCGGTGAAAGCCGTGCAGTCGGATTTCGACCTGGTGTTGGTCATCACCCACATCGAGGAGCTGCAGGACGCCTTCCCCACGCGCATCCAGGTCACCAAAACCGAGACCGGCTCCGAGGTCATGGTCATCTGATTTTTCTGGGACACGGGCGAACACGGAATAACACGGTAAAGACAAAAACCGTGAGCGAAGCCCGTGTTTATCCGTGTCCCATCAAATATAAGTGCAAGAGCCTATTGTACCGGAAGCGAGGAAGTGGTAAAGGACAATCAAAGACGGCAAAATAAAAAGGCTCTTTTGGATTTCGCCGGGTAAATATGGCCCAATCCCCACTGAATTGTCACCCTGAGCGCAGCGAAGGGTCTCGTTCCCCACCAACGAGATTCCTCACTACGTTCGGAATGACAAGTTTCCCACCACCCGGCGAAATACCAGAGACCCAATAAAAAATCGTGAACGAAGCCCGTGTTTTCTGTGTCCTATAAAATGAGGAAGGTTAAAATGTGGAAAGAGTTCAAGGAGTTTATCGCGCGCGGCAATGTCATTGATTTAGCCATCGGTGTGATCATCGGTGGCGCCTTTGGGCAGATTGTCACGTCGTTGGTCAACGACATTATCATGCCGCCTATCGGCCTCTTGTTGGGGAACGCGGATTTCTCCAATCTTTTCATTGATCTGTCCGGCGAGGGCTATGAAACCTTGGCGGCGGCGCAAGAGGCCGGTGCGGCGACCATCAACTACGGTCTCTTTATCAACACGGTGATCAATTTTCTGATCGTCGCTTTCGTAATCTTTCTGATTGTTCGGGGGGTCAATCGAATGAAGCGGAAAGAAGAGGCGCCGCCGGAGGAACCCACCACGAGAGCGTGCCCTTACTGCTTCACGACCATTCCCATCCAGGCGACGCGCTGCCCCAATTGCACAACCCAGTTAGAGTAGTCACTGGCTGAGGTCGTCGATCTGCCATACGGATCTGTTTTATGGGATTTCGAAGCGAGTCCGCTGGTGAAAATGCCCTCCGTATCGTAGAACCTGCGTAGGCGAAAGCAAGGCAAACGAAGCTGGGGTTGATGCGGGAGGGAAACATGATGGGCAGCCGCCTATGGCGTTTGAGCCACCCGACAACTGCTTCGTTTGCCCCTTATACGCTTCCCTTGGCAACTCTCCAAAATGGTCTATGATGGGGCGCGCATACGGAGAGAGACAGAAGGGATGTGGATATGGTAGAGATATGGCAGAAGACTGCGCTGATGCCTGATATGGTCGCCCTGGAGCGCTCGGCGCCGCCCGGCGTCGTGACGTGGGCCGAGATCAATCTGGACGCCATCGCTGCCAACACGCGTGCCATCAAGCGTACGGTGGGCGCGGATACGGCGATCATCGCCATCGTCAAGGCCAACGCCTACGGTCACGGCGAGATACCTGTGGCGCGAACGGTTCTGCGCAACGGCGCGACGCGGCTGGCGGTCCACCGCACCATCGACGGCGTCCGTCTGCGGGAAGCGGGCATCGACGCGCCGGTGCTGATCTTGGGCTACACGCCGCCCTCGGGCATCGATCTGGTGCTGGACTACGACCTGACGCCGACGGCCATTGATGGGGCATTTGTCGAGCGACTCTCTGAGGCTGCCGCCGACCCTATCGCCATCCACGTTAAGGTGGATACCGGCATGTCGCGCTACGGCCTTTTCCCCCAGGAAGTGGTGGGCTTCTTTCGCCGCGTCGCTAGCCTGCCGAACGTCACCGTTCAGGGGCTTTTCTCCCACTTCTCCACCGCCGACGAGTCCGACCGGCGGCCCATGCTGGATCAGTGGCATACGTTCCAGGCTGTGCTCAGGGATGTGGAGGACGCCGGTTTTGAGATTCCCCTGCGGCACATTTGCAACAGCGCCGGCCTCCTATCCCTGCCGGACGCGCATTTGGACGCCGTCCGTCCGGGCATTTTGCTCTACGGTCAGCACCCGTCCGCTGAATGTCGTGCGCCCTTTCCGCTGGAACCCGCGCTGACGCTGAAGAGCATCGTGGTGCGCGCGCGCACCCTGCCGGCGGGCAGCGCCATCGGCTACGGGCGCACGTTTATCACAAAAACGCCCATGCGGGCGGCGCTGGTGCCCATCGGCTACGGCGACGGCTATCACCGGCTGATCTCCAATCGCGGCGCCGTCCTGATCCACGGGCAGCGCGCACCGATTCGCGGGCGCGTCAGCATGGATCAGATCGTGGTCGACGTCAGCGACATTGAGGACGTGCGCCTGGGGGATGAGGTCGTTGTGGTGGGGCGGCAGGGCGCCGCCGAGATCACCACGGATGAGGTGGCGCAGTGGGCCGAGACCATCAACTACGAGGTCTTGACCGCGCTGCATCCCCAGGTGGTGCGGACTTACCGGCGGGAGGGACGCCTTATCCGCGAAAGGTGATGCGCAGCTTGCGCAGCAGCACGCTGAGCGGGCCGGCGATGACGCGGCCCGCTTCTGCTTTCTGCGCCTCGTCCTGATTGCCGTAGACGTCGTAGTGGACGATCTCTGCCAGCGGCTTGCGCGCCGGTGGCTCTGGATCTTCGGCGGGGAAGCCCAGCGTTAGCAGCCCGATCACCTCGATGTGGGAGGGGACCTTGAGAATCTGCCCGATGGCCTCCCGGTCCACGCCGCCCAGCCAGCAGGTGCCGAGGCCCAGGGCGGCTGCCTGCAACATCATCTGGCTGCCCGCCAACCCCACGTCCTCGTGCAGAAACTGCCGGTAGACGGCGTTGCGCGCGTCACCGCACAGGGCGATGATGACTGGCGCCTCTTCGACGTGTGCCCACTTGATAAAGAAGTACGCGGCGTACTCCGCCACCGCTGCGCGGATCTCTGGATCTCGAACCACGACGAAGTCCCACGGCTGGCGGTTGCTCGCCGAGGGCGCCCACCGTCCGGCTTCCAGCACTTCACTGAGTAGCTCGTCAGGCACGGGCTTGTCCTTGTAGCGGCGGATGCTGCGACGCCCTTTCAGCAGGGCCATCACGCCCTCGGACGTGATCTTGTCTTGGAAATCTGTCATCGAAGTCTCCTGTGGGATTTCGAAGCGAGTCTGCTGGTGAAAATGCCCTCCGTACCGTAGAAACTGCGTAGGCGAAAGCAAGGTAAACGAAGCTGGGGTTGATGCGGGAGGGAAACATGATGGGAAGCCGCCTATGGCGTTTGAGCGACCCTGGACCTGCTTCGTTTGCCCCCTGTCCTATGGAGTTGACTTTCTGCGCACCTTAAGGTTATACTAGCACTACATTGGAATGTGGACCCTTTTAGCCAATTGTATACCAAACGAGGAGATTGACGATGCTAATGAATCGGGCACGCGATATCGTACAGATGATGGGCTATGATACACTCGACGCGGCATTGGAAGCTATCGGTCGCGGCGATTTGGTCCTATTGAAGCTTCCGGAAGGATTGCAGTTGCGGATGGCGGCGTGGCTTCATTCGCAGGTTGAGGACGTTGAGAAAGAAGACGCGGAATTGGCCGCGGCACTGGAAGACCTGGCCGACGGCCTGGAGCTTGCGATGGAATTGGATCGCTACCCGGCTGCAGCGGATATTTGTGAGCTGGATCTGCCGCACGGCTGGCCCAGCTACTGTGACAAAAACCGTCTTCAGGGCGAGTGAGCCTGGTACATGTGCGGGCGCCCGCCGGTCATCTCTCTGTCGGAATCAGTATGGTGAGTGATTGGTCCCCTTGTCTCCCGAAGCTTCACCCAGGGCTCTTATGGGACCACGGCTCCTCAGACTGAGTTCACCTTTCTGTGGCATACGAGGTCATCAATCATGCGAATGAGCCAGTTGTTTGGAAGAACGTTACGCCAGGCGCCCAGCGGGACGGAGGCCGTCAGCCATCGTCTGCTAGAGCGCGCCGGGTTTATCCGGCAGGTTGCGGCGGGTATCTTCGCCTATCTCCCGCTGGCGCGCCGGTCGCTCCACAAGATCGAAGCCATCGTACGGGACGAGATCGACGCTATCGGCGGGCAGGAAATCACTATGCCCATGGTCCATCCTGCCAGCATCTGGCAGCAGACCGGGCGTTGGTACGAGATCGGTCCGGAGATGGGACGCTTCCAGGATCGCGCCGGGCGGGATATGGTGCTGGGCATGACCCACGAGGAGATCGTCGCCTTCCTGGCGCGCCAGGAGATCCGCTCCTACCAGGATCTGCCGCGCTTGGTCTACCAGATCCAGACCAAATGGCGCGACGAGGAACGTCCCCGCGCTGGGCTGATCCGTGTGCGCGAGTTCGACATGAAGGACAGCTACAGTCTGGACGCTGACGAGGAAGGCCTGGATCGCCAGTACCGCGCGCACTACCAGGCCTATTTCAACATCTTTCGGCGCTGCGGCCTGGACGTGCTGGCGGTCGCCTCGGACACCGGTATGATGGGCGGCGCGGCGGCCCACGAGTTTATGGCGCTCACCGAGATCGGCGAGGATACCATCATCCGCTGTGAGGAGTGTGGCTACGCGGCCAACCGCCAGATCGCCGAGTTCGAGAAGCCGGTGGCGCCGCCGGAAGCGCTGCAGCCCCTGGAGAAGGTCGCCACGCCGGACGTTACCACCATCGACGAGCTGACCGCGTTTCTGGAGATTCCCGCCGCCAAGACCGCCAAGGCCGTCTTCATGGTGGCGACGGTGATGGAGGGCACCGAAGAGCGGGAGCAGTTCGTCTTCGCCGTGGTGCGCGGCGACATGGCGCTGAACGAGACGAAGCTGGCCAACGTCGTCGGCGCCAAGGCGCTGCGCTCCGCCGTGGACGAGGAGATCCGCGCCATCGGCGCTGAGCCGGGCTACGGCTCGCCCCTGGGCGTCCAGGATGCCGTCGTGGTGGTGGATGACGCGGTTGCGGCGTCGCCCAATCTGGTGGCGGGCGCCAACGAGTCCGGCTACCATCTGCGCAACGTCAACGTGGGGCGCGATTACGAGGCGGATATTGTGACCGATCTTGCCGTGGCGGAGGCGGGTTACGCCTGTCCCCGTTGCGCCGCACCGCTGCGGGCGGATCGCGCGGTGGAGGTGGGGAATATCTTCAAACTCGGCACGAAGTACTCGGAAGCGCTGGGAGTGACGTTTGACGATGAGGAGGGGCGGGAGCGACCGGTGATTATGGGCTCCTACGGCATCGGGATTGGGCGCGTGCTGGCCTCTGTCGCTGAGATCCACCATGACGATGATGGATTGATCTGGCCCATCGCTGTGGCGCCCTGTCCGGTGCACCTCACCGTGCTCTTCCGCAGCCCCGATGACGAGACGCTGGCGGTCGCCGAGCAGCTCTACGCCAGGCTGCGAGCGACCGGGATCGCCGCGCTCTACGATGACCGGGACGCCAGCGCGGGCGTCAAGTTCACCGATGCCGACCTGATCGGCCTGCCGCTGCGGATCACCGTAGGCTCGCGGGGCTTGAAAAAGGGTGGCGTGGAGCTGAAGCGGCGCGATAGCGCAGAGCGTCGGCTCGTGCCGCTGGACGACGCCGTGGCGGAGGTTCGGGCCGAGATTGTTGCAATGGAGGCCGAGGTGGCGGCGCGCGTTGTCGAGGAGCCGTTTCCAGAGTAGCGATGAGGTGCGGTGCTGCGAACATTCATCTTTTCCGGTCGGTTGTCACTGACGTGTTCTATGTTACACTCACTGACGAGTCAGAGGTCAGCCGAGGAGGTTTTTGTGGAACTGAAACACACCGAAGCATTGAAGGATCGTGTCTTAGTCTTCAGCGGCTCCGCCAATGAGGGGTTGGCCAGGGACATTGCCCATTACCTGGGTCTTGAGCTGAGTCCCACCACCGTTCGGAAGTTCACCAACGACAATTTCTACGTGCAGTTAGGCGTTAGCGTGAGAGCCAAGGATGTCTTCATCGTCCAGCCGCTCTCCCCGCCGTGCAGCGACAATATTCTGGAATTATGTTTGATGTTAGATATCGCCCGGGGCGCGGCTGCGAACAGCGTGCAGGCTGTCATTCCCTATTATTCCTACGCGCGCTCTGATAAGAAAGACGCGCCGCGCATCTCCATCGCGGCCCGACTCGTTGCTGACCTGCTTGCCACGTCGGGCGCCACCCACGTGATCACCATGACGCTGCACTCGCCGCAGGTACACGGCTTTTTTGACATTCCCGCCGATCATCTGACGGCCCATTCGGTCTTCGTTAATCACTTCAAAAAGCAGGATTTGAGCGACGCTGTGGTGGTCTCACCGGACATCGGGCACGCCAAGCGAGCGCTGAAGTTAGCCAAGGCGCTGGGTTTGCCGGCAGCTGCAGCGGAGAAGCGTCGCATCGATGGCAAGCACGTTGTCATTGATGGGATCATGGGGGACGTGCGCGGCAAGCGGGTGCTGCTCGTGGACGATGAGATCGCCACCGGCGGTACCATCGTCGAGACGATCCGTTTCCTGCGTAACCTGGGCGTCTCCCGTGTTACCGTGCTCGGCACGCACGGTCTCTTCTCCGGTAACGCCGTCGACAATCTGAACAGCGTCGATGAGATCGACGAGATTGTTGTCACCGACACCGTTTATATCCCCGAAAAACGTCGGCCCGACCGGCTGACGGTGCTATCGGTGGGGCACATCTTCGGGGAGGTCATCCGTCGGAACGTGATGGGCGAGTCGGTCGGTTCGCTCTTCGAATTCTGGCCGATGCCGGACGAAACCGAGTGACGATACTTGTACGCATCATCCCCCGAGCTGAACGGCTCGGGGGATTTTTCTATGCTGCAGACTAGCTACCTGTCACTTTTACAGAACTTACGGATCAACAAACTACAATTCACTCACCACGTCATTTCGACTATGGCCCGAGCGCAGTCGAGGGGCGTAATGGGCAAACGAAGCAGTTCCAGGGTCGCTCAAACGCCATAGGCAGCTTCCCATCATGTCTTCCTCCCGCATCAACCCCAGCTTCGTTTACCTTGCTTTCGTCTACGCAGTTTCTACGGTACGGAGGGCGTTTTCACCAGCGGACTCGCTTCGAAATCCCGAGATCTCTCACCTTTTCCAAGTAGATAGTGCTGCAGATTAGATGCCGCGCACCGAGACCCGGCTCACGTGAGCCTCTGCTTCTTCGGCCATACGCTTGAGGCGATCCGGCGGGTAAGGATGCGTTTCGGTCAGGGCCGGATCCAGGGTGTTGCGTCCTCGGAATTGCTGGAGCACGTAATGCTCCGCGCCCGCGATCCAGCGAGCGATGGCGGCGATATCCTCTTGATTCAGGAGACCCGGCACTACGGTTGTCCGCAGCTCGTGAGCGATGCCGCTCTCACGGAGCAATCGCAGACTCCGTTCGATCCGCGCAATCTCCAGGCCTGGTAACCCGGCTAGCTCCGCGTACCGGTCCGGCGGCGCTTTGACATCCATCGCCACGTAGTCCAATAGCCCCAGGTTCAACAGTGCGCCCAGCACGTCGGGTTGATAGCCGTTGGTGTCCAGTTTCACGTCGTAGCCCAGCGATCGTGCTCTTCCGATGAACCCCGCCAGATCGGGCTGGAGCGTCGGTTCGCCACCTGTCAGGGTCATACCCGTCAGTATGCCACTCCGGCGCTCCAGGAACGCCCAGACGTTATCCAGGGACACGCTGGGCAAGGCTTGGGGCCTGAGCACCAGATCGGCGTTGTGGCACATGGGACAGCGGAAGGTGCAGCCTGGCGTGAAGAGAACGGTGGTGATGTGCTCCGGGTAGTCGATGAGCGACGTTTTGACCCAGCCGCTGACCTGCATGCGCGTGCGACTATTCGGCTGCGGGCGCGTCGTCTTGCTCGGTCTTGAAGGTCGTCCGATCCTCGAACTCCTGCTGCTTGCCGTCGTTCCAGTTCCGCACCGGGCGCAGGTAGCCGACGATGCGAGAATAGACCT
>CAYVKR010000051.1:0-11011 GCA_964452025.1 uncultured Anaerolineales bacterium
GCAGTTTCTACGGTACGGAGGGCATTTTCACCAGCAGACTCGCTTCGAAATCCCGATGCTGTGTCAAGTCCTGAAAGACGTTTACAGAACATCTGTACTGTCATTTATCATCTGTCATTGAATCCCCATTGGACATTCCGGGGATCGCACGTAAAATCTGACTGGCTTTGTGAAATTCGCACCACCTCAAATGAGAAAGGAGTGCTTATGCCGCTGACAAAAATTGTCTGTACCCTAGGCCCAGCCACCGAATCCTCCGAAACGATCCGCGCCATGATCCGCGCCGGGATGACCGTGGCCCGCTTGAACTTTTCCCACGGCCGCCACGAGGACAAGCGCCGGATGGCGGCGATGGTGCGGCGCATCGCAAAAGAGGAAAGCCGATTCGTCGCGCTGATGGGCGATCTGCAAGGCCCCAAGATCCGTGTGGGCGAGTTGCCAGAAACAGGCGTTGTCCTTAAGGAAGGCGCCGAAGTCGTCCTGACGCCGGAGCCGACGTCTGATGCGGATAATGAGATTCCCTTCCCCCACCCCGAGATCGTCCCCGATATCCACCTGGGCGACCGCATCTTGATGGACGACGGCGCCCTTGAGATGGAAGCCATCGGCATTGATCTGCCCAGAGTGCGCTGCCGCGTCCAGGTCGGCGGGGTGCTCACCTCGCATAAGGGCGTGAATCTACCCGATGTCGACCTTCAGATCTCCGCGCTGACGGAAAAAGATCGTAAAGACGCCTGTCTGGCCCTGGAACTGGAGCTGGATTACCTGGCGCTCTCTTTCGTGCGCAGCGCCCAGGACGTAGAGACGTTGCGCGACTTCCTTGACAAGGAGATCAACGCGCCGCAGCACCGACGTCCAGGCGAGAATCCGCATCACCTGCCCTCGCTCGTCGCCAAGATCGAGAAGCCGGAAGCGCTGCTGGACCTGGAGCGCATTATCCACGTCTCCAACGCCGTGATGGTCGCTCGTGGAGATCTAGGCGTGGAGACGGCGCCGGAGCGCGTGCCCCTGGCGCAGAAGCGCATCATCCGTCTGTGCAACGAGAGGGGCCGCCCGGTGATCACCGCGACGCAGATGCTGCAGTCGATGATCGAGAACCCGCGCCCCACCCGTGCCGAGGCCTCAGACGTGGCGAACGCCATCCTGGACGGCAGCGACGCGGTGATGCTCTCCGGCGAGACGTCCATCGGCAAATATCCGGTGCACGCGGTGCAGATGATGAACAAGATCGCTAACACGGTGGAGACATCCGAGAACTTCCCCTACAACCAGCTGCTGGACGTGACGCCGACGACGGCAAAAGAGGAAGAGCAGTACTCCACCCGGCATCTGATCTCGCGGGCCATCGGTCGGGGGACGGTCAAGATCGCGGAGGAGTGCCATGCGACGGCCATCCTGACCTCGACGGAGTCAGGGCGCACGGGCCGCTTGGTGGCACGTCACCGCCCCCACTGCCCCCTGATCGCCGCCACACCCTTCGAAGAGACAGCGCGGCGGCTGCAGATGCTCTGGGGCGTCGTAGCGGTGCTGGTCGAGCCGTTTGAGGACACCGACCACATGATCCAGTCGCTGGTCCAAGCTGCGGTGGAACGCGGTTTCGCCGAAGTAGGGAGCAATGTGGTACTGACCGCGGGCATTCCCTTCGAAGTGCACGGCGTGACCAACATGCTCAAGGTTCACACCGTCCGCGAGGTCGATCTCTAGAAAGAAAAAAGCGGCGACCGTGAAGGTCGCCGCTTTGTCTAGGCGCGATTCTATCAAGCGGTGGATTCAGCAGGTTCCTCGCTGCCCATAACCGGCTCCACGACCTGAGACCCCTGTGAAGCGCCGCAGTAGGGGCAGATATTCCAATCCAACTCCAGCGGGTGATCACAGACACGACACGCTTTCTTCAGTTGAGTATGGCAGTGGGGACAGTAGAGAAATTCGCTGCGCACCCGCGCCCCACACGAGGAACAAACATCCGGTTCTTCGATGGCCTGTAGGAGCGCTTCCTGCTCCAGCGCACGCTCGTAGGCTTCGGTCAGCGTCTCACGAGGACGGATAAGGAAGTAGACGATCAAACCGGGCAGCGTCAGCACGGCGACCATCAGCGTCGCCATAATCTGCACGAGCACGTCGCGGGTCCGGGCGCGGATGTCGCGGAACGTCCAGAGGATCATGCCCAGCCAGAGGCTGGTGAAAAAGACGGCCACGACGACAACCAGCCACGTCACAATCGTCGGCAACTGTTCAATCAACTGATCTATCATGTTCTGTCCTTTTTGGTCAGTTAGTTGGTTAGTCGGTTAGTCGGTTAGTCAGGTAGTCAAATAGTCGAGTCATCCCTTGCCTACATAGACTATCGAAGTACAGGACTACCAGACCACGTGACTATCAGAGCATCTGACTACTGGACTAACCGACTACGAGTATACCATTGCCCACCAAGGGAGGCAAGAGTCATGACCTATGTCACCGTCAAGGAGATGCCGGAAAAAGAGCGTCCCCGCGAACGTATGGCGCGCGTTGGGCCGCAGTCGCTGTCCACGTCGGAGCTGCTGGCGATCATTCTGCGCACCGGCGTGGGCGGCGAGAATGTGCTGACCATGGCCAGCCGCGTGCTGGGGACCTTTGGGGGCCTGGTAGGACTGGCGCGCGCCAGTTTCGCCCAGCTGACGGAGGTGCGCGGGCTGGGCCCCGCAAAGACATCTCAGCTGATGGCCGCCTTCGAATTGGGGCGACGGCTGATGGCCGAGGCCCCCGAGGAGCGCTACCAGATCCGCTCGCCGTCCGACGCCTCGCACATCCTGCTGCCGCTCATTGGCCACAAGGAGCAGGAACACTTCGTCGTGCTCTACCTGGACACACGCAACCGTGTCAGTGACCAGGAGATCCTCTACAAGGGCAGCCTCAACACCTCTTTGGTGCGCACGGCAGAGGTTTTCCGAGGGGCTGTGCGGCGGAACAGCGCCGCCGTCATCGTCGCGCACAACCACCCCTCGGGCGATCCTCATCCTTCACCGGAGGACATCGCGCTGACGCGGCGGCTGGTCAAAGCCGGGAAGCTGCTCGAAGTGGACGTGCTAGATCACCTGGTCATCGGGCAGAACCGCTACGTCAGCCTGCGGGAGCGGGAGCTAGGCTTCGAGAAAGAGTAAGCGGGAAATAGACAGCGTCTGAGTTCGTGCACATTGCGTGTTGCGTGTTGCGTATTGCGTATTGCACGGCATGCGAAAGACAAGATACGGAATACGCAATATGAGATACAAAGCATTTACAAGTCCTACACCTCATGATATAATTGATATACTATTTGGTTATAGTAATTATTTCGTTCTGGATTCATTTGGATCTGGTTTTGGCGTGAACCGTTCACACAAAATTCACACAAGAAGGAGACGAACCATGAAATCCACAACGTATCTACTGATCGGAGGCGGACTCTCTGCCGGAAAGGCCGTGAAAGGCATACGGGAGGAAGATCCCGAAGGTGCAATTATCCTCGTCAACAAGGAACCGCGCTTACCTTACCACCGCCCGCCGCTCTCCAAAGGGCTGCTGCGGGGTAAACAGGCCGAAGATGAGATTTTTCTGGAATCCGAGGAGTTCTACGACGAGCAAGGTGTCACAACCATCTTGGGCACCCCCGTCGAATCGCTGGATCCGGACGCCAAGGAGGCGACGCTCTCAAACGGGGAGGTCATCGCGTTTGAGAAAGCGCTGTTGGCCACGGGCGGCACGCCCATCCTGCCAGATTTTCCCGGTAGCGACCTGCCAGAAGTCTACACGTTGCGCACGGTCGAGAATTCGCTTGCTATCCGCAAGGCAGCCGAAACGCACGAGCGCGCCGTCATCGTCGGTGCCGGCTTCATCGGCATGGAGCTGGCCGCCAGTCTCACGCAGCTAGGCGTGGATGTCAGCGTCGTGGAGATGATGCCGCAGCTCTGGCCGCGCTTCACAGATGAGGCTCTCGCCAGCTTCTTCCAGGATACCTTAGTTGATCGTGGCATTACATTCTACCTGGGGGAAACCGTGGAGGAGATTCTGGGCACCGAGCACGTGGAGGGTGTCAGGACCGCATCGGGCAAGGCGTTGCCTGCCAATTTCGTCTGCGTCGCCGTAGGCATTCGGCCCAACGTGGCGCTGGCCGAAGAGGCCGGGCTGGACGTGAACAATGGCGTGATCGTCAATAAGTCTCTCCAAACCTCGCACCCCGATGTCTACGCCGCCGGGGACATCACCAATTATCCTGACCCGTATTTCGACAAGCGGCGCCGGGTCGAGCACTGGGGGCAGGCCGATTACACCGGTGGCCTGGCAGGACGCAACATGGCGGGCGCCGAACAGCCCTACGATCTGCTCACGTACGTCTGGTCCGAGCTTTTCGACCTGCACCTGGAGTTCGGCGGTGACGAGACCGAGGCCGACGAGATGCTCCAGCGCGGCGAGTTCGAGGGCGAATCCTTCGCGCGTTTCTTCCTCAAGGACGGTCGCATGACGGCCTTCTTCGCCGTCAATCCCGACGACGATGATCTTGGCGCGTGGAACCGGCTCATCGCGGAGAAGGTCGATCTCAGCGACCGCAAGGATGCGCTGACCGATCCTGAGTTCGACCCCACCGAATTGTGATGCAGAGCTTGACTTTCAATCCCAATGTGAGAAAATAGCAGATAGTGGCGTCGATGGAGACGAGTAGGCGCGGTCGACTGGTAAGCGAGCCCGGGACGGTGGAAGCCGGGCACAGGATCACGCGCTGAACATCCCTCTGGAGCCGACATCTGAAGCGTAAGACGTGTGTAGGATGCTCCGCGTGCCCAGCGTTATCGGGGCGGCCCATCGCCAGAGGGCTGTGGGAGTGAGTGGGCCTGAATATGGGCCAAGCAGGGTGGTACCGCGCGAGCCAAACGCTCTCGTCCCTACGTGGACGGGGGCGTTTTTTGTTTCGTCGGTTAGTCGATTAGTCTGATAGTCTCATGGTCTGACTGCAGCGAAAATCAGACTATCCGACTACCTGACTATCGGACCATCCGACCATCCGACCATCTGACTACCTGACTACACAGGAGGAACCGAATGGCATTTGAACCTGTAAACAATCAAGTGGACTTTATCCAACAAGAGCACGAGATTCTGGAGTTCTGGACGAAGACGCGGGCGTTCGAAAACCTGCGGGCGATCCGTGAGGACGGGCCGCGCTGGTCCTTCATCGACGGGCCTATCACGGCGAACAACCCCATGGGCGCCCACCACGCCTGGGGGCGCTCGTACAAGGACCTCTGGCAGCGTTTCTGGGCCATGCGCGGTCACAAGGAGCGCTACCAGAATGGCTTCGACTGCCAGGGGCTCTGGGTCGAGGTCGAGGTCGAAAAAGAGAAGGGCTTCCATTCCAAGCGCGACATCGAAGCCTACGGGCTGGACAAGTTCGTGCTGGCGTGCAAGGCGCGCGTCTTGCGCCAGGCCGCCCGGCAGACGGAGCAATCCATCCGGCTGGGCTACTGGATGGACTGGAACGACCCGGAGACGCTGCGCGAGCTGGCCGACAAACTGATGGAGGACCCAAGGCAGGAAGTTACCGTCGAAGGGCCGGACGGCCCCGTCACCGGCCCGGTGGAAAACGTCGTGGGCCAACTGGGCCTGCCGGAGCTGGGCGGCTCCTACTTCACCTTCTCCACCGAGAACAACTACACCATCTGGACCTTCCTCAAGACCGTCTGGGAGCGCGGTTGGCTCTACCAGGGCCGCGACGTGATGCCGTGGTGCTCACGCTGCGCCACGGGCATCAGCCAACACGAGATCGTCACCGATGGCTACCAGGAGCTGACGCATGACGCCGTCGTCGTGCGCTTCCCCCTGAAAGGTCGAGACCGGGAGGCGCTGCTGGTCTGGACGACGACGCCCTGGACACTGACCAGCAACGTCGTCGCCGCCGTGGGGCCGGAGCTGACCTATCTCAAGGTCGAGGCCGCGGACGGCTGGACGTATTATCTCGCTGAGGGCACCAAGGAGATGCTCAAAGGCGATTATGAAATCGTGGAGAAACTGGAAGGCAAAGAGATGGTCGGCTGGCGTTACGAAGGCCCCTTCGACGGGCTGCCGCGCGTGCAGGAAGAGGAGGTGCCCGAGATCCACCACATCATCAAGTGGGATGAGGTCGGCGAGGAAGAGGGCACGGGCATCGTCCACATCGCGCCGGGCTGCGGTGCCGAGGACTTCGTGCTGGGCCAGGAGCACGACCTGCCCGCCATCGCCCCCTTGAGCGATGGCGGCATCTTTCTCGAAGGTTTCGACTGGCTGACCGGACGCAATGTCCACGAGGTCGCCGAACCCATCTTCGCCAATCTGCGCGAGAAGGGCCTGCTCTACCGCGTCGATCCGTACACCCACCGCTACCCCGTCTGCTGGCGCTGCGGCACGCCGCTGGTCTTCCGCCTGGTGGACGAGTGGTTCATCGACATGGGCGAGCTCTACGACAAGCCGCGCGAGGAAGTCACCGAGGAGGAAGTGAACCAGAGCCTACGCTACCAGATCATGGAGGTCGTCGACCAGATCACGTGGATCCCGGAGTTCGGCTACGACCGCGAGATGGACTGGCTGCGCAATATGCACGACTGGATGATCTCCAAAAAGCGTTACTGGGGATTGGCGCTGCCCATCTGGGTCTGCGATGACGAGGCATGTGACCACTTCGAGGTCATCGGCAACGGCGACGAGCTGAAAGAACGCGCCGTCGAGGGCTGGGAGCAGTTCGAAGGCCACACACCCCACCGTCCCTACGTCGATAAGGTCAAGATCAGATGCCCCGAATGTGACAGCACCATGACGCGCATCGAGGACGTGGGCAACCCCTGGCTCGACGCGGGTAGCGTCGCCTACTCCACCACACGCTATCGCACCGACCGCGAGTACTGGGAGAAGTGGGTGCCGGCGGAGTGGATCAGCGAATCCTTCCCCGGGCAGTTCCGCAACTGGTTCTATAGCCTTATCACCATGAGCACCGTCTTCGAGCGCATGCCGCCCACGAAGATCGTCCACGGCTACTCGACGCTGCTGGACGAGACAGGCCGCGAGATGCACAAGTCCTGGGGCAACGCCATCTGGTTTGACGACGCCGCCGAGAAGATGGGCGTGGACACCATGCGCTGGATGTACCTGAACCAGAAGCTGGACCAGGACATGCTCTTCGGCTATAGCATCGCCGACGAGACGCGGCGCCGGTTCATCATCCCCTTATGGAACGTCTACGCCTTCCTCGTCACCTACGCCCGCATCGACGGGTGGGAACCGCCTGACGAACTGGTGGACCACCCCTCGACGCTCTCCGAGGGTCAGCCCAATCTCTGGTCGCCGTGGACAGAAGACGCCGCGCCGACGGTGCTGGACCGCTGGATCATCAACCGCCTGCGCGAGACCGTCATCGAGATCACCAAGGGCTACGAATCCTACATCCCGCTCAACGTCGCCCAACCGGCGGAGGCTTTTCTGGACGATCTGAGCAACTGGTACGTGCGCCGCAGCCGCCGCCGCTTCTGGGCCTCGCGCGGGCAGAGCGAGACGCTCGACGCCAACAAGGAGGCCGCCTACCAGACGCTCTACGCCGTGCTGGTGACCTTCGTCAAACTGTTGGCGCCCGTGATGCCCTTTATGACCGAGACGATGTACCAGAATCTGGTGCGCACCGTGGACGAGACGGCGCCGGAGAGCGTGCATCACTGCCTCTTCCCCACCGCCGAGCCGCTGACGAAGCCGGAGAAGGTCGCGGTGGACGCCATGTCCGCCGTGCGGCAGGCCGCGACGCTGGGCCACTCCGTCCGCTCGTCCAACCAGCTCAAGGTGCGGCAGCCGCTGGCCCGCGCGCTCATCGCCGCCGATCCGCGCCGCCGCGAGGTGCTCAGCCAGCTGTTGGATCTGCTGGCGGACGAGCTCAATGTCAAAGAGGTGCAGTTCGTGGAGGAAGAGGGCGAGCTGGTCAACTACAAGCTCTTGCCCGTCAACCGCATCCTCGGCCCGAAGTTTGGGCGGCGATTCCCGCAGGTGCGCAAGGCGCTGACCCGGCTGGCAGCCGCCGCTGCCGTCGCCCGCCTCAACGAGGGCCAATCCCTGCAACTGACGCTGGAGGACGACACCGAGGTCACGCTGGACCCCGACGAGGTGCTGGTGCGCACCGAGGCCCGCGAGGGCTACGGCGTCGCCGGCGAGGGCGGGCTGGTCGTCGCGCTGGATACGGAGATCACGCCGGAACTGGCGCAGGAGGGGCTGGCCCGCGAGGTCGTCCGCCGCATCCAGGAATTGCGCAAGCAGGCTGACTATGACTTGACCGACCGCATCGTGGTTGAATACCAGGCTGAAGGCGCGTTGGCTGAAGCCATCGACCGCTTCAAGAACGAGATCGCCGACGAGGTGCTGGCGGCGTCCCTGGACACCGTCGACGAGCCGACGGGCGACGAGGTGCTGGAGACGGACGAGGTCGACGGGCACGCGCTGACGCTGGCAGTAAAGCGAGTAGAAAGCTAATTGCTGACCTTCCGGGAAGTCTTGAACTTCCCGGAAGGTGCCACAGGGAGCCGTTATCGACAAGAAAAAGGGCTGGCAAAACGTTGCGCTGGGGCTGGCGATGATGCTCACCTGCCTGATGGGCTGGTGGCTGGGCGGGATCGAACTCCCGCTCGCGCCACCCATCGCACCGCCGACCGTCACGGCTACGCTCACGTTGACGGCAACACCCTGTCCCTCGTCGACCGCCACACCCACCGAGACGCCGACGCCGCGCCCGACCCTTGACGTCAGCACGCTGATCTACGATCTCCACCTGCCGTTGGTGTTCCGCGCCGCTCCGTGAGACGCAACCTGTCACTCAGACATCCGATTTTTCCAAAAATCGGATGTCTACGTTACTAGGGGCGAACGATCAGCGCCGTGTCATCCCAGTAAGCGTCGTTGTGCTTATAGGGCCATTTCCCATAGGACTCGATGTAGACGGTGACCGCGCCGTCCTCACCCACCGTCGCTGTGACCGGGCCGACGGGCGCAAACTCGTCGTAGATCCAGTGATCCTCGCTCCAGACGACATCCGCGAGATTGCGCGCGTTCTCTCCGGTGGGATCGATACCCACGCGGGAGCGGAAATCATAAGGATTGCCACAAGAGATCGCGCCATTATCATCCTCGTTACAGGCCCAGGCGTGCGCGTAGGCCGAGAAAGCCACTGTCGCGCCCGGCGGCAGGCCCTCTACGCGCTGGTAGAGCCCGGCGCGGTATGCACCCCACCGCGCGAGCATAAACGCTTGCTTCCCACTGTGGATGCGTAGCATCGGTGAAAGGTAGTTTGGATTGCTGTCATCGATCACGCGCACGATCTCAGGTGCTGCTAACGATTGCCCAATGGGCGATTGGCCGGTAACCCACCAGGCCACCCAGGACTCCGGCACCGCCATGGCCCCATCATCGCCCTCGAAGGTCGTGTGCCAATGTTCGCCCTCGAAACCAGGATTCAGCAGCGGGACGGGATTGACGTCAATGGCGGTGTTGTCCGCCGCGTTCTGCTCCCGCGCGCCCACCGGCGTGACGACCGCCGTGCTGGTCAACGTGCCGGTGAAGGTCTCCGAGACCGTCCCACTGATCTGCAGCGAGATTACATCCCCCGCGCCCAGCGTCAAGGACATCCACGTGCCGCTCACCGGGTGGTACGCGCCCACCGTCGTCGTGTAGACGGGCGTCAGGACGGCCTGCGGCAGCAACGTGGTCAACGAAACCTCAGTAAGCGACACGGCCCCCCCGTTGGTAAGCGTTAGCGTGTAGGTGATGGGCGCGCCCGCCTCGTAGGGATTGGGCGCACTCGTCTGCGCCAACGCCAGATCCGTGAGTGGCGGCGGCTTCATGATCAACGGAAGATAGACAACATAATCGCCGTCTCCATCCTGCGCCAGCGCGACGCCGAAGAGCGCCAACGTCACCATCGCCAGGCACAGGCTCATCCCTATCCAACGCAATTTGGTTCGCATCTCGATCCTCCTTGTATGCTTATGCGGCCCCATCCTCCGACACCTACCCAGAATTATAGCCGGATCAGCATCCAGCATCAAGCACCCAGCTTCGAGCATCCAACCCCTGCTGGTCGAGGCTTCGGCTTATGGTAAAATGCCTCTCCAACGCAATGTAAGGAGGATACCATGCGCAATTTGATGGTCACCGGGGGAGCCGGCTTTATCGGGTCGAACTTTACCCGGTACATGCTGGAGAAGTACGCCGATTACTTTATCGTGGTCTACGACAAGCTGACGTACGCGGGGCGGCTGGAGAATTTAGAGGACGTGGCGGAGCAGTTTGCCGACCGCTACGCCTTCGTCAAGGGCGATATCTGCGACGCCGACGCCGTGGCGGAGACGATCCAGGCGCACGACGTGGACACCATCGTCAACTTCGCGGCTGAGACGCACGTCGACCGCTCGCTGATGGAGCCGGGCTCGTTTATTCAGACCGACGTCTACGGCACCTACGTGCTGCTGGAAGCCGCCAAGACCTTCGAGCTGGAGCGCTATCACCAGATCAGCACCGACGAGGTCTACGGACAGGTATTGGAAGGGCGCTCGAAAGAAAGTGATCGCCTGGAGACCCGCAGCCCGTACTCCGCCAGCAAGTCCGGCGGCGATCTGATGGTGCTAGCCTATCACGCGTCCTGGGGACTGCCCGTGACCATCACGCGCGGCTCGAACAACATCGGGCCGTACCAGTACCCGGAGAAGGTCGTGCCGCTCTTCGCCACCAACGCCATCGACGACAAGCCGCTGCCCGTCTACGGCGACGGGCTGCAGATGCGCGACTATCAGTACGTGCTCGATCACTGCGAGGGCATCGACGTGGTGCTGCACGGCGGCGCGCTGGGCGAGATCTACAACGTGGGCACCGGCGAGGAGATGACCAACCTGGAGATGACGCGCATCGTGCTGGAGACGCTGGGCAAGCCGGAGAGCCTGATCCAGCACGTCGAGGATCGGCCCGGACACGACCGCCGCTATGCCCTCGACGTCAGCAA
>CAYVKR010000051.1:11111-15279 GCA_964452025.1 uncultured Anaerolineales bacterium
TTGAAGCCGGTCAACCGGGCGGTGTGGGAATACGGGCTGATGGCCGATGGAGACCGCATCGCCGTGGGCGTCTCCGGCGGCAAGGACAGCCGCACGCTGCTGGATCTGCTGGCGCGCGGCGTCAACATTCCCGGCGCGTACCAGGTAGTCGCTGTCCACGTCGACGGGAGCGGCGCCGGCCTGCCCGATCTGCGCCCCACCCTGGAGCCGTGGTTTCGCAAACTGGACGTCGCCTGCGAGATCGTGCCGCTGCGCGTGCCCGACGGCGAGCCGCGGCCGCTGACCTGCTTCCGCTGCGCGTGGCACCGCCGCAGGGCACTCTTTCGCGCCGCCCAGCGGCTGGGCTGCACCAAGGTCGCGCTGGGTCACCACGCCGACGACGCCGCCGTCACCGCGCTGATGAACGTGCTCTATCACCGCCGGCTGGAGTCCATGGAACCCCGCGTGGATTTCTTCGCGGGTGCGCTCACTCTGATCCGCCCGCTGATCCTCGCCGAGGAGATCGATATCCGCCGCTACGCTCGCGCCCGTGGCTGGCCTCTATCCGACGAACCGCCCTGTCCCCAGGCGGAGACGACGCGCCGGGCGAAAATCGAAGCGTTCTTTCGCTCCTTCGACAAGCAGGAATACGAGCAGATGCGCACAAACTTGTGGCGGCTCACCACCGAGTGCTGAAGAAAGGAGACTAGATGGAAAAGCAAGAAAGCCTGAATCGGAAACACCTGAAGTTGAGCAAGTTCCTCTCACTCCTGCTGCGGCACCGCCCGGCGCGGTTTCCCATCTATCTGGACGAGGAGGGTTACGCCGATCTGAACGAGATCATGACCATCCTCAACGGCCTGCCCAATTTTCGCTGGGCAACCCGATCCGACGTGGAGGCGGTGGTCGACTGCCGGGACCGGCGCCGCTTCGAGATCCAGGGTGAACAGATCCGCGCGCTCTATGGACACTCGGTCTTTCATCCGAAATACGAGCCTAAGGCGCCGCCGGAGACGCTCTACCACGGCACCGCGCCGGACGTCCTAGACGCCATCTGGCGTGAGGGGTTGCTGCCCATGCGGCGGCAGTACGTCCACCTGGCAGCCACGACCGAAACGGCGCGCTCCATCGCGTTGCGTCACACCCACAAGCCGGTGATCCTGGCCATCAACGCGGCGCAAGCGCACGCTGACGGGATCAAGTTCTACCATCCAGTTGAGGAGATCTATCTCTGCAGGCATGTACCGGCGGAGTATATCACACACGACCGATGACCGAAGATGGAGGATCGGGGACAGGCTGCCGGTCTTCAGTCTTCAGTCCTCCGTCCTCGGCCAATTCTAGATGCAGAAAGGGAGGAACACGATGACGCCTTTGCACCACATCACCACGGATGAGGCGTGGCAAGTTGCCAAGGCGGCAGGTGTCTACCGCACCGAGTCTCTGGAGACCGAGGGGTTCATCCACTGCTCACTGCCGGCGCAAGTGATCGACGTGGCAGACGCGCGCTATCGAGGCCAGGACGATCTGGTGCTGCTCGTCATCGACGAGGCACGTGTCGACCCGGAGATTCGCTACGAGGACTGCTACAAGACAGGGCAGGACTTCCCACACATCTACGGCCCGCTCAACCTGGAGGCCGTTGTCGACGTGGTGCGATTCCCGCCCGGCGCGGAGGGGGCCTTCACGCTGCCGGAGCCTCTGTGCAGCGCGTCAGGTGATCCCAGCAGCTAGCCGTCGGAGCGTGGCGCGGAGCGCTTCGAGCCGCTCCTTGGTCTCCGCGCCGATCCCCGGCATGTGGAAGACCCGCTGGAGCTTCTCACAGCCGTGATCAGGGCAGTGGGCGCAGGTGACAACGCCGCGTTCTCTCGCACACCTGCGCAACTTACACTCGTGACACCACGTGAAGAGGCGCCCCTCGGCATTGAAAAACTATCAAGACGCTCTATAATAGCTCTTGTGAAGATTGAGACGTTATCAGACCAGATCGGCCCCGTTGGCCGATCTCTATTTGTGTGAAGTGGGACCAGATGAACTTGACCGAGAAGGTAGACCGAAGAGAGTTTCTCAAGTGGCTCGTTGGGTTGGGAGGCGCCGCTGCGCTGGGCTATGCGCTACGCCGCCTGATCCTGCCTCATCCTGCCGCGCCGCCTCCGACCAACACGCCGACGGTGGCCCCCAGCGGAAGGCCGTCGATAGCAGCGCCGACGCCCTCGCCGACACCCACAACCGGCCCCACGGCCCGTCCCACAGCGACGGAAGCGGCGGCGCCCACCCAACCGCCTCCCCCGACGCCGACGGAGATCCCCTGGGTCTACCCACAGGGCGTCTCGAAACTGGGACTGCACACCATCAAACCCAACAACGCCTTTCCCTTTGTGCAGAGCGTGGCGGATGCAGGGGCAACGGTGGCGCTGGTCAAAGCGCTGGGCGGCGTGGGGCTGCTGCGCGAGATCAAATCGGTCTCCCCGGCGACGGTGACCGTCGGTCGGGCCAATCTCACAGAGAAACTGGGCACCCAGGGCGATCCGGCGGTGCGCGCGCAGCAGATTATGGCCGAGCACATGCCCATCTGGGAAGGTGAACGTGAGTTCGCCGATTACTGGGAGGTGCTCAACGAGGTCGACCCCGGCGGCGCCGAGGGGCATGTCAGGCTGGCGCGCTTCTACATCGCTGCCATGGAGATCGCAGAAGCCCAGGGCTACCGCCTGGCGCTCTTCTCCTACTCCCCCGGCGTGCCGGAGTGGAACGAGTGGGCGGCGATTGTAGAGACCGGCGTCTTCGCGCGCGCCAAGGCCGGCGGTCACATTCTGTCGCTGCACGAATACGATTGGCCGACGCTGCGCGATAACTTCGGCGGCACCATCCCTGGTCAGCCCGCCCATGACCCCGACCGGGGCGTACTGGCGGTGCGCTACCGCCATCTGTACCGCGATTTCCTCATCCCCAGGGACGAAGTCATCCCGCTGGCGATCACCGAGTGCGGTCTGGACACGGGCATCACCGGTGGAACCATGGACCCGTATTGGGAGCGGCGCTGGCTTAAGGAGATGGCCTGGTATGATTCGAAACTGGTGGAAGATGACTACGTGCTGGGCGCAGCCATCTTCACGTTGGGTGGCGCCGGTGAGTGGCCGGAGTTCGATTACGAACGACTGCTGCCCGATCTCCGCGAATACATACTGGCCCAACATCGACAATACGGATAGCGCACGGCCCATGCAGCCCCTACCCACCTGACCAGGCCGTGACGGGTCAAGAGGACGGGGGCGGACTCGTCACATCGACCGATGTGCAACGGTCAGGGTTAACCTATACTGTAAAGTGCGTTGCAATCGCGAAGTGCCCTGAGGATCGGGCAAACGGGCAAGAAAAAGGAGCAGAACCCATGGAACCATTCGTCAAGATCAATCACGTTCGGAAGTCCTTTGGACAGGTGCAGGCCGTGAAGGATGTCAGTTTTGAGGTCTACCCTGGCGAGATTTTCGGGCTGCTGGGGCCCAACGGCGCCGGCAAGACCACCACGCTCCGCGTGATGATGGATATCTTCAAGTCCGATGGCGGAGACGTCGCAGTCTTTGGCGGACGCATGACCGAGGAGAAGAAGAACCGCATCGGCTATCTTCCCGAGGAACGCGGACTTTACCAGGATCTCAAACTGGAGTCGGTGCTGGTCTACCTGGCCACGCTTAAGGGGATGGATGAGGCCACCGTACACCAGGAGCTGGAGACGTGGCTCAAACGGCTGGACCTCTACGAGCATCGCGAGAAGAAGGTGCAAGCGTTGAGCAAGGGCATGCAGCAGAAAGCCCAGATCATCGCCACGCTGGTACACGACCCTGATCTCATCGTCGTCGACGAGCCTTTCTCCGGCCTGGATCCGGTGAACACGCGGCTGGTCAAGGAGATCATCGAGGAGCTGCGCCAGGAGGGCAAAGCCATCATCATGTCCACGCACCAGATGTATCAGGTGGAGGCGCTCTGCAGTCGCATCGTGCTGATCAACAAAGGCGAGACGGTGCTCTACGGTGAGGTGAAGTCGATCAAACAGGATTTCGCCGGCAACTCCGTCACCATCGAAGGCGAGGCCGATTTCGACGGGTTGGACGGGGTGCTGGAAGCGCGCCGGCACAACGGCGACTGGCATTTGGCGCTGGCGGCGGGCACGTCACCGCAGGACGTCTTCCGC
>CAYVKR010000052.1:0-15217 GCA_964452025.1 uncultured Anaerolineales bacterium
CTTCCCATCATGTTTCCCTCCCGCATCAACCCCAGCTTTGTTTGCCTTGCTTTCGTCTACGCAGTTTCTACGGTACGGAGGGCATTTTAACCAGCAGACTCGCTTCGAAATCCCAATGACTCCTCGCCGCTAATTCAGGTTTCTTCTTTTCTCATAAAGGTCTTGCCGATGGGGAGTAGAATGTGGACGGTGCTGCCGGGCAATTCGTCTTCGTCTTGTCCCCGACTCTCTGCCCAGATCCGGCCTTTATGGCCCTCGATGATGCCCTTGGTCACAGCCAGGCCCAGTCCCATCCCCCCGCCTTTGAACGCTGTCTTGCTGGAGCGGTGAAACGCGACGTCTTCCAGGACGTAGAAACGCTCGAATATATGCTCGAGCTCCCCTTTGGGAATGCCGATGCCGGTGTCTTTGACCCAGATATGCACGGTATCCTCGATGACCTCACCGTCAATGATGATGGTCCCCTGATTCGGTGTATATTTCATCGCGTTGCTGATGACATTCCAGAATGCTTGGTGCAAGCGCCGTGGGTCGCCTTCAATGACCGGGAGTTCTTTCAACCCTGCGCCAAGATCGAAGATCAGCTCACGCTGGGGGCCGAAACTGCGGAGGTTGTGGAGCACCGATTGAATGGTCGAATTGAGGAACACGGGTTCATGGGCAAGATCCAGCCGTTCAGCGTCGATAAGAGAGACGTTGAGGATGTCCTGGATGACCTGGCTCAGGCGCTCCACGGCTTCCGAGATCTTCTTCAGCAGGTGCGCCGGGCTACCTTCCTTTTCTGGAGTGCCGGGGATGGCCGGGTTGCTCAGGAGGATTTGCAAATATCCATAGACGACGGTGAGAGGGGTGCGCAATTCGTGTCCCGCCAGAATCACAAAATCCGACTTCATCTTCTCGACACGCTGCATCTCCTCATTGGCGCGCTGCAGTTCACGCACCTTCTCTTCCAGATGCGTGACAAGTCGCTGGTTATACTCCAGCAGGTGCTCGGCGCGCTTTTCTGGAGATCCGACGGTGTCTTCCATGCCCACGAGGTAATTGCGCACCTGGTCGGCGAAGGTGTCAACGTCGATGGGTTTGGGGATGTAGCCGTTGCAGCCGGCAACCAGGGCGCGCTCTCGGTCGCCATTCAGCGTGGCGGCGGTGACCGCAACGATGGGCACGTCCTCAAGCCCCGGGATGGTGCGCAGGCGCGTGGTCACCTCATAGCCATCCATGCCTCCAATGTTGATGTCCATGAGGATGAGATCTGGTTTTTCAGCCCGGGCGACCTCTAGCGCTGAGATACCATTGTCAGCCAATGCCACGTCAAAGTCCTCAGCCATCAGCACACGTTGCACCAGCCGCTGACTGGCGGGTGTATCTTCCACGTAAAGGATTTTGGTCATGGGATTTTTTCCTCTTCACCAAGTAAGGCGGAGATGCCAGCGAGTAGGTCTTCTTCCATAAAGGAGCCTTTTTGCAGCAACATCTGAATTTGGCCCTGCAGCCGTTGGCGATCCCGCGGGGAGAGTTCCTTGGCCGTGATGACGATCACGGGGATGTTCTTCAGCTCCTCGTCCGCTTTGAGGTTGTCCATCACGGTGAAGCCATCCATGTCGGGCATCATGAGATCGAGCAGGATGAGATCTGGCCGGGACGCACGAATGAGGTCGAGGCCTTCCTTGCCAGAGTGGGCCTCTTCAATCTGGAAATCGCCGCGCGTCTGAAGAATACGGCGGAGCAGGCGCGCTGCGTTGGGATTATCTTCCACGATCACGATCCGCTTGACACGCGCGTCCAGTTGATCCAGTGCGCCAAGCAGATCCTCCGACGCCGGTTTGCGGCTCGTGGCAGGTGCGGGCGCCGGGGTGGCAGCGGCGGTGCTGGGCACCACTTTAAGCCAATCGTCTTCCAGCAAGAATTTCTCGACGGGGAAGGTGTGACCAGAGCAGTTGACGACGATGGTTTCGTCTTTTTTGATAATGCTCTTGCTCAGCAGCTTGAACAACCCGGCGAAGGCCGCCGCTGCTGCGGATTCCATGGACAGCCCTTCCATCTTGGCGAGGGCGTGGAGTGCGCGGTAAGTCTCTTCGTCACGGACCGCTTCAAAGGTGCCGCCATGCTGTCGCACGACCTGGTTGAGATATCTATACGCCGGTCCGGGCGCGCCTGTCGCGATGGTGATGACTTGGGTTTGCGGACGGTCCACCGTCTCTGCTTCCTCCAGCCCTTTGCGGAAGGAGTTGACCATGGGAGCGCAGCCCGTGGCTTGAATGAGTGCCAGCTTGGGCCGTCGATCTACCAGGCCCATGCGGTAGAGCTCGTCGTAACCTTTCCAGAAGCCCACGGGTCCCATGCCGCCGCTCACGGCCTGGATGTACCAGTCAGGCGCGCGCCAAGGTGCGCCTGTGGATGGCGGGCCTTGTTGGGCCGTCAACTGTTCGGCGACCTCGAAGGCGAGCAACTTCATGCTCTCTCGCGTCCCTATGTTACGAATGCCACGATCTGGCGTGATGTTTTTGTGACGTGCGAAACGAGCCGCGACTTTCTTGGTGACGTCGTAGGTGCCCGTGACCTTGATGACTTCGCTTCCGTAGATAGCGATCTCACGCATCTTCTCGGGCGGCACCAGGCTGGGCAGGAACGTCCAGAGCTTGATACCCGCATGTGAAGAATAGGCAGAATAGGAGATGGCTACGTTGCCGGTGGACGCGACGACCAGCTCGGTGATGTCGGCCTCCTTCATCATTGAGATCACCAGGCTGGCCTGCCGATCCTTGAAGGAGTTGGTTGGGTTCTGGCGCTCGTCCTTGATGAAGAGATTGGGCGCACCGAGCATCATGCTCAGGTGATTGGCCTTGAGCAATGGGGTCCCACCTTCCCCCATGGTGATGCGGTATTGATTGTCGTGCAGGGGCATCAACTCCCGGTAACGCCACATGGTGAAGGGGCGGTATTGGAGTGCCGCCGGCCAAAGTTGGCTCACCCGCTCGTAATTGTAACGTGCTTCCATCCAATCTGCGCCGCACGCGGTACAGGCGGGCGTGGGCACCTCATACGGCTGTCTATGTCCGCACGTTCCACATTCCAACTCTATCTTTAGGGGGGAGACGGTCGATGTTGGTTTCATCTTGGGATCCTTTATATGACCTCTGCAGCAACAAGCAAAGCGAGCTTTAGCGTACCACAGGTCGGTGGAACTACAAGCGCCTATCCCCCCAGAGTACTACCTGTCTTTCGTCTAACGATGGTTGCGTTTTATCTTACTCCTCTTATAATGGGGTCATTCTTATCTGATTAATGCATCGTTGGATGAATCCATCCTTTATGAAAACCAGCTCGGTATTAACGTGAGACTTCGTCAGAAAGTATCATAATATCGTCCAAATGACACTTATTTTTAGTTAAAGTTAAGGGTGCTGCCAAGTATGGGGCGGGATAAAGAGAAATCACGCACTTCGGACCAGCGGGAGTCAAATAAGACGCAGCGTATTCGGGGGCTTTCGGATCGTTTGCGTACCCCCTCCTTTATGGAGAGTCGTGAAGAAGCGTCTTCTTCTGAAGAGCCGTTATCTCATGAGGAAGAGACCCGCGCCGTGGAGGAATCTTCGGCTAAATCTGAGTCGGATGCTGAGGGTTTACGGACTCGCAAGGTGCGCAAGCTGCAAAACCGTCGTTCGGTGACGGCAATGCAAGACGGTGCAACTTCAGCGCAGACGTCGGATGGCGCGCTGCTCAAGAAGGATCTTCTACTCCAAGATCGCTATCGGATCCTGGGCGTCATCGGCATTGGCGGCATGGGTGCGGTTTACCGGGCGCAGGATCTGCGCTTTGCCAGCGTGGAACGTATCTGCGCGGTGAAGGAGATGATCAACACAGCTACCGATCCCCAGGTGCGTGAAATGATCATCCGCAATTTTGAGCGTGAGGCCAGCATCCTCGCTACATTGAACCATCCTGCTATCCCGCAGGTCTACGATTATTTTACAGAGGGCAAACGCAGCTACCTGGTGCTGGAATACATCGCGGGCAAAGACCTGGAAGCGTTATTGGGAGAGGTTGAGGGCTTCCTGCGTGAGGAAAGAGTGGTGGAGTGGGCGATCCAACTCTGTGACGTGCTTTCCTATCTACATCGCCATGAACCGCATCCGGTGATCTTCCGCGATCTCAAGCCCTCCAACATCATGTTAGATGTCCACGGGCGCATTCGTCTGGTCGATTTCGGTATCGCCAAGCTTTTCCAGAGCGGCACGAAGGGGACGATGATTGGCACAGAGGGATATTCGCCGCCAGAGCAGTATCGCGGTACGTCAGAACCTCGTGGGGATGTCTATGCTCTGGGAGCGACCTTGCACCACTTGCTTAGTAAACAAGATCCGCGTCTTGAGCCGCCGTTTTCCTTCCACGAACGGCCCATCCATCAGTCAAACCCCACCATTTCCAAAGATCTGAGCGAGATTCTGGGTAAAGCTCTGGCCTATGATGTTAATGAACGCTGGGGATCTGCCGAGGAGATGAAACGTGCGTTGCTGGCATTACCAGCGGCCCGTGGATTGGGGAAAAGCTCGTCCGACGGGGACACAGCCGCCTTTGCTGATGCTGCCATTAAGCCCCTATGGCGTTTCGCCTGCGAGGATGAGATCCGCGCCAGCGTGGCGGTTACAGAAGAGCGTGTGTTCGTGCCTTCGTATGATCACAACGTCTATGCGCTTGACCGTGAGAACGGCACGTTTGTGTGGAAATATGCTGCTGAAGGCGGCATTGGGACGCACCCCCTGGTGGTGGACGATATGGTTATCTTTGGTTCCACCGATACTTCTGTCTATGCGGTTGATATGCGTGCAGGGCGGTTGATTTGGACGGCCTCGCTGGATGGCAAGATCTATTCCTCCCCACACGCAGACCTGGGCCATGTCTTTATTGGATCAGATGATCGACGCCTGTACGCTATTCAGCTGATTAGCGGGCGTAAGGCCTGGAGCCATGAGGTGGAAGGCGCCATTCGTTCGCGGCCTGCCTTGGCGGATAACACAATCTTCTTTTCCAGTGAAGATGGCGTGGTCTACGCATTGGGCTTTGATCGTAAACTGAAATGGCGTTATCGTGCGCGACGAGGTATGCTATCCTCACCGGTATTGCATGAAGGGCTTATCCTTATAGGCTCGTTGGATTGGAATTTCTATGGGCTGGACGCGCGCTCTGGCTGGGCCGCGTGGCGCTATCGGACAGGAGGCGCCATTGTCTCAACGCCGGCTGTGACTGAGGATCTGGTGATTTTTGGCTCCATCGATGGCTTCCTTTACGCGCTGGATGTGAGCGAGGGCCGATTGGTCTGGCGCCATAACGTCGAGGCTCAGATTACCGGTTCCCCCTGTGTCTATCAGGATCGAGTCTACGTCGGAAGCGTGAATGGAAACCTCTATTGTCTAGAGGCGCGCAGCGGGAATCTGAACTGGGTCTACCAGACCGATGGGTCGATTACGGCACGTCCCACCGTGGTACAGGATGTCGTTTACGTTGGATCTTTTGACCATTACGTGTACGCGATACCGGCGTAGAGATAAGTGTCTGGGAAAGGAAGAGGCTATGGGGTGGATTAAGTCGATCTGGACAAGAGTGACCGGTGCGGTAGAAGCGCAAGCGCCATCTGAACCTGAGAAGACGGTTGATTCGAACGCTTCTCCACCGTCGTCCGCATCTGCTGACCTGACCGAGACGCCGATTATTGAAACGTTGTCAGACGTGGCGCCACGGGCGTCCACCTGGGTCTCTAGCACCTTTGGCCTGGGATGGATTACGGAGGTCGGAAAGGTGCGGACCCACAACGAAGATGGCCTGTTCGTCTTTGTATCTGAGCAGGAAGGCATGGAGGTGCTTCCCCCCTTTGGCCTCTTTGTCTTAGCGGATGGGATGGGAGGACATCAGGCAGGTGAGTTCGCCAGCTCCCTCGCCTCCCGGGCTGTAACGGCATATTTGCTCTCTGAGGTCTATCTCTCGCTGTTGCAAGGTGAGGAGCGGGTGTCCACGCAGCCCTCTCTAACGGAAGTCATGAAAGCGGCGATCAATGCCGCCAACCGCTCTGTTAACCATCAGTTGCCTGGCAGCGGCACCACGCTGACCTGTGGCATGGTGCTGGGCACCCGCTTGTTCATCGGGCACGTGGGGGACTCTCGTGCTTATCTGCGTTCAAAAGACGGAGAGGTGCGACATTTAACCAAAGACCATTCCATGGTCAGCAAGCTGGTGGAAATTGGGCAGCTGACTCCAAAAGAGGCGGCGGTTCACCCGCAGCGCAACATGCTCTATCGCGCCGTGGGGCAGGGGGCGGCGTTGGAAGTGGACGTCGTCAGCCTGTCTCTCCATCAGCATGATCAGATTCTTCTGTGCAGCGATGGTTTATGGGGGCTGCTGTCCAAAGAGAAGATGTGGCACGTCATCGATACATCCCCTGATCCTGCCGAAGCTTGCCAGCGTTTGGCCGATGCGGCCAATGCTGCTGGCGGCAACGATAATATATCCGCCATTTTGATTGAGATCCAGCGGAGCCTCACGTGAGCCGTCTGCTTGATGCTGAACAGGACTACTATGATATCTTGGGTGTCTCGCCGGACGCGAACCGGGAGGAAATCCGGCAGGTGCATCGGCGTCTGGCCCGCAAATACCACCCCGACACCGGCCAAGGGGATACGGGGGCCTTCCGCCTGACACAGCAAGCTTACGAGGTGCTCTCAAACCCTGTGTTGCGAAAGGCCTATGACCGCCAACGTCAGTCCCGGGGGCTGACCGTCGCTGCTCCCATCCAACTGGATGCGGTTCTCAGCCGCACGGAGATGCCTGCACTGGATGTCCGCCAGCGCCTCTATCTGATGCTGGATATTCAGGGCAAGGGCTCGTCCACAGCGGAAGGGCAGCCGCTCAACTTGGCTTTGGTCATCGATGGCAGCACGTCCATGCAAGGGCGTCGCATGCAGAACACTCGGTCGGCTACACGCGAGCTCATTGGTTCGCTGGGGAGACAGGATCGTCTGGCGATTATCAAATTCAATGATCGGGCTGAGGTGGTAGTGGACTCTAGCCCGGTTAGCGACGGGGTGAAATTTCAGTCAGGGGTAGCGCACCTTCACGCGAGCGGGGGGACAGAGATCCTCAAAGGCCTGCTGGCGGGCTTGCGGGCCGTTCGTCGTCACGCTCGCGTGGACTATCTCAATCACGTCATTCTGTTGACCGATGGTCATACCTACGGAGATGAAGATCTTGCGATAACCGCAGCGCGGAAAGCTGCTGCCGAGGGGATCGGTATCTCCGCCGTAGGGATCGGCTCGGATTGGAACGACCTCTTTTTGGATAATCTCGCACGCAGCGGGCAAGGGATCTGTGACTACGTTAGATCCCCCGATCATCTTCAAGCGATTTTGCATAAGCAGGTCAAGGGGTTGAGCACGGTCAGCTTACGGGACGTTCGGCTTCATGTTAATCATGCACCTTATGTGAAAGTCGAATCTTCGGCGCGCGTCCATCCCTACCTGGAAGAGCTGGATGTCGGAAGTGGCGGGCTGGTTTCCTTGCCCAACGTAGGGGATGAAACCAGCACGCTCTTGCTGGAGTTGCTCGTTCATCAACCTAGTATTGGAGAGTATCGGCTGGCGCGCTTGACGCTGGAAGCGCAACCTGTTCCCAAAGGCGAGACGGTTCGGGTGCGCCAGGATCTTGTGGTAAACTTTGTCGCGGAGAGAGCCGCACCTGCCGGCGAAGACGTGCCTATGCGCCTGCTTAGTGCGCTTTCCCGGCTCGCCGTGTTTCGTCTGCAGGAGCGGGCCTGGATGGCCTTTGAGCGAGGAAGCCCTGATCGGGCGACGCATTTGTTGGAGTCTGCGGCGACTCGATTGTTCGATATGGGGCATCGTGAGCTGGCGCGGGCGGCTATGTTGGAAGCGCGCCGGGTCTCCGAGGGTGGGGACCCTTCTTCGCAGGGGCGCAAGGATGTGCGTTACGGCACGCGAAGTCTGACACGAGGGTCAAGAGGATCAGGATTTGTGAAATAGGTAGTGCTTGCGTATGCAACAGGCTTCTATCTGATTGCTTGGAGGAAGGTATGCAATCCAAAGACACCAAAGACACCAAAGACAAGATAATCTGTCCATCCTGCAGTACCGAAAACTTGCTGGGCACCCTCTTCTGCGTGGAGTGCGGCACGTATCTACCGTCTGGCGGACCTCTGCGCACCGAGCCGCTACCTGAGGAGCGGGAGAATTCAGAAAAAGGGCGAGGCACCCGTCCGGCTGAGGTCTCCTCGGACGCAGCGCTGAAAATCGAACTGGAGATTTCCAAATCTGAGCGTCGCGTCATGCTCACGGCTGATACCGACGTCCTCCTGGGGCGCCTCGACGCTGCCCATGGCATCTTTCCTGAGATCGATTTGACGCCAGAAGGCAGTTTGGAAGATGGAGTCTCACGGCGTCACGCGCGGATCTTTCTGGAGGATACGCAGCTGGTCGTCGAGGACCTTGACAGTACCAATGGTACGTTTATCAACGACAAACGCCTGGAACCGTATGTCTCCCGTCCTATTCATGACGGCGATACGTTACGGTTGGGACTACTCGAGATCAAGACCCATATTCATAGAGACGTTTGATAGCGCGCCAGCGAAGGAGGTCATGGGCATGGCATATACAGTGCTGATTCACGTCATGAATGAAGACGCGGTTATCGGAGAGATGGAAGAGCTTCCTGAACCTGATGATCAGTTTATCATTCTAAAGGCACCTCGTCTCCGGGATGGGCGTGAAGTGCCTTACTTCTTGCCGGAAACCAACCGGGCCATCTATCCGTGGCATCGCGTCCACAGCGTGGAGATTCTGCCGCAAGAAGGGGAGGAGAAAATTGTTACCTTCATTAGAGAATAATGTGCCAGAGCATCCTCTGGTCTTGATTGTAGACGACGAAAAGCGCATCCGACGTCTGGTCCGTATCAACCTGGAGATGGAGGGATTCCGGGTCATCGAGGCGACCACCGGGTTGGCGGCGCTGGATCAGGTGCGCACCCAGATGCCCGACATCGTCATCTTGGATGTGAAGATGCCGGAAATCGATGGGTTTGAGACGCTGCGCATGATCCGCGAGATTTCCAAGGTGCCCGTCTTGATGCTCACCGTGCGGAACGCCGAGGAAGATCGCGTGCGAGGTCTGGATCTTGGCGCAGACGACTACCTTACCAAGCCCTTCAGCCCCCGCGAACTGGTCAGTCGTGTGCGGGCGATTCTGCGCCGGGTGGAGCCGCTGATTCCACCTGATTCTTCCGTGCTCGAGATTGACGAGCGCTTGAGCGTCGATCTTAACTCCGGTGAAGTGATCGTCGAGGGGGAGCGCATCAAACTGCGTCCCACGGAGCTCCGCCTGCTGCGTCATCTTATAGAAAATGCCGGTTGGATCGTGCCCTACGGTACGTTACTCTCCAAGGTTTGGGGCTACGAGTACAAGGACGAGCTCTCTTATCTCCGGCTTTACATCAACTATTTGCGCAAGAAAATAGAGGAAGATACCTCAAATCCACACTATATCCTCACGGAACGGGGATTGGGCTACAAGTTTATCGATTTTGAGAAGGATGAGGACTGAAGCGGAGGTTTTCTGGGGATGAGGATTTGTAAAATCGTGGTGGTGGGGGCCTTCAACTCCGGGAAAACGACCTTTGTGGCCTCCGGTAGTGATATTGACATTGTAACGACGGAACGACGTATCACTGACGCGCAGGCTGCCCACGTCAAAGACGAGACGACGGTGGCGCTGGATTACGGACAGGCTCTCGTCGACGGTACCTTACTGCACCTTTACGGCACGCCAGGCCAGGATCACTTTGATTTCATGTGGTCGATTGTATCCCAGGACGTGGATGCGTTTGTCCTGGTATTAGACAGCGAGGATCGCTCCAGCTGGATGGAAGCCATCCGCATACTCCGTGCCTTACGCAAGCAGCATCGGGTGCCGTTCCTGGTTGCGGCAAATAAGCAGGACGGACGGCGGGCGTTCTCACCTGCGGAGATTGCCGGGTCCCTGTCCCTGTCGGAGCGTGTCCCCGTGGTTCCCTGTATGGCGCGCGATACGTCAAGTGTACATGCCGTGTTGCAGGAGGTTGTCGCGCTTCTGGATGCGTGATCTGATCCCCGTGGAGACAAGCCCTAAGCCCTCTGGCACTTACGGAGGGCTTTTTTGACGAGTAGGGCGTAACTTGCTTATGGTTTTCTAATGTCCGTCTGCTACTATATCCATAGTTAACCGCTAGTCATTGGAGGAGGAGATGTTATGTGGTTTCGGATGCTAGATCCTACGTACTGGATTTTTGCACTGCCGGCGCTGATCCTGGCGCTGGTGGCGCAAGCCTGGGTACGTAGTTCCTATCGCAAGTTCCTGCAGATGTCCAACGGCGCCGGTGTCACCGGCTTGCAAGCGGCCCAACGCTTGATGCGCACAGCCGGCGTACAACTGAATATCGAGCGCGCTCAGGGCGAGCTCTCGGATCACTACGATCCTCGTCAGCGCGTTTTGCGGCTTTCTCCTGGTGTAGCGCGACGTGCGTCGGTGGCGTCGTTGGCCATCGTTGCCCACGAGCTGGGCCATGCCGTGCAGGATGTCCAGGACTATCTACCCATGAAATTGCGCTCTGGCCTCGTCCCGCTGGTCAACTTCACCTCGTGGCTGGGCCCCATCCTCTTCTTCGTGGGCCTGATGCTCAACGCCGAGGCGCTGGCCTGGTTGGGCGTTATGGCGTTTGCTGCTGCCGCCGTTTTCGCGCTGGTGACGCTGCCTGTGGAGATCAACGCCAGCCGCCGGGGGATGCGGCTTCTGGAAGAGAGTGGCTTGATGGTCGATGGGCAGGAGAAGTGGGGAGTGCGTCGCGTCCTGACCGCCGCCGCGTTGACCTATGTGGCTGCCCTGGCGCAGGCTATCTCAAACCTGCTCTACTACGTTTTCCTGCTCGGCGGTCGGCGTCGGGACTGAGCTCGGAGAGCCAACCTCTTTCTCAGGGGGACTCTGTCCAATCCTCGGGCAGCCAGGGGGTGACCGTCGGCGTTGGCGCCGGACAGTCCCGGGCTTCGTCCAAGAGCGGTTGCAGGTCGGGATAGGGCGTGGCGGGCAGGGTGAGATGCTGTGTCGCCTTCTCGCACTGCCCACTGCCCACATAGGCGCTGCCCAGTGCATAATAGAGCGCGTGCGCCGGATCTCGTGCGATCAGTGATAAAGTTGGATCACCCCGGTGGTGGGCGCGCAGCGCTGTTTCTAGTGCAATTGCCGCTTCCGCCTCGGCGCCTACGATCAGATAAGCGCGTCCCAGCGTGTACCAGAGCACGGCTGGCGCGCCCTCGCGCACACTGAGCAACAACAAGTCGAGCGCCGCGTGGTGGTGACCCGAGGCCAGCAGCGACTCCGCGCGGTAGTACGTCGTCAGTGGGTCATCAGGATGCCGGATGATATGCGTCTGCGCCAGTTGTGTCAGTCGATCTGCATCCTCCGCTTCCAACGCCGCCAGCCACTGTGCGGGGAAGACCTCCGTCGAGAGGGTGGGGGAGATGGCCTCAGCCTGAGCGAACGACTGTTGCGCTAACGTGTGCTCGCCTTGCTGCTGCTGGATCGCGCCGAGGAGCGCCCAGGCCAAGGCGTCCCAGGGATCGGCGATGACGGCATCCCACGCCCGCTGTTCGGCGGTCTCCAGATCATCCAGCGCCAGGGCCAGACGTGCGCCCTCGCGCAGCACGATGGGCGCCTCTGGGGCGCGGGCCTGTGCTTCTTCCCAGATGGGCGCCGCGACTTCGGGTTGGTCGCGCAGCAGTGCGGGACGCATCCCCGCCAGAATCACGCTCACCGGCACCGGCGTCGCCGTTGGGGCGCGTGTGGGCAGCGGCGACCATAACGGCGTCGGCGTTGCTGTGGTCGCTGTACCACAGCCGGTGACAAGCGGGCTTAGCAGGCCGAGGGTCACCACGACGGCAAGCCAAAAACAGCGGTTATCGTTCATAGCCGCGATTATCTAGCAGACGGCGCACCTTACGGTACTTGACCATCTCGTAATAGGCCATCAGCGCCGAGAGTAGCAGCCCGTAGAAACCGTCGCGCCAGCCCCCCAGCGTGACAAAGCGCCACCAGAAATGCCGGGGTATCTGTGTGTAGGGCGTGTAGATGTGAGGACGTACCCCTCTCGTCAGCAGAACCTGGGCATCGTAGTCGGTGTAGGCGCGCTGCCGCGCGTGGAACTCATCCAGCGTCGTGTAGTTGTAGTGGATCAGTGGCGTGGTCAGCCGACCGCTCTCTCCTGTAAGCTGCGCTTCCTCGTGGACGGCGCGGTGGGGATCGTAGCGGGCGCACTCGGGGCGCAGCAGGCGCAGCTGGTAGTCGGGCCACCAACCGGTGCCCCGCATCCGGTGACCGAGGATGTAATTGTGCCGGGGCACCCACCAGCCGACGACCTCAGGTTTCTGGGCGGTGACGCGGCGGATTTCCGACGCCAGTTCCGGCGTCGCGCGTTCGTCCGCGTCTAGGAAGAAGACCCAGGACGTTGCCCCGACGAGTTCCAGCGCCACGTTGCGCTGCTTCGAGTAGTTCTCGAAGGCGTGCTGATGTACCGTGGCGCCGGCCTGTCGCGCCAGTTCGATCGTCGCGTCCTCGCTGTAACTGTCCAGTACCATCACAGCGTCGGCCCAGCGCAGGCTCTCAACGCAGGCGGTGATGTGCTCGGCCTCGTTGAGTGTCAGAATCACGCCAGTGATTTGTGGCGGCTCAGTCCTACTCATGGCGCGCTCCAGGCGTCCACGATGCGTTGGTAGGCAGCCGCCCACGCGTCGGATGTGGGTCTCTGGCGCGAGAAGTGCCGTCGGACCAGCGCGCCGACGATACGCCGTACCAGCGCCCCGTGGTATTTGCGATAGAGACGGGCGCGGCTTTCCCAGAGATAGGCTGTTGTGGTAGGTCGCGCCTGGCGCGTGCTGGCCCCGCCGTGATGGATCACTTGGGCCCTCGGCGCCAGCCAGGCGGTCCATCCGGCTTTGTGCATACGCCACGCCCAGTCGATCTCTTCGCAATACATGGCGAAATGCTCGTCCAGCGGGCCGACATTGTGAACGGCGGCACCTCGCGCCAGCATGGCGGCGCCCAGCGGATGATCTACCGGAAACGGCTCTGATTTCGCGTAGTCATTAAGGCTGTACCGACCATTCCACCTTGTGTTGTAAAAACGCGACGGGAACAGCCCCAGGTCAAAGAGCGGTTGGAGTAGGGCGGGGAAGCGAAAGGCGCTTTGTTGCAGCGAGCCATCGGCGTTGAGCAGCTTGGGGCCAACCAAGCCCGCCTGGGGATGGTCAGCAAACGCCTCCAGCAAATAGGTCAACGCTGTCGGTTTGACCTCGGTATCAGGATTGAGGAGCCAGACGTAGTCCGGCAGGGTCTCATTCTGCAGTAACCGCTTTAGGATAAGGTTATTGGCACGGACAAAGCCAAGGTTCTCCTCCGGCGTTTCCAGGTGCACCCAGGCGTGTTTCTCGCGGACGAGGTGAGCCGATCCATCAGATGAGGCGTTATCAATCACCCAGACGTTGACCTGAACGTTGGTTTGTTCCAGCGCAATTCGCAGAGACGTGAGGCATTCATCGAGTAGAGGCCGGACGTTCCAGGAGACGATGATGACCGCCAGCGTCTGCATCCGCGGTTACGGCTCCACGATTCTCAGAAAGAGGGGATCGACGTTGTTATTGACCGCTGCGATTTCCACGTCCTCGTGAATCAGACCGGCCCAGCAGTACTGCGGATTCCGCGCGTCGAGCACGTTGACGAAGCGAATGCCGCCGGTTACCACAGCGCGTTCGTCAGGCGGTAGGTAAAGCCGGCCGTTGTCATCCTTAACCAGCTCGGCCGCGCTGCCAATGGCCCAGCGCCAGGGATAGTTGATTGTGGCGTTTTCGCAGTGGATACCTACGCGGAAAACGCCCGCCTGAATCGTTTCGCCGAGCGTTGCATAATTCTGATCCGAATCATAAACGGTGCCCACCGGTGGCCCGCTGGTGCGCAAAGGCGTATTTCCGTCGTTCTCCACCGTCAGTGTGAAGTAGAGGGTCTCGTTGAGCAACAGGGTGCTCTCTGTGGACCACTTAACCTCCGCGTTGAGGATGTAGGCCAAGGGGCGGCCCGCGTTGACCAGCGTTAGAGTATCGCTGACCTTGGTGCGCTGTCCTACCAGATCCCGCGCCTCAGCGTAGACTGTGTACGTGCCATCGGGGGGGGGCTGGGCGCCCGCATCGATGCCACCATCATAGTCGAAGGTATGCAGGCCGGCTTCGTTGAGCGGTGTCTCGCTCTGTTGATCCTCTGGGATGTGATGCCGGATGCCGTCTTCGTCCAGCATGTAGACCTGAAGCGCGGCCACGTCTTTCTGCAGGAAGGCGTTGATGCGTACCCGATCGTTAAGACCATCCTGATTGGGCGAGAACTCCTTGGGATAGACGGAGAAGCCGGTGATGCCCGGCAATTGGGTATCTGCATCTTCAATCTTCAGCGTGCCGGTCGCTTTGACTTGTCCGTCAGTCGCGTTCTCAGCCACAATTTCCCAGGTGTACGTTCCGTCCGGCAACACGCGGCGCTCTACAGCATAGGGCATCGTCTCGCCGGGCAACGTGAAGCCTTGTACTACACCGGGAAAGAGCACGGTGTACGGCTCCTCGTTAAGGCTCAAGGGGGTGGGGGCGCGGAATACGTAGCGCTCGCCGGCTTCGTCGTAGAGGTGGATAGAAACGTTGGCATTGCGATTTAGCGTGAACGAGATGCTGGCGAGGTCATCGCGCCCATCAGCGTTGGGTGTGATACTCTCCGGCGCAACCGTGACGTCCTCAAGCAGCGGTGTCTCCTGGCATCCTACCAGCCAGATCACGGTGCTACCCATGATGACAATAAAAAGCAACCGGGCGAATTTCATCCACAACTCCTCAAACTTTCCCTGCGCATGCTTGACTGCCCTGAAAAAAGGGTCAGCCAAAGAAAATATGGGTATATGTTGTGGTGGGTCACGGCCCCACCACAACATATAGTATCCCTTTCTCTACTGAAAACCTTTTTTCAGTAGAGTCATGTTTCTATAATGACGTTGGGAAGCTTACCAGAGAAAGAGGTGTTGTCAACTAAACGCGTTTGCTCTTCAGGGATTTCGAAGCGAGTCTGCTGGTGAAAACGCCCTCCGTACCGTAGAACCTGC
>CAYVKR010000053.1:0-15148 GCA_964452025.1 uncultured Anaerolineales bacterium
GATGGGAAGCCGCCTATGGCGTTTGAGCGACCCTGGAACTGCTTCGTTTGCCCCCGGACTCCGCATGGTGGGGAGATTGACGCTTCATGTTATAATGGGTGCAGCGTATGATCCCGGTTGAAAGATGCCCATTTACGGTCTCAGTCATTCCGTATTGTGAACCAAAGGTCAAGTAGACAGCTATGCCAACGAATCTACCGCCAGACTATTATCATCTTGAAGAGGAATACCGGCAGGCCAGTTCGCCTGAGGAGAAGATCGCTTATCTTGAGAAGATGATGAGCGTCGTCCCCAAACACAAGGGGACGGACCATCTGCGTGCCGACCTGCGCCGCCGGCTTTCGGAGCTGCGCTCGCCAAAGCGCGCCCAGAAAGGCCCCAGCCGCCAGGAGTCGGTCTATCATATCGATCGGGAAGGCGCCGGACAGGTCGCTGTTATCGGACCGGCGAACACCGGTAAATCGACCCTGGTCAAGAGCCTGACCAACGCCACGCCCGATGTGGCGCCCTATCCCTTCACGACGTGGACGCCGACGCCGGGCATGATGCCCATCGATAACATCCAGGTGCAGCTCATTGACACGCCGCCGATCAACGGCGATCATATCGAGCCGGAGATGATGGCCATGATCCGCCGCGCTGACCTTGCCCTGCTGATGCTGGACCTGCAGGCCTTCCCCATTGAGCAGCTGGAGGAGAGCGTCGCGCTGCTGCAGGAGCATCACATCGTGCCGCGCCACCTTCGGGAGCACGTTGAGGTGGAGGGCTACGTCGCCTATCTTCCGTTCCTGATTCTCGTCAACAAGACCGACGATGAGACGCTGGATGAGGATTTTCAGGTGCTCTGCGAGCTGGTGGACGAGGGCTGGATGCTGTTGCCCCTCTCCATGACGGAAGCGCGATACATTGATGAGATGAAACAGGCTGTCTTTGAGGCGCTGGACGTCATCCGCGTCTACGCCAAACCTGCCGGACAAGAGGTCGATCATAGCGCGCCCTTTGTGATGCGCAGGGGCGGCACCGTCGAGGAGTTCGCCGGTAAGGTCCACCGCGACTTTCTGGAGAGCTTCCAGTACGCGCGGATCTGGGGGCACGGCGTCTACGACGGGCAGATGGTAGGCCGTGAGCACGTGCTCCACGACGAGGACGTCGTAGAGCTCCACGCATAATCTCCCGATGTATCCAACCACCGAAGTCCGCTGGTTCCTCGCGGGAACCAGCCCCGCCCACGTTGACGCCTGGTTCCGGCGTGTGGGGCGCGATCCGGCCCACGACTCTCGCATCGACCATTATCTCCGGCTGCCCGGCGTCGATGGGGTGGGCGTCAAGTGGCGCGAGGAGCGCCTGGAGGTCAAGCGCCGGGTAACGGCTGGAGAGGCGGTCGCCTTTACATCCGAGTGCACGGGCGCCGTCGCGCGCTGGCGCAAGTGGAGCTTTGGCTTAGCCGAGACCGACGTGCTGACGCGCCTTCGTGCTGCGGATGATTGGATCGCCGTCGCTAAAGATCGGCGCTTGCACGCTTACGCCGTTGACGCCGAGCGCGGCGTCCGCAACGTGCCGCCGGGGATCACGCCCTGGTCAGGTTGCGAGCTGGAATTGGGCACGGTACAGGCCGCCGGACAGACCTGGTGGACGGTCGCCTTCGAGGCCTTTGGCGAGGAGGAGGCCCAGTCTACGGCGCTGCAGCGCACGGTTGAGCACGTGCTTGCGGCAGAAGGCACGCTGGCGCTCCCCGCGACTGCTTCCGCCAGCTATCCGCGCTGGCTGGCTTTCTTCCTTACCAACGAGAGTTGAGATTCGCAGCCGCTCAGATCACCAGCGCTTCTTGCAGCGCCCAGTGCACGTCCCAGGTCACGTGGTCGCTGTTGCCCAGCACTGTGATCTCGAGCTCTCGCTCCAGGTTCACTTGCGACATAAAGACCACGCCTGGATCGCAGCCCTCGACGTGATAGCCCAGGCGCCCGTCGTCGCGCTTGATCATCCAGACGCCGTAGCCGTAGAACCACGTCTCCTCGTCGTTGGTCGCAGTGTGCGACGTTAACATGCGCTCGACGGTCTCGGCGCGGAGCAGGCGATGCTCGTGCAGCGCATCCCAGAACTTGCTCATATCGAGCGCGGTGACGAAGGCACCGCCGTCGGGCTGACCGATGACGGGGATCTTGTAGATGTTCGTGTGCCAGCCGCCATCGTCCTCGTCGACGTAAGCGTAAGCCGTGCGCGGCGGCAGCGCGTCCAGCCGGAAGTAGCCGGAGTCCGTCATGCCGCACGCCGAGAAAACCCGCTCCTCGATCAGATCGGTGAAGCGCATGCCCGTCTGCTGTTCGAGGATAAGACCCAGCACGACGTAGCCGCCGTTGTTGTAGTGGAAGTGCTCACCGGGCGCGAACTGCATCTCGCCATCTTGCATCAGCGGTAGCAGGTCGCTGGGTCCTTCGATGGTCTGGGGCGGATACTCGCGCCAGAGCGCGGCGAAGTCGTCCATCACCGCCTCATCGAAGTAATCGGGCATGCCCGAGGTGTGAGTGAGCAGCTGGTGGACCGTCACGTCAGGATCGGCGTTGGGAAAGTCGATGTCGAGGCAGTCCCGCAGGCGTGTGTCGAAGTCGAGTTTGCTGGCCTCGATCAGCTGCAGGATGGCGACCGCTGTGAAGACCTTGCTGCCGGATGCGATGCAAAAGCGGGTGTCGATGCGATTGGCGAGTTTATCGGCGCGATTAGCGTAGCCGTACCCCCGCGCGAAGACGATCTTCCCGCCTTCGCGGACCATGACGACGCCGGAAAACGGGCGTGGATCGTGTTGCTCTTCGATGATGGCCGCGATATCAATTCTCATGAGACGTTCCTTGTATTGGCTTCTATCTGTTGGGGTTGACGGGTGCTACGCTACTCGGTATTCCAGCGGCTCTCCGCGCAGTACGTGGAGCAGATTGGCGTAATCGTCGGCTCGATCCGGCGGCGCCGCATGTTCCTCGGGAGGCGTGCCGGCGGCGACGTGTGGCGTCAGCAGCACGTTGGTGCTCCGATCCCGCGCCAGCGCCAGCAACGGATTCTCCGGGCGCAGCGGCTCCCACTCGAAGGTGTCGAGGGCCGCGCCGGCGACCTTGCCCTGGCGGAGGGCGTCCGCCAGCGCCACTTCGTCGATGACACTGCCGCTGCCGCAGGAGATCACGCAAGCCGAGGGCTTCATCTGCTCGAAGACGGCGGCGTCGATCATGTGGTCGGTGGCGGAGGCGTAGGGCAGCAGCATAACGAGCACGTCGCTCTCGGCGTAGAGCGCTGCAGACTCGACGTAGGTGAGCGCCAGGTCGGCCTCGGCGTGGGGCGGCAGCCGGTGCCGCTTGTAGTAGAGAATGCGCGCCGGACGGAAGGGATGGAGTCGCTGCGCCATCTCCGCGCCGATCTCGCCGAATCCGATGATGCCCACCGTCTTGTCCCGCAATCCTTCGACGCCGCGCAGGTCTGACCAGTTGTAGGCAAAGGTGTTCTCGTCGGTGCGCTTACTGACGCCCCAATCGTCCGCCTCGAGCGCGATCTGTTCGGCGCGGCGCAGACGCTTGAGCAGCGCCAGCGTCTGCAGCATCAGGTGTTCCGCGACCATGATGACGCCGTGAACTGGCACGGCACAGACGGCAATGCCGGCGGCTTGCGTTGCGTCCAGGTCAATGTCGTAGGTGAGCGAGCCCAGCCGCTGGATGAGGCGAAGTTTGGGCGCTGCAGCGATCATCTCTGCGTCGATGGTGCCGGAGCGCTCCGTGATGAGGAATTCCACGTCTGGCAAGAGCGCCAGCACCTCTGCGCAGGTTGGGTCGCGGCGCATAATGATCTCCAACGTGTCTGGGGCGGCGGCTAGCGCAGCTTCCTGGTGGAACTTGCTGCGATGGGTCAGAAACAACGTGAGGTGTGTTTTATCCATAATCGTATCCTTAGCGCGGTGGTAAAACAAAGCGCCCGGCGCAAAGGCCGGGCCAGGTACCCCTGTCGTGACTTGAACACGAATCCCCGGCTCCGGAGGCCGGTGCTCTATCCAATTGAGCTACAGGGGCACAACACTCACCATCTTATCATATCTTTTGACGTTGGCAAGCGGGATTCCGAAGTGAGTCCGCTGGTGAAAACGCCCTCCGTACCGTAGAAACTGCCTAGACGAAAGCAAGGCAAACGAAGCTGGGGTTGATGCGGGAGGGAAACATGATGGGAAGCCGCCTAGGGCGCTTAAGCCATGCTTCGTTTGCGCGCTATGTTCGGTTTGGCGTGATATAGTCCATGGGGTATAATCATAGTCAGGCAAAATGGGGAGGCAGCGATGCACGTGCGGTATCTTGGTCTTCTTTTGGGTCTTGTGATGTTGACAGGTTGCGCCAGTAGTCCTGCATCCTTCACCGACGACTTCTCTGACCCCGCCAGCGGGTGGGGCGCTGCTTCCACAGAGACGTACGTGCGTGGCTACGATAGCGGCAAATATCTGATCCGCCTGGACGTCCCGGATTGGTTCGCCTGGACGGTGGGGGGCTATGCCTACGAGGGCGTCTCACTGGAAGCCACCGTTCGCTCCGAAGGCGACGTTGACGATCACTACGGCCTGATCTGCCGGGCCAGCGATCAGGGCTTCTACTACTTTGCTATCAGCGCCGATGGCTACTACGCCATCTTTCGTCGCACCGCAGAGGCGGGACTGATCCCGCTGACCGGGCAGGCCATGCTGCGCTCGCCGGCTGTGCATACCGGCAGCACGACCAACCGGCTGTTGGCTATCTGCGAGGGATCGACGTTGACCTTCTACGTCAACGGCGAGCAAATCGCCCAGGTTGAAGATGGCACCTTGGAAGAGGGTGATATCGGCATGGCAGCCGGCACCGGGCGGAAAGCCAACACGTCGCTGATCTGGTTTGACGATCTCACGGTAACCAAGCCGTGAGGTGAGGTGTGAATCATGCATTTGAAATCAGGGTATCTACCTCTTCTGTTGTTGGTCACGGTGTTGATCGCTTGCGGACGTGGGGCGACGCCGGGCGTCTGGCAGGAATCTTTTACCGATGCCGAAGACTGGCGGCTGCGTTCCGATGCGACCGCTGAACTGGAGGTCCGCGAGGGTCAGCTGCACATCCACATCCTCCAGCCGGGCCAGATGGCCTGGGCGGTAGCGGAACGCAGCTTTGCGGACTTTGATCTGCGCGTCGACGCGACCCAGCTCGCCGGACCGGTGGACAACGAATACGGCGTGCTGGTGCGCATGGACGGCGACAAGCGCTTCTACGCCTTTTCTATCAGCGGTGACGGCTACGTGCGCGCTTCTCGCTATGATGACGGACGTTGGGAGATCCTGGGATCAGACTGGATGCCCCATGACGCTGTAAACCAGGGCGCGGCGACCAATACGCTGGCTATCGAGGCGCGCGAGTCGCAGTTCACCTTTCGTGTCAACGGTGAGCAGGTGTTGCAGGTAGACGACGAAACGCTTTCGAGCGGCGAGATTGGCCTCTATGCCGGCGCTTTCGACGAGGCAGGCGTGCACATCGCGTTTGATACGCTGACGGTTGAAACTCTGTCGCAACAGTGAAAGGTGACTTCATGGAGCAAGAAAACGAGACCTATCGTTATCCCTGGGCACGCAACCTCTTCTTTGTGGTGCTCTACGTTGGTTTACTTATTTTCCTCTGGCGCTTTCCAGTAGAGAGCATGCGGGTGTTCTTCCGTGATCTCATGGGCGGCTTCCTGTATCTTGTCGCCGGGTTGATCCTCCTTGGCGTGACGGTGTTGTTGGTTATAACCCTGATGCCTCCCGTTTTTGATGATTCAGAGGTCGGCATAGGGTTTGACGAATTCGAGGATGAAGATATTTTGACCGTGGAGGGGCGCGTCTTGGGTGTACCGGCGCTGCGCGACCCCCTCAAAGTGGGCGAAGCGTGGGATTCGCTTCGAGCATTTCAGGAGAATACCGACGTTCCCACGGCACTGGTCGTTGATGAACGCGCCGGGGTGATTATGATCTTTTCCGCCGAGGGGTGGGGCGATCCTCAACTTGTGCATGATCTCTCCCGGCATCTCGTGGATGAAGGCTTCAAAGTGAAGCGTGTGACGGTTTAATGCGCGTCTATCTGGATACCCTGGGCTGCCGTTTGAACGCGGCCGAGAGCGAAGAGATGGCCCGCCGCTTTTTAGGGGCGGGCTGTGTGCTGGTGCACGCGCCTGAAGAGGCCGACGTGATGGTGCTCAACACCTGCGCCGTCACCTCACAGGCCGCCAAGCGCAGCCGGCATCGCTTGCGGGCGCTGCACCGTGCGAATCCGGTAGCCCGCATCGCCGCCGTGGGCTGTTGGACGACGGCGCACCCGGCGGATGTAGCCCATTATCCCGGCGTCGCGTGGGTCATTCCTAACGAAGAGAAGCCCCAGGCCGTCCGGCGCATCCTGGGCACGACGGCGGACCCGGCACCCTGGCAACCGGGGATCTGGCGCCATACGCGCGCGTTCCTCGGCGTGCAGGATGGCTGCGACCACACCTGTACCTACTGCATCACGCGCGTCCTGCGCGGCCCGGCCCGCAGTCGACCGGCAGGTGACGTCGTGCGCACGGTCCAGGCTCTGGTGGCGGAGGGCGCCCAGGAGGTCGTGCTCACAGGCGTCAGCCTGGGGGCCTACGGGCAGGATCTAGAGGCCGATGAGAGCCTGGCGTCGCTGGTTGAAGCGCTGCTGGAAGAGACCGACGTACCGCGTCTGCGCCTTTCCTCCATCGAGCCGTGGGACGTCGACGAGGCGCTGCTGCGTCAATGGGAAGCCCCTCGCCTCTGCCGCCAGCTGCACGTCCCGCTCCAATCCGGCAGCGACCACGTTTTGAAGAAGATGGGTCGCCGCATCACGACGGAGGCTTTTGCTGCCATGGTCGCGCGTGCCCGCGAGATCGCACCTGCCATGGCGGTGACCACCGACGTGCTCGTTGGCTTTCCCGGCGAGACCCAGGCTGACTTCGAGGAGAGCCTGGCCTTTGTCGAAGAGATGGCCTTTGCGCGCCTGCACGTCTTCCGCTATTCGGAGCGGGAAGGGACGCCCGCCGTCCGTCTGCCGGACCGGGTGCCGCATCGCGTCCGCACCGCACGGTCAAAGCGCATGCGGGCACTGGGGAAGCGTCTTGCTGTGGCTTACCGTGAGCGATTCGTGGGTGAGGTGCTGCCCGTCCTCTGGGAGCAGCGCGACGCGGAGGGCCGCTGGCATGGACTGACCGACAACTATCTTGCGGTGACCACAACGAACGCGGACGATCTCTACAACCGGATCACACCCGTGCGCCTGGTCGCCGTTGAGGGGCGGCATCTGCGGGGCGAGGTCTGCTAGCCGGTCGTGCCTCACATCCACTGCTTGCAAAGCTCCTGCTCCAGTCTGACGACTTCGCGTTCTTCCTCAATGGAATAATATCGCCATATCGGTTTGACGGCCAAGGTGTAGCCGGAGGCCGCCGCCCACTGCGCAAGTGCGAGCAGCTGTTCCAATCCCGCTTGCATGGCCAGCCCGCCCTTGTTGCCAAAGCGGTAGGTCAACAGGTAGGGGTTCTCGTTTTCTAGGTAGTCCAGGATATGCTCCAACCCGACGATGATTTCCTCCACGGCGGGCCGTTCCACCAGCCGCTGGAGCGCCTCGACGGGCATCTCCAGGTTTTGCCGGAAAATCTTCAAGATCATGGGCCGGTGAAGGATCTTTGAGAGCGCGGCCTTGGGTTTGATCGTCAAGTGGGCCGGGATGGGCTGCGGGTTGCCCTGGGGATCGAGAACCTCCACGTCCAGATCGAATCTCTCATCCTTGATTTGTGGCCCCTCTCTGCGATCCTCAGGCGGGATCAGTTCTCGCACCGCATCCATCACGTGGGTGGCGTACTGACGGAAGTATTCCTTGCGTGGCATGTCCTCGGGCAGCCGGGCGGACGGCAACGGCGTCCCGATGTTCATCTTCAGCCGAGGGCGTTTTAGATGCAGTCCGGCGTTGAGCAGGCCCGTCGTGTCGTTGTAGCCGATGGGCAGCACCGGCGCCTTGCCACGATAGCTCAGCCAGGCCACGCCCGGCTGGGCCTGCATCCCGCCGACGTCCCAGAATCCGCCTTCGGGGAAGATCCCGATGACGCCACCCTGTGCCAGCACGTCTAGCGCCTGCCGGAGCGCGGCACGGTCAAAATCACCGCGATGCACGGGTATCATGCCAAAGAACCCCATGCTGACTTCGCTGATCTTCTCCGCCGGAATGTCCGCTGCGCCCATCATCTCCACTTGCCAGGGGGTGTATACGGCCAACAGCGCCGCTTCCATGGCGGCTGTATGGTTGCCAACCACGATAAGGGGGCCGTGCTTCGGGAAGTTCTCCTGTCCCGTGATCTCCAGTCGATAGAGCAACGGCATGACCAGCCGTCCAAACGCCCGAATTAAGCCGCGCTGCAGCCGTCTCCGAGGATATGCTAATGTGTACTCTCTCTTGGTCATATTCCGCCCTTTCTGCTAATTTACAACGTTATATCCAACCACGTGGGCAGTGCGTCCAACAGTCTGGTCATGACGTCACGTGCGCGTTCCGTGAACAGCGCCAGCGTGCCGTCGTACGCTTCTCCGCCCTCTGGGCCTACCAAATCCGTGACGCCGCGCAGGATCAGACAGCGGATGTCGTTGCGATCTGCTACGTAGGCGATGGCGCCCGACTCCCAATCCACCGCCGCACCGTCGAACTGTCCCTGAAGACGCGGCAGGTCATTTATCACCAGGTCCCGGTCGGCGGAGAGCAGGCGCGCTCGCACCACGGGCTGAGGCAGTGGGGTTCCCAACCAGGAGAGATCCAGCTCCGTGGCGTAATGATCCAGCGCCGCGTCGGCATCACCCATCTGCTCGAAGATGTCGTAGATCAGCGTGCGCTCCGCCATTACGATGGTGCCACGTTCAATCTGTCCTTTGATGCCCCCGCAGGTACCCAAGTTGACGAGCAAGTCCGGGGACCAGCGGTCGATGGCGTACTGCGTCGACCCTGCCGCCGCCACCTTGCCCCATCCGCCGTGAAAGAAGACGACTGGCGTCTCCTGATGGGGAAGCGTCTGTTCAAACCACGCGCCATAGGGCGTGGGCCGGGGAACCGCGTCAGCGAAGTGCTCGCGGACCACACGCCATTCGGTCCGCGCTGAAACGAGGACAACTGTGACCATGCGCTGCTAGAATCGCTTCTTCATCAGCAGTTCCGCCGCCAGGGCCGCGCCGGTGAGACCCGCTTCATTGCCCATCTCGGCGGGGACGATGTCCGCTTTGACGGTCAGATAGGGCATGAACTTCTCGCGCTTCTTGGGCTTGCTGGCGCCGCCGCCCAGAATGATAAGATCGGGCCAGAGCAGATACTCGATGGTGTGCAGGTATTCATCTAACTTCTTGGCCCACTTCTTCCACGACCAATCCTTGCGCTTACGGGCCGAGTCGGACGCGCGTCTCTCGGCGTCCTTGCCGCGAATCTCGATGTGGCCCAGCTCGGTGTTGGGCACCAGCACGCCATCGGAGAAGAGCGCCGTGCCCAGGCCCGTGCCGATGGTGACGAGGAAGACCACGCCATCCTGCCCCTTGCCCGCCCCGAAGCGCATCTCCGCCAGCCCGGCGGCGTCGGCGTCGTTGATCACGTAGACGGGACAGCCCGTTTTCTTGGTGAACCGTTTTGCCACGTTCTTGCCGATCCACTTGTCGTGGACGTTGGCCGCCGTCATCGCCACGCCGTCGCGCAGCGCCGCCGGGAAACCGCAGCCCACCGGTCCTTCCCACTCGAAGTGCTTTACCACCTTCTTGACGGCCTTGGCGACCTTCTTGGGTTTCGCGGGGTCAGGGGTGGGAATGCGATACCGGGACGCCAGCATCTCGCCGGTCTCCGTATCCACCGGCGCACCTTTGATGCCGGACCCTCCGATGTCAATGCCGAGAATCTCCATGAGCAACTCCTCCGAGAACAGCCCGCTGATCTCTGATCTGATAGCTAACAGAAGGAACGGATGAGACGTACGCAGGCTCAACAGGTTAACCAGTCAATGTTTCATCATTATAGGCGCGCTTGATGAAAAGTCCATGCTGAGATGTTGCATTGGCAGGAAGAACTAGAGCGTCCGCTCCCTTACCCGATTCTTCACGCCCCTTCATGCCGCGTCTCCCACCAGCTGATAAGGCGCTGCAGCACGCGTTCCAGATTCGTGAGCCAATCTTTCGGGTCGACCGTCAGGGGGAGCCAGATATCTCGCCGCCCGACGCGCACGCGCTGACCCAGATACGCCTGCAGCCGACCGACGGCGTGGTGATCCATCTGGCGCAGCCACGGCGGGCGCAGGGTGATCTGCCCGCTACTCACGGTGATGGCGGGGATATGCGCGTCCCGCGCCAGCAACTTGAGCCGCAGCTGCCGGAAGAGGTTCTCCGTGGGACCGGGCGGCTCACCGAAGCGGTCGCGGAACTCGCGCTCCAGCGCGTCAATCTCCGCCGCGTCCGTCAGATCGGCCAGCCGGCGGTAGAGCTGGAGCCGCAGTTGATCGTCAGGTACGTAGGCGGGCGGCAGGCCCACGTCCAGCGGCAGTTCGATGGTGATGGCTCCCGCTGGTTCCGGCGGGGGTGGTTCGCCCGCGCGCTCCGCCTGCAACGTCTTGACCGCCCGCGACAGCATCTGCGTGTAGAGTGTGAAGCCGACGGCGGCGATGTGCCCGTGCTGTTTCGCGCCCAGGATCTCGCCCGCGCCGCGCAACTCCAGATCGCGCAGGGCGATGGCGAAGCCGCCGCCACCGGCACTCCCCTGGAGCGCGTCCAGCCGCTGTTCGGCCTCTTCCTTGATGCGGCGGTTGTGGAAGAGGTAGGCATAGCCGCGCTGATTGCCGCGTCCCACGCGCCCCCGCAGCTGGTAGAGCTGCGCCAGTCCGAAGTTGTCGGCGCGCTCGACGATCAGCGTGTTCGCGTTGGGGATGTCCAGCCCGCTCTCAATGATGGTCGTGGCGACCAGCACGTCGAGCTCTCCGGCGGTGAAGGCTGCCATCACGTCGGCCAGCTTCTGCTCGTGCATCTGTCCGTGGGCGATGCCGATGCGCGCCTCCGGCACCAGGTCCGTCAGCCGTGACTTGGCGCCCCGGATGGTCTGCACCCGGTTGTGGACGTAGAAGGTCTGCCCGCCGCGCTGCATCTCGCGGAGCACGGCCCGCCGGGTCACGTCGCGGTCGTAGGGGCCGACGTAGGTGGAGATGGGCAGTCGCTCCTGCGGCGGCGTCTCGATGAGGCTGATGTCGCGCACGCCCGTCAGGCCCATGTAGAGCGTGCGGGGGATGGGCGTCGCCGTCAGCGTCAGCACGTCCACCTGCGTCCGCATCTGCTTGAGTCGCTCCTTGTGCGCTACGCCGAAGCGCTGCTCCTCGTCGATGATGACCAGGCCCAGATCCTTGAAGCGCACGTCCGCCTGGAGCAGGCGGTGCGTGCCGATGACGACGTCCACGTTGCCCTCGGCCAGCCCCTGTACAATCTCGCGCTGCTCGCTGTCGGTGCGGAAGCGCGAGAGCAACTCCAGCGTCACTGGGAAGGGCCCCAGCCGCTCGCGGAAGGTGTGGAAGTGCTGCTGGGCCAGCACCGTCGTCGGCACCAGCATGGCGACTTGCTTGTTGTCCATCACGGCCTTGAAGGCAGCGCGCAGCGCGACCTCGGTCTTGCCGTAGCCGGAGTCGCCGCAGATCAGCCGGTCCATGGGCTGGCGCGCCTCCATGTCCGCCTTGACGGCCTCGATGGCGTCCTGTTGATCTTCAGTCTCCTCGTAGGGGAACGAGGCTTCCAGATCGGCCTGCCAAGCGCTGTCCTCCGCAAAAGCGTGTCCCTCGACGGTCTGACGCTCGGCGTAGAGATCCAGCAGATCCGCCGCCAGCTCCGACGCGGCCTCTCGCACGCGCGCCTTCGTCGCCTGCCACCGCCGGCTATCGAGGCGGCTGAGGCGCGGCGACCAGCCCTCGCGCGTCACGTAGCGCGTCAGCCGGTCCGCCTGGTGGATGGGGACGAAGAGGCGGTCGCGCCCGGCGTACTCAATGAGCAGATACTCGCGCTGGATCTCGTCGACGCTGCGTTCCACTAGGCCCTGGAAGATGCCCACGCCGTAGTCCTCGTGGACGACGAGGCTGCCCGGCTCCAGATCGCTGAAGTCGAACTCCGGTGTGGTAACGCGACGGCGCGGACGACGGCGCGGCTCCGGCGGACGCCAGCCGAAGAGCTCCTCGTCGGTGAGCAGGTGGCGCGTGCACTGGTGATTGGTCAGCTGCCAGCCGGCCGGCGCGACGCCCTGCACCAGCGTCAGCAGGCGCTCCGGCGGCTGAGTAACGTCCTCTTGCACGGCGGGCGGGTTGAACTGCTGCCAGAGCTCGGCGAGACGGGCGGCTTGCCGGCTGACCACCACAACCTGATCGCCCAGGTTGATCCACTGCCGCAGCCGGCCCAGCGCCTCGCCCAGTTTTCCGGCAAAGTGCGGCTCTCCCGCGAAAGCCTCGGCCAGCGCGCCCTCTTCGCCGTACTCGAAGGCCAGGACGCGCTTGCCCCGGAGCGCCGCCTCCCAGCGCGCCCAGGGCACGTAGGGGCCGGGCACATCCGCCAGCGCGTGTTGCCCAGCGGGCGTCAGCCCTCGCTGCTCCTCCACTTTTGCCTCCAACGCCGCCCAGCGGTGCGGCAGGGCGTCGGCGCGGTGGAGAAAGAGGTGGGCAGGGGATGGAAGATAGCTGACTAACGTATCGATCTCCTGGTAGAGCGCCGGCAGGTAGAATTCCAGGGTGGGGAAGGGGCCACCGTGCGCCAGGGCGTCGGCGTCTTCTTCCAGCAGCGGGCGCGCTTCCGGCGGCAGGTCGTTGCTCTCCAGCCGTGGCTGCAGCCGCGCCAGGGCGCGCTCGCTGTCCCTGGGCAGCGCCTCGCGCACCGGCGTCAGCCAGAACTCGCTGATGCGCTTCTCCGAGCGCTGGGTCGCGGGATCGAAGACACGGATGGAATCGATCTCGTCGCCGAAGAAATCGAGCCGGTAGGGGTGGGGCGCCTGGGAAGGGTAGACGTCCAGGATGCCGCCGCGCCGGCTGATCTCTCCGGGCCGCTGGACGACGGAGACGGGCGCGTAGCCGATCTGCTGGCAGTGGCGCGCCAGTCCGGTGAGCGACGTCCGCGCGCCCCGCTCGATCCTGCGGGCGGCCTTGTAGAACTGCCGGTAGGGCAGCGTGCGCTGCATCAGCGCGTGGATCGAGGCGACGATGACGGGCGGCGGCGCATCGGGCAGCGCCCCGACGCGGCGCAAGAAGAGCGTCGATAGCACGTTAAGGCGGTCGGCGATGATCTCCGGCGGCCAGGGCGTCCGCTCGTAGGGTAGCGTCGGCGGTGCGGGGAAGGTTAGCAGGCGATTTGGCGTCTCCAGCCAGAGACCTAGCGCCTGTTCCAGCTGCTGGGCGCTCTTGTCCGTCGGCGCGACGATGAGTACCGGCTGGGCCAGATCCTCGCTGAGCGCCGCCAGCAGCGGTGGGGTGACCGAGGCCAGCGCCCGCTGCGTGGGCAACTCGACCCCCTCGCTGACCTGCGTCTCTAGCTGCTGATACAGGGGATGCTCGCGAATCCAGGCGAGCAAACCGTGAAGGTTCATGGTCGTCCTGCGCCCGCTGTTCCGGGGGCGCACTCTGTGTTCAGGCCTCGTCGTCGACGCGCCAGGTCATACCCTGACGCCGGGTGATGGGCGCGTCCTTGATCCATCTCTCTGCCAGCTCTTTTGCCATACGAAGCACGTCCCACACCACCGGTTCCTCTTCCTCGGAGAAATCCTGCAGCACGTAGGCCGCCGGATCCATGCGACCGGGCGGTCGCCCGATGCCCAGCCGGAGTCGCGGGAACTGGCGCGTACTCAGGCGATTGATGATGGACTGGACGCCGCGATGTCCGCCGCTGCTGCCGGCCTGGCGGAAGCGGACCGTGCCCAGCGGAAGATCCAGGTCGTCGTAGATCACCAGGAGCCGTTCCGGCGGGATTTTGTAGTAGCTGGTCAGCGCTTGAACAGCTTTGCCGCTCTCGTTCATAAAGGTCTGCGGTTTGGCAACGATGACGCGCTCACCGGCGATGGCGCCGTGGGCCGTTAACGCCTCGTGCTCCGTGCGGGAAAACGTCAGGCGGTGGGTATCCGCGAGCTCATCGACGGCCTGGTATCCGATGTTGTGCCGGTTGTCCTCGAAGCGGCGACCGGGATTACCCAGCCCCGCAATGAGAAGAAAGTCGGTCATGATGGCGGATTCGAGGGCTTTTTGTTCTGCTGGCGCAGATAGTAGCGAATGGCCGCGCGTCCGGCGACGTAGAGGCCGCCGAAGACGTAGAGCAGCACCGCGATCCAGACGCCAGACCAGAAAGCGGATTTGATCTCCTCAATGGAGAAGAGGTTGGCGCCGAAGCCGGACGCTTCTTCTGCTTCACCGTTGCCTTCGTCGTCGGTCAAGCCGGCGGCGCCTAATGTCGGTGTCGCGCGGGGTGTGGCGGTGGGCGGTTGCTCGATGGTCGGTGCGATCACGCCGCCGCTCTCCGGTGTCGCCGTTGGCGCGGCGTTCGGATCGACAGTGGGCGATGGGGTTGGGCTGGGCGTTGGCGTGGCTTCCTCGTTCTGTATCGTCAGGTTATTGACGAATTGGAGATACGGGGTCTCGTTGTCTACTTCGTAGACGGCGAGGGCCAGTGTGTACTGTCCGTTGGGCACCTGGGTTGTGTCCCAGGTCGCCAGCGAACCGTTGACCACCATAGTTTGCACGCCGAACGCGACGGGCACCCACTGGGAGTCGGCGGTGGGGCGAGGGCCGGGCGCGTAGAGCACGCCGTAAGAGCTGAAATTGGGATGCGATGCCGTGCCTCGAATCTCCACCTCACCGCTGATGATCGCGCCTTCTGTTGGAGCGGTGATCTCCCACGTTGTATCCTGCATCGACGGCGCAGCACTTGCAGGCTGCGTCCAGAGGATGCTCAGAAGCAGTATCAACATTGATGTGACGCTGACAACGGTTCGGCGCATAGTCGCTCCTCATTAGGCATGTCCAGCATGTAAGTCTAACATGAAAGAGTAGGTTGGCAAATGCAGGTCGGTTGGGGGGCAAACGAAGCAGTTCCAGGGTCGCTCAAACGCCATAGGCGGCTTCCCAT
>CAYVKR010000054.1:0-14888 GCA_964452025.1 uncultured Anaerolineales bacterium
AGATTTCACAGATTCACACAGAAAATGAAAAATCAGTGAAAATCCGTGCCATCTGGGGTAAAAATTTGAGATCGTTTTTGGGCCACCCGGCGAAATCCCAGAGACCCGGATTTCGAAGCGAGTCTGCTGGTGAAAATGCCCTCCGTACCGTAGAAACTGCGTAGGCGAAAGCAAGGCAAACGAAGCTGGGGTTGATGCGGGAAGGAAACATGATGGGAAGCCGCTTATGGCGTTTGAGCGACCCTGGAACTGCTTCGTTTGCCCTCATACCAAAGTACGCGTTGCTCTTAGAATGGATATGGTATAATATCGAAGACTGTTTGAAGTGCGGCGGGATTTCAAAGCGAGTCAGATGGCGAAAACACCCTCTGCGCCGTAGGATCTACATAAGATGTAAGCAAGGCAAACGAAGCCGGGGTTGATGTGCGCTGAGGTTGATGCGCATGGCAGACATGACTGGAAGCCACTGATTGCGTCTGCGCCACCCCGGAGATGCTTCGGTTGCCCGTGCTTACCCAAACTTTGGAGTCCTCCTTGGATCGTTATAGGATCCTGTTTGTGGAAAGGTACCGAACTGTCCAGCATAAGGTGATGCCTGCCCTGGACCGTCAGTATGACGTCTCTCTGGTGCGCGGTCGACGGGCCGCGATGGCGGAGTTGGAAGCGCGATTGCACGATCTGGTGTTGATCGATGTGCCCTCCATTCGCTTCAGCCTGGATCGTTTCTGTGATGATCTCAAGGGCCGTTTCCCCGGATTGGTGCTGTTCTTTCTTGTCAGGGACGAGGTCTCACCTGACGATCTGCCCCGCGCCCATGACCACCTACACCATCCCTTTTCCACGCGACAACTGCTCAACCGGCTGGCCCGTCTTTTGCCGGAGCAGGTCGGAGAGGTGATTGACTGGCAGGGTCTGCAATTGGACCCCGTGGCGCATTGTCTCGCCTTTGGCTTGGAGGAGACGTTTCTCACGCCCAAACAGTCGGCGCTGGCTCGGTCGTTCCTTGAGGCGCCGGAGGAGTTGCTTTCCCGCGCGCGGTTGATGGAAGAGGTCTGGGGGACAGACTTCATCGGGGATACCCGCACATTGGATGTTCACATTCATTGGTTGCGGAAGGCGTTAGCGGAATTGAACGGTCCTTTTCGGATTCAGACGATTCGCGGCAAAGGGTACAAACTGATTTTGAACGAAACGCCCTCAGATTCCTGAGCGGTTTCGCCTACTTGCGTCTGAGTCACCCCGCGACCGCTTCGTTTGCCCAACGGGATTTCGAAGCAAGTCCGCTGGTGAAAATGCCCTCTGTACCGTAGAAACTGCGTAGGCGAAAGCAAGGTAAACGAAGCTGGGGTTGATGCGGGAGGGAAAGATGATGGGAAGCCGCCTATGGCGTTTGAGCCACCCTGGAACTGCTTCGTTTGCCCCAACTGTCGGATAGTTGTCTCCTGCAAATCTTATGGTAGAATCCTCATTTGGGTTATGCCCATACAAACACGTGGGTTATGCTCATAAAAACGCACGCGATTGGACTGGATGGGTGTGCCGATAAGCTGTCGGTTCCTGTGCAGGGTGAAAATCGCGGAGGATAAAAACAAAACTAGGAGGATGTGTAAGCTATGGCTATTGTAACGATGAAGCAACTTCTGGAAACGGGCGTACATTTTGGACATCGCACGCAGCGGTGGCATCCTAAGATGGCGCCGTATATTTTCACCGAACGTAACAACGTCCACATTATCGACCTGCAGCAGACCGTCAAAGCGCTGGAGCAGGCCTATGCCTTTATCCGGCAGACGGTGGCTCAGGGCGAAAAGGTGCTCTTCGTGGGCACCAAGCGGCAGGCTCAGGAGACCGTGAGGCGGGAAGCAACCCGCTGCGGAATGCCCTACGTCAGCCAACGGTGGTTGGGCGGGACGTTGACCAACTGGCAGACCATTAGCGCCCGGATCGATTACCTCAAAGATCTGGAAGCGCGTCGGGATGCGGGTGAATTCGATCTGCTGACGAAAAAAGAGGCGCTGATGCGCAGCCGCAAGATCGACAAGCTCAACCGGCGGCTTGGGGGCTTGAAAGACATGCGTGACCTGCCCGGAGTGGTCTTCATCATCGATATCCGGGCGGAAGATACGGCCGTGGCCGAGGCCGACCGGCTAGGCATTCCCGTCGTGGCGATGGTGGATACGAACTGCGATCCCGATATGATCGATTACGTAATTCCCAGCAACGATGACGCCATCCGCGCCATTCGTCTGATCACAGGGAAGATGGCAGATGCTGTGCTCGAAGGTCAGGCGCTGCGTAAGGAAATGGTGCCAGAGGATGAAGAGATCTACACTGCCGAGGATGAGAAATACCTGAGTGCGGAGACCCTGGCCCGCTTACGCCAGATTCAGATGGGCGAAGGCGAGAGTGAGACGTCTGTGGAAGATGTCTTGGCTGCCGCTGAACGGATCCAGGACGTGGCGGAGATCGAAGATGACGAAGACGAGGAGATGGAATAGATCATGGAAATTACAGCTCAGATGGTCAAAGAGCTGCGCGATATGACGGGAGCCGGTATTCTGGACTGCCGCAAAGCGCTAGACAAAGCAGACGGTGATATTGACAAAGCGGTAGATCTCCTGCGGGAGAAAGGGCTCGCGCAAGCGGCCAAACGCATGTCACGGGAAGCCAACGATGGCTTGATCACCTCTTACATTCATGGCAATGGCCGCATTGGTGTGCTGCTTGAGGTCAACTGTGAGACGGACTTCGTGGCCCGCACCGATGAGTTCAAGGCTTTGGTTGACGAAATCGCCATGCAGATCGCGGCCATGTCCCCGCAGTATGTGCTGCGCGACGATGTCCCTGAGGATGTGGTAGCGCGCGAGCGTGAGATATACCGAAACTGGGCTTTGGAAGAAGGCAAGCCCGAACACATAATTGATCGGATTGTGGACGGACGTCTGGAGAAGTTCTTTGCGGACGTCTGTTTATGGGAACAGGAATACATCCGCGACGACGAGCGGACCATTGGCGAGCTGGTCAAAGAGGCCATTTCCACGTTGGGCGAGAATATCATCGTTCGGCGATTTGTTCGATACCAATTGGGAGAGGATCTGGAGGCATAACCTCCAGATTTTCCCTTTTTGGGAAGGAGTGAGGGCGTGTTACCTCAATACAAGCGGATCATCTTGAAGTTCAGTGGAGAAGCGCTTGCTGGCGCCGAGGGATTTGGGATTGACCCGCATCGCGCCGACCTGATGGCTGGTAAGATCGCTGTCCTCCACAGTCTTGACGCTGAAATTGGCGTGGTGGTAGGGGCCGGCAATCTCTGGCGTGGACGCGATGGTCTAGCGCATGGCATGGAGCGTGCGACGGCGGATCACATGGGCATGTTGGCTACGGTGATGAACGCACTGGTGCTGGCCGATGCGCTGGAGCGTCAGGGTGTCACGACGCGCGTCCAGACGGCTATTGAGATGCGGGCCATTGCGGAACCTTACATTCGCCTCCGCGCCATTCGTCATCTGGAGAAGGGGCGTGTCGTCATTTTTGGCGCCGGTACCGGCAACCCCTACTTCACGACCGATACGGCTGCCAGCTTACGCAGCGCCGAAATTGGCGCTGAATTGCTCATCAAGGCGACCAAAGTCGACGGAGTCTATGCTGATGATCCCATCACGCATCCCGATGCGGAGCGGTTTGAGCGGCTCACCTACCTGGAAGCCCTCAATCTGCAAGTAGGCGTCATGGATTCCACTGCGATTACTCTCTGTATGGATAACGATTTGCCCATCATCGTGCTGAACTTGGATGATACGGAAGGCTTGCAGCGTGCCGTGTTGGGCGAGCAGGTGGGCACGCTCATCGGACGGTGAGATAGTAAAGGAGCGCTCCTCATGATCAATGACATATTACGCGAGACGGAACAGCGCATGCGCAAGGCGATGGATTCCCTGGAAGTGGATTATCGTTCTGTGCGGACGGGACGAGCCTCTCCGGCCCTGTTGGATCGGGTCAAGGTCAACTACTATGGGACCCAGACCCCGCTCAAACAGCTGGCTGTGATCTCTGTACCCGAACCGCATATGCTGCTAGTGCGTCCCTATGACGCTGGCTCCTTAGAGGATATTGAAAAGGGCATTCTCCAGGCAGATCTGGGACTCAATCCCAACAACGACGGGCGTGTTATCCGACTCCCCATCCCGCGCCTCACCGAAGAGCGCCGTCGTGATCTGACAAAAGTGGTCCGGCGACGGCTCGAAGAGGCGAAGGTCGCGCTGCGCAACATTCGTCGCGACACGCTGGAAGATCTCCGTGAGTTCGAGAGTGAGAAGCTGATCTCTGAGGATGATTTTGAGCGCGCTAAAGAACGTTTGCAGGAGCTGACGGACGCTTACACGGAGAAGATCGAAGAGATCGCTTCCCGCAAGGAAAAAGAGATTATGGAGGTATAGCAGGCAAGGTGCGCGGTAACTACGCGACAGCTGTCTGCCGGAGGATCTATGGCCGAAGAAAAGTATCCAGCGTTGCCTGTTCTTCCCAATCACGTGGGCCTTATCATGGACGGCAACGGGCGTTGGGCCAAGAAACGAGGACTGCCGCGCCTGGCTGGGCATCGCGCAGGTGTGCAACGTCTCCACGAGGTACTGCGTTCGGCGGTGGAGTTTGAGGTACCGATTCTCACCCTCTACGCATTCTCGACGGAGAATTGGAAGCGTCCGGAATCCGAGGTGCGCGGCCTTCTCAAGATCCTTGGTGAGACGTTGGACGAGGAAGTTGACAATCTTCATGAGAATGGGGTACAATTAAGACATCTGGGAGACCTTTCTCCTCTGCCAGATGATCTTAAGCGTCCCATACATTCCGCTATTGAGCTGACCCAGCACAACGAGCGGCTGATTGTCAACGTGGCCTTTAACTATGGGGGGCGGTCGGAGATCGTTCGGGCCGTGTGCGAAATCGTTGAAGCGGGGTTATCCGCTGACGAGATCGATGAGGGCACCATCAGCGCGCATCTTGATACGGCTGGATTGCCCGATCCAGACCTCATCGTGCGCACCAGTGGTGAGATGCGCTTGAGCAATTTCCTGATCTGGCAGGCAGCCTACGCTGAATATTACGTCACACCCGCATATTGGCCCGATTTTGATAAAGCGGAGCTTTACAAAGCCCTGCAGGCTTTTGCCCGGCGTGATCGTCGGTTTGGTGGCTTGAACGAAGACTAGCCTCTGGAAAGATACTCAGAGAGCAGGCATCGACTTCGGCCTACTGCTGTACCTACATCCGGTCGGTTTTGAAGATCCTGGCTTGCTAGTTGTACAAGAACTTGTATCATTAGAGTTGAAATGTTTTGAAATCTCCTGGTTCCTGGCGCCCCATATCAGTGCGGTCAGTGCGCTTGCCGAGCTGGGCGTGCGTTAGCTGAGCCTTTCTGTCAAACCTGGTTGGCTTGATGGGAAAAGCTGATCCAAGGAATTGTGTATAATGCCCCTGTATTCGCCTGAACTCATGTGCGTGCTATATCCCCTGGTGCTGTCTAGGATGCCTGGATGCTGAAAACTCGGATCATAAGCGCCCTTATCCTTCTTCCCCTGGTGCTGGGAGCGCTATGGGTGGGGGGATGGGCATTTACAGCCCTGGTTGTGGTGCTGGTGACAATCGCAGCCTTGGAATATAGGCGGATGTTCTCAGGTCAAGAGAGTGCGATTGCTGTTTCGGTGATTCTGAGCTATACCTGGCTATGGCTGGCCTATGGTCATTGGGAAAAGCCGGTGATCTTGTCGTTGGGCCTTCCGCTTCTGACCCTGGCGGCTGCCGGGGAGCACGTGTTTGCCTACCATTGTGCGCGCGCAACAGCCCAGCGTTGGGCGATGAGTGTGGCTGGGGGACTATATCTTGGGATTGGCGGAGCGCATCTGCTTCGACTCCGTTGGTTGGCGTACGGTCGCTGGTGGCTGTTGCTCACCTTGGTGATCATCTGGATGGCGGATTCCGGCGCCTATTTTGTGGGGCGCGCTTGGGGACGACACAAAATGGCACCAGCGATAAGTCCGAACAAGAGTTGGGAAGGCTATATCGCGGGCATGGTGAGCGGCGCGCTGGTGGGCGCTGCAGGGAGCCTGCTCTGGCCCGATAACGCCTCGGTTCACTTGACGATGTGGCAAGGCGCTGTATTAGGTAGCACGTTGGCAATTCTGACTCCACTGGGAGATCTGTTTGTTTCATCGCTCAAGCGGGAGGTCGGCGTCAAGGATACCAGCGCGCTGATCCCAGGACACGGTGGCGTGTTAGATCGGCTGGACTCCCTTTTGTGGGGAGGGGTATTGGCTTGGTTATTTATCACCTGGGCTGTCAAATGAGCTGAAAGTGGTGCATCTTTTTGATTGAAGAAAGCGTGTGCGCGACCGGAAGCGGAAATGTAAGTAGAATTCTTGTCTCTACTGAAAAAGGTTTTCAGTAGAAAAAGGATACTATATGTTGTGGGGCACAGCCCAACCCAACATATAGCTCATATTTTTCTTTGGCTGACCCTTTTTTCAGGGCAGCCAAGTATAATTCTTAATAAGTTTAGTAAACGTTCTCGTAAGGGAAACGTGCAGGATGCAGCAAGAATTAGAGGAGAGAGACATGGAAGAGAATGTGCCAGAAGAGGGAAAGTCCCAGTCCGAAGCAGAAATGACGGAACAGACAAAAGAAAGCGAATCGCCTAAACGAGATGCGGGACGCCTCGAAGGGTTGGAGATGCGCGATCTGGAGAAAATGCGGCTGCAAGAGCTGCGTGATCTCGCTCGCGAAGAGGACGTATCGGGATACAGTCGCCTCAAGAAGGAGGATCTGATCCTGCTTCTGCTGAAAGAGAAGACGGAACGTAAGGGCTTCTCCTTCGGAGGCGGCGTGTTGGAGATTATGTCAGAGGGCATTGGCTTTCTGCGCTCTGGTCGCTATGCGCCTGGCCCGAACGACGTCTATGTCTCTCAAAGCCAAATTCGTCGCTTTGGTATGCGCACCGGCGACATGGTCGTGGGACAGGTGCGCCCGCCAAAAGAGACTGAGAAATATAACAGCCTGTTGCGCGTTGAGGCCGTCAACGGCATGGACCCCGAGCTCGCCAAGAACCGTCCCAAGTTCAAGCACATGACACCCATCTTCCCGCAAGAGGCGTTCAACCTGGTGACGGCGCCCCATCATTATACCCAACGTCTCCTAACCCTGATCTCCCCCATTGGCAAGGGGCAGCGTGGGCTGATCGTCTCCCCGCCCAAGGCCGGTAAGACGACGGTGCTGAAACGCATAGCCAATGGCATCTCCGCCAATCATCCGGACGATCATCTCATGGTTGTGCTCATCGGCGAGCGACCGGAGGAGGTCACCGACATGGACCGCTCCGTCGATGCTGAGGTCATCGGCTCAACGTTTGACGAGTCTGAGCAGCACCAAACCCGTGTGGCCGAGATGGCGCTGGCCCGGGCGAAGCGCCTGGTCGAAATCGGGCGTGACGTGGTCATCCTGCTTGATAGTATCACCCGCCTGACCCGCGCTTACAACCTGGTGGTTCAGCCTAGCGGGCGCACGTTATCCGGCGGCTTGGATCCGGCGGCGCTCTATCCGCCCAAGCGCTTCTTCGGCGCAGCGCGTAATATCGAAGAGGAAGGCAGCCTGACGATTCTGGCGACGTGCCTTATCGACACGGGCAGCCGCATGGATGACATGGTCTATGAGGAGTTCAAAGGTACCGGCAACATGGAGCTCCACCTAAACCGGCGTCTGGAAGAGCGACGGATCTTCCCCGCCTTCGATGTCGTGCGCTCTGGAACGCGACGGGAAGAGCTGCTGTTGGATAAAGAAGAGTTGCGTAAAGTTTGGCTCTTGCGCCGCATGTTCTCTCAGATGATGGCGCCCAAGCCCGGTGGCGCTGGCTACGACATCACGGCGGCGACGGAGGCGTTGTTGAAGCAGCTGCGCCGTACGCGTACCAATCGTGAGTTCTTGGATAACCTGACCCGCGATTTATAACTGATCGCGTGTAAAGAAGGGGCGAGAGATGCCGTCAACGTGTGCATTCTGTCGGATTGTCAGTGGTCAAGCCGACGCCGAGGTTGTTTATCGGGATGAGCAGGTGACGGCATTTCACGATGTGCATCCCCAGGCGCCGGTACATGTTCTGATTATTCCCAACCGTCACATCCGCAGCGTCAACGAGATAAAAGAAACGAATGTGAATCTGGTGGGACAGATGTTCCTGTTGGCACGGCGGTTGGTTGAAGAACTGGAGATTGCCCATAGTGGCTATCGTCTCGTTATCAATACGGGCCGCGATGGAGGGCAGTCGGTCGAACACCTACATCTTCACCTGCTGGGCGGTCGTCAGATGCGGTGGTCGCCGGGGTGACGTTGCTTGTTAAGGCGTTAACCACAGACTGACCCCTAGCCTTGGCAGGCTAAACTGCACGTAAACCTTTGACTATTGCTCCAAATGTGGTAGCATCATCTTGCGCTAGCCGCGCGACTGGACTTATTTTCTATTCATTCCGTTGCACAAGATGGGCGACCGGCAGCGCGGTCGCCTTTTATTATCAGGAGGACTTATTGTGAATGCTGATCTCATCGCGCGTATCATTGGCACAGTTCTTTTTCTGTTGGTGGGTCTGACGTTTGGCGATAGCATCGCGGAGCTGTTGCCCGAGCTCCAGTTGCGTATCACCATTTGGATTCGCATCGCCATGGGCGTTATTTCCGGTATCATCGGTTTCTTCGTATCGCCTTGGTTGAGCACCCGACCGTTCCGTCGGCTGCGTGAGCTTATTCAGCAACTGCCGGCCCACACGTTGATTTCCTCTATTGTGGGTCTTTTCGTTGGTCTGGCCTTTGGTGCACTCACGGCTTACCCACTTTCGCAATTGCCGCCTCCTCTGGGCCAGGTTCTGCCCTTTGTGGTCGCGGCTTTGTTCGGCTATCTGGGCATCATGGTCGCCACTATCCGCATGGATCTGGCGCAGGCGATACGCTTGCGCTTCTTCAGCAGTGAGCAGGAAGACGAAGAGGTGCTGGAGGCGCGGCCCATTCTCTTGGACACCAGCGTCATCATCGATGGACGCATCGCCGACATCTGTCGCACCGGTTTTGTCCAGGGGGAGTTGGTGGTGCCGCTCTTTGTTCTCAACGAGTTGCAGCACATCGCGGACTCCGCCGACACTCTGCGCCGCAATCGCGGGCGTCGTGGTTTGGAGATCCTGCGACAGCTCCAGGACGAATCGCCGGTGCCGGTGCGCATTACGGATGATGATCCTGAGGACGTACGGGAGGTCGATGACAAGCTTATCACCATCGCCAAACGTCTGGGAGGCAGCGTCCTGACCAACGACTACAATTTGAATCGTGTGGCCGAGTTGCAAGGCGTGCCTGTTCTCAACGTCAATGAGCTGGCGAACGCTGTAAAGACAGTATTGCTGCCCGGCGAGACTTTCTCGATCCATGTGCTCCAGGAGGGCAAGGAAGTTGATCAGGGCGTGGGGTACCTGGATGACGGCACGATGGTCGTGGTCGAGGAGGGGCGACGCCATATCGGACAGACTATCGATGTCGTGGTGAGCAAGGTTCTGCAGACGGCAGCGGGTCGCATGATTTTCGCGCGGCCTGAGGGGAGCAATTACTAGGAGGACAACATGGGGCTGAACGTCTACAACTATCTAGCACGCGAACTTGAGCCTTTTGAACCCGTCCACGAAGGGCGGGTGGGTATGTACGTCTGTGGCCCTACGGTTTACGATCACTCGCACATGGGGCATGCCAAGACCTACGTCGCCATGGATGCCATCGTGCGATACTTCAAATATCTGGGCTATGATGTGCGGCACGTGCGCAACATCACCGATGTGGGTCACCTTTTAGACAGTGGCGAGGATCGCATCGCGCGGGGCGCGCGCCGTCATAAGCTGGAGCCTATGGAACTGGTGGACACGTACATGCACAGTTTTTTCTCCGATATGGACGCCCTGGGTGTGCTGCGCCCCAATATCTCTCCGCGCGCGACTTGTCACGTACCAGAGATCATCCACTGGGTAGAAGCATTGATCGAAGAGGGCTACGCTTACGAGGTCAATGGTGACGTCTATTTTTCCATCGAGGCCTTTGAGGATTATGGTAAGCTCTCTCACCGCGACGTTGAGGAGATGGAGGCGGGAGCGCGGGTCGCCGTGCGCGAGAATAAACGCCATCCCGCCGACTTTGCGCTCTGGAAGAGCGCCGGTCCTGAACACATTATGCGTTGGTCCAGCCCCTGGGGCAAAGGCTATCCCGGTTGGCACATTGAGTGCTCGGTGATGTCCACTAAATATCTGGGACAGCCCTTTGATATCCACGGCGGCGGATTGGACAACATCTTCCCCCATAACGATTGTGAGATCGCTCAGGCAGAGGCCCGGCATGGCAAAGATTTTGCCAAGTACTGGCTGCTCGTCGGGTCCCTTACCGTCAGCGGCGTGAAGATGAGCAAGAGTCTGGGCAACTTCCTGACCATCAAGGACGCGCTGGAGATCTACACACCGGAAGCACTGCGCTATTTCATCCTCTCCAGCCATTACCGCGGTCCGGTGGATTTCAGCCGGGAGGCGCTGGACGCGGCACAGCGAGGTGTGGACCGTCTGCACAGCACGGTGCGCAATTTGCGGCGGCGCATCGAGCAGGCGCCGCCCGCCGGCACCGCCATCCTCTCCGATGTCTCTGCGCTGGAGGACTATCGAAAAGACTTCGAAGCGGCGATGAACGAGGATTTCAACACGCCCCAGGCATTGGGTGCGATCTTCGACTTTGTCAAAGAAGTCAACCGCTACCTCGATCAGAACGGCGACGTCAGCATGGGCACGCTGACGGCCATGGACAAGATCTTCCAGGATCTGGCAGGGAAGGTGCTCCGCATTCTGCCAGAGGATTTAACAGAAATAACGGAAAGCGGTGAGCTGGTCGAGGGCTTGATGTCGCTGGTGCTTGATCTACGCCAGTCGTATCGTGAAAACGAAAACTGGTCGCAGGCCGACTACATTCGCAGTCAGCTCTCGGATCTGGGGATCGTGGTGAACGATGGCCCAGAGGGCAGCACCTGGCAGCTGGAACACTGAACGGAGTTTGTAGGCTTCGAATTTAGGAGATCACTGCTATGCGCGAAACACTCTACGGACGACAGGCCGTGCGCGAATCCCTGCGCGCGGGGCGACGGACGCCCTATCGCCTCGTGCTCATGGATCGCGTGCTGAGCATGCCCATCATCGAGGAGATCGAAGCGCTCGCTGAGGCTGCAAATGTGCGGTTGGATCGTGTCTCACGTCACGAGATGGCAAGTCTAGTCGGTGATGAGAACCATCAGGGCGTGGCACTGGAGGTTTCCGGCTACCCTTACGCCTCTATCTACGATATGCTGGATGAGGTAGAGGCTCGCGATACTGCTCCCCTCTTTTTGCTGCTAGATCTCGTGCAGGACGTGCGCAATCTGGGATCATTGATGCGCACCGCTGAGGCGGCGGGCGTGGACGGCGTTTTCATCCAGGGACGCCGGGCTGCCGGGGTGACGCCGGGCGCCGTGAATGCCTCATCGGGTGCGGTGGAACATCTGCTCGTCGCCCAGGTGACCAACCTTTCGCGGTCCATTGAACGGCTGAAAGAAGCCGAGGTCTGGGTTGCGGGCCTGGAAGACGTCTATGGCGCGCAGCTGTACACGGAGTCGGATCTGACGGTGCCGCTGGGTATCGTGGTGGGCAGTGAGGGCAAAGGTCTGCGACGGCTGGTCCGGGAGCGCTGTGATTGGCTGATGAAGCTTCCTATGCATGGTGAGATCAACTCTCTCAACGCGTCGGTGGCGGGGTCTATCGCGCTCTATGAGGCACTCAGGCAGCGCACTGCTGCATAATCCGGGTCGCCGTCTGTGCGACGGCACCTGGGGAACGTTGTCTGGTGATCCTGATCTGTTGACTCTATGAAAAAAGGGGTTTCAGTAGAGAAAAAGAAACTATATGTTGGGGTTGGGCGTAGCCCAACCCCACATATACCCCATATTTTCTTTGGCTGCCCCTTTTTTTAGGGCAGCCATCTGTTTGTTCTGCTGAGGCTCGAATATACCGGGTGAACGAGCCTCCTCCATCACGGTTCGTTTTATAGAACAAGGGGGTATTGATGGCTAAGAAGAACACACTCTTCAAGGGGAAAGAAGTACGAGATACCAGGGACGTCGCAGAGTTTCTGCGTCAGCTGGCGGATAAGCTCGAGGAGAATGAGGTCGTGCTGCGCCGTGGTTCTGACGTGGCGAAAGTCACCGTGCCAGATCGGATGACGTTTAAGATCAAGGTCAAAGAGAAGGAGAAGAAGCGCAAGACCAAGTACACCTTCACCCTCAAGCTCAAGTGGAGCGGGGGGAATCACGGAAAGCCGGTCACGCTGGAGTAGCGCATTTTCGGGATTTCGAAGCGAGTCTGCTGGTGAAAATGCCCTCCGTATCGTAGAAACTGCGTAGGCGAAAGCAAGGCAAACGAAGCCGGGGTTGATGCGGGAGGGAAACATGATGGGAAGCCGCCTATGGCGTTTGAGCGACCCTGGAACTGCTTCGTTTGCCCCTTTCTCTCCTCGCTTGCTAGCTTCGCTGCATCCGCTTTCGCCCGACCCTTGAGCCGCGCGAAAGCGGATGTTCTGTTCAGTCTAGAAAGATTTCGACATGCTCGCCATCATCCTCGTCTAAGACGTCGACGATGTGCCCTTTACCGCCCAATAAGACCTCTTCCAACGTCTCCTCGTCCAAATTTAGATTGTCGATGCCAGAGCCGAAGTGCGCGCCCATTTTCAATCCGGCCCGCACCAGGCCCACGGGCAGGGTGACGTTGACACGCGACTTCCCCGTCTCGGTATCCGTCACGCGGATGCGCAACCAGCGCGGTTTCTGCTTCTGCGTCTCTTTCTCGCGGATCGACATAGCGTCCAACAGCTCGGAGGCTTCCTCGGGCGTGATGGCGCCATTTTGCAACATTTCCAGAATCTTCAAGCGTTCCTCTGCTGTGGCATTCATCTTCTACCTCACTTATTCATCATCTTCAGCATAAGAGTTTCTCATCAGTTAAGTTCGCAGTACATCTGTACCAGGGTGCGGTGACGTTGAAAGCCTGCAGCTTCCAGCACCTGCACCACCGGTGCGTTTGTTTCCACTGTGGTCACAACGGGCCAATGTGCTTTGGTGCTCAGGGTGCTCTTGGCTAACGCGACCGCTGTGTGGGCGCTTTCCGTTGGCTGATCGGGATGTAGCAATAGCTCCCAGTGGTGGAAACCATGACGGCGTTCTGTGCGGGCGCGGACAGCGCGCTGGGCCCGGTCGGCCGGCTGCGTCCAGGCGTGCTCTCGAATGCCGCGCAGCCAGAAGGTCAGCGTGCGCTTCAGTCCACCAAACTCGTAGCGGGACGGAGTGATCTCCAGAATCTTCCGCTGCAGAGACCCGTAGATCGCCGTGGCCAACCGCGCCCAGCGGTACTTATCCTCCGGCGTGACCTTTCGCCACTCCCTCAAGTCGGGATCTGGAAAGTCTGGCCAAGCTGCCCCCGCCGGATGAAGCATGTGCGCCGTCTTCCCCACGTCGTAGAAATCCAGATGTCGGTACAACGTTCGCGCGATCTCGTTGGTGGCGCGAACCTCCAGCCCAATCCAGTGACCGTCCCGAAGTCGAGCGCTCTCCATCGCTCGCTCCATCAGCGCCCGTCCGATGCCTTTGCCCCTAAAATCGGGGTGGACGACGACGTTGCCGATGATCCATCCTCCTCTCTGGCTGGCCGCCGCCCGTCGCAACGAAAGGTTGGCGACAACGCGCCCGTTCTCTTCCCAGACGTAGCCAGGTAACGTGTTGCTGGTCGCGTACAGTATCTGGAGATGAGGTGTCGGACGGGCGGCGCGGCGCATCTCCCGCAGCATCTTGTGCCCTTGTGGCCCCAACTCCTCCTCGAAGCCCAGCGCGATCAGATCGACTACCTCGGGTAGGTCTCGGGCTGGATCGACAGGCCGGATGCCCTGGTGTGGCGACGAGATTCGAGCAGGAAAGGTGACAACGGCCATGTCAGCGGTTCTTTTTCAGGAGTTGCAGCGCTTCTTCGACAGAGATCTTGCCGCTGGATAGATCGTCTAGCACGGCCGTCCGCTCTTGTGAATCTTCCTCGTCCGGCTCGCCGACTTCGTAGCCCAGGCTGCGGATAACGTCGTTGAGGCGACTGCGGACGGTGGGGTAGGAGAGATCCAGCTCCTCCTGCAACCGGTTGAGCTTGCCTTCACAGCTAAGGAACGTCTCCACAAAGGACCACTGTTCTGGCGTCAAGCGCGCCAGGCGCTGGAGCGTGAAAGCGCCTTCCAGTGTGCTGCCACACTGCCCGCAAACCAGCCGTTCTACGTACAGATCTCCTTCACAGACTGGACACTTTGCTGGTACTGGATACATTTTATGCCTCCTCGTAGACTTATTGATTATGTCTGTTGCCATAGGACAGATTAGGTTTCAGACCTCGTAGCCTGCCACGACGTTGGGCCCATAGCAAGCTTTGAAGTGGACACTATTGATTATAAAGCATAATATAAATAATGTCAAGTATAAAGATTAACTCTATTGATAATTTACCTAAAATATTTACAAATAAGGATTCCCGCGCTTTTGAAGAGCGCATGCGCTACAATAAATTTATCTAGGGTCGCTGAAAATACTCTTGATATGCCACAGCATACGTCTGATACCTTCGGTAATTCAAAGCAAATCTGCTGGCGAAATCGCTCTCGGTGCAGCAGAAGTTGCTTACACGCAAACAAGGCAAACGAAGCCGGGGTTGATGCGGGAGGGAAACATTGATACTCCCCCGAAAAAGTGGACATGAAGATAAACAAAAAACATGTATAATACC
>CAYVKR010000055.1:0-14805 GCA_964452025.1 uncultured Anaerolineales bacterium
CGAGGCCGACGGTGCCGTAGACCTGGCGCTTGGCCACGGTCGTGAAGAGCCCGCCCGCGCCGACGATCTTATCGACGGCGGGCACGCTCTCGGTGCCGTAGGCCAGCGCCGCGACCGCCAGCGCACCGCCCAGCGCGAAGACGCGGTCCACGCCGACGATCTGCGCCGCGGCCAAAATGGTGGGGTGGACTTCGCCGGTCTCACGATCCGCCGGGGTGCAGACGACGATCTTGTCGACGCCGGCGACCTGCGCGGGGATCGCCGTCATCAGCAGCGACGAGGGCAGCGGCGCGGTGCCGCCGGGCACGTAGACGCCGGCGCGGCGGATAGGTGTGAAGCGCTGGCCCAGCGTGCCGCCCATCTCATCGGTGGTCCAGTTGGGGATGGGTTGGTGCTCGTGAAAGGCGCGGACGCGGTCGGCGGCCAGCTCCAACGCCTCACGTAGCTCGGGATTGAGCGCGTTGTAAGCCTCGGCCCACGCTTCCTGCGGGACCTCGAAATCCGTCAGGGTCAGCCCGTCGATGCGCTCGGTCCAGGTGTGCAGCGCAGCGTCGCCCTCAGTGCGTACGTCGTGCAGTAGACGGGACACAGCGGCTTCCGGCGTCAGCGGCTCGCCGAAGGCGCGCTCGATGCCGTCGAGCACGGCCTCCGGTACGTCGTCCACAGTCAGCATCTGGCGGCGCTTGAGAATCTTTTTGGCTTCTTCCAGGTTGTCATAGATTTTGATCATGATTGACTCCTTTTGCTCAGTTGCAGGTTACAAGTTGCAAGTTGGAGGTTGTCCAATATGCGTCACAACCTTTAACTTTCAACCTGCAACTTTCAACTCTTGACTGCTTCCATCATCGCCTTGTATCGCTCCGGCTCCTCTTCAAAGACATAGGTGATAGGTGTGACGACGACGCCACTGCCGCCGATGGTACGCAGATCTCGGATGATATCGAAGAGCTGGCCGCGCCGAGCCGCGATCTGGACGGCGTACCAGCCGTTTTGCGTGGTGCCGTGGGCGATGACGGGGGAGACTGTCGGCCCTTGCAGCCCGCGTAGGGTGGGGCGCTCAGCCATGTCCGCGGCGATGGCGTCGGGCGAGTCACCGCGCATGTTCGCTGTGACCAACACGTGACTCTGAGCGCGCAAATGCGCCTCGGTGAACTCCAGCAGCGTCCGCGCGACGTCCAGTACCTCGGGCCGGGTCTGGAGCGCGGCGCGGTTGGCGATGAGCGCGGCCTGGGAGCGGAAAATCGTGCCGCCGGCCAGCTCACGCAGCCGATTGTCGCGCAGCGTCTGCCCGGAGGAGACCAGGTCGACGATGCAGTCGGCGTACCCGATGGCGGGCGCGACTTCCAGCGTGCCCTCGGCTTCGATGACGGTGAAGGGCGCGATGCCCTGCTCCGTCAGGAAGGCACGGGTGACGTTGGGGAACTTGGTCGCCACGCGCAGCGCACGGTCTAGCCGGTTGGTGTAGGCGGCGAGGTCGTCCATGGACGTCACGCGCTCCCACGCTTCCGGCACGGCGACGGCGAGATGACACGAGCCGAAGCCGAGTTTATCGTGCAGCACCAGGACTTCGTCGCCGGCGCCTCGGTGCTCGGCCGTCACGTCCATGCCGGTGATGCCGAAATCCACCGTGCCGTCGCGCACGCCGACGACAATGTCGCCCACGCGCTGGAAGAGTACCGTCACGCCGGGCAGTGTGGGGATGCTGGCAGCGTACTGGCGCGGGTTGGGCTTGTAGATATCGAAGCCGCAGGCTGCCAGGAAATCGATGGCTCTCTCAGAAAGGCGACCCTTGCTGGGCAGCGAGAGTCGAATGTCATCATGTTGATTCATCTGTGTATCCTCCATGATCTGGCTATAGAAAAAGCCCCCCGGCCGATCCGGGGGGCTGCTGTGTTTGCTATCTTGTCGCGTTTTGCTATCTAATCACGCAAAACCGACCTCCCGCATCGGGTGGCAGTGGTTTCGCATGATGGTGCTTGGTCCAGACGATAATGTTTTTATTCATGGTCGTTACTATACGCGAAATCCTGGGGAAGTCAAATGCTATACACTTTTGTCGTCTGTGTCTTCGCCAGAGGTGCTGTCCTGGGATGTTTTGTCGTCTTTAAGACCTTTTTGAAAAGCGCTGATGCCCTTGCCTAGCTCGCCGCCTAATTTGGCGATGCGGCCAGGGCCAAAGATCAGCAGGGCGATCACCAGGACGATAATGAGCTCTACGGGTCCAACACGAAATGGCATCTCACTCTCCTTCGATGTATCAAGTTCACTTTAATGCTCCCAGTCTATCAGAAACTGAAGCATAAGCAAATGGCGCTAGCCGGGGGCAAACGAAGCAGTTCCAGGGTGGCTCAGATGCAACAGCGGCTTCCAGTCATGTTTGCCACGCGTATCAACCCCAGTTTCGTTTGCTTTGTCTTGGTCCAGGCAGGTTCTACGGCGCAGAAGATGTTTCCTCCAGCTGACGTTTCTACTCAGCCAATGCTCCCAACCCCCTGGGAGGTGGGCTATGAGCGATTTCAAAATAGTAATGCGGCTCAGGTTGAGTGGTTGCCAGCTGACTTGCTCCGAACTTACCAGATTGAGAGCGGAAAGGCTCGTCGTGCGTAACTGCTCAGACTCCTACCTTCCGGGAAGCTACAGGTGCGATTTTTACCTAGCTGATACTGAAGCCGGTTCCCTTGCGGCATAAGGGATGTTTACTAGCTTCCTAAAGGTGTCGATGCTCCCCCTGAGTATTGACCGTTGTGCTTTACTTGTCCTTGCCTGGTGGATTGCCTTGCCCTGGCGGTTCGTCGCCCTGACCGGGAGGTTCATCGCCCTGGCCGGGTGGCTCATTACCCTGTCCCGGCGGTTCGTTACCTTGTCCGGGGGGATCGTCGCCCTGACCTGGCGGTTCATCGCCCTGACCTGGCGGTTCGTCGCCCTGACCGGGAGGTTCATCGCCCTGGCCGGGTGGCTCATTACCCTGTCCCGGCGGTTCGTTACCTTGTCCGGGGGGATCGTCGCCCTGACCTGGCGGTTCATCGCCCTGACCTGGCGGTTCATCGCCCTGACCTGGCGGTTCATCGCCCTGGCCGGGTGGCTCATTACCCTGTCCCGGCGGTTCGTCACCTTGTCCGGGGGGATCGTCGCTCTGGCCCGGTGCATCGCCGCTCTGTCCTGGCGATTCCTCTTCCTGCCCTGGATCTAGGTCGTGCTGGTCCGCAGGGGGTGACGCGGTTGGAATGGCCGTGGGCACGGGGAGCGGTGTTTGGGTTGCCGTAGGAAGTGCTGTGGGCGTGCTCGTGGATGTCGGGGTAGGCACAAGATGGGAAGGCATTGAGAGGGTGCTTACGCTGCCGCCGAGTTGCTCGAAGGCATTCACCGATGCCCGCACAGTTTCATCGATCTCAGTCCCTGGATAGGTTGCACTGAGCGCGGCCAACGTCTCAACTTGCATTTCTATTTCAGGCAAGGCTTCCGCTTTTTCCCACTTCTCAGGGTGTTTGGCAATATCGAAGAACGCCTGGTAAACTTCCTCGTGCAATGTCTCGGGAACCGGTTGGTTTTCAAGCGTAAGCTGCTGGATTTCCTCGACTCGCCGTCCGAGTAAGACCAATTCGATCTCTGTTTGCTTATGCTCTGGTGCTATTTTCAGCCAAACCGCTTCGGTTTGGCGTTTGGCGGGATAGAGTGCCTCACCGGGCGCACTTTGATTGGCGGCATAGAGCAGGCCGACGGTACCCAAACAGAGGATAAGCACACATTGCACAGCCACAGCAAGGCGCAAGGTAGATGTCCGCAGGGATGTCCGCAGTTTAGGCATCCGCAATGAGGCAAAGAATTCTCGACGTTGTGAGGATTCCGCCCTATGTTCTTCACTACGCTTCCAGGCTTCCCCCCAGATTCGCTCTCTGACGTCTGTTGATAGCCTTCCACGTCGCAAGCTCTCTAGTCCTCTGGTGAGCGAATCTAGCTCCATGTCGTGTTTCTCATTCATAAGTATTCTCATCCTGGAACTCACGTCGTTCCGACAGAATCTTTCGCAGTTTCTTGAGGGCCCGGTAGATCATGCTTTTCACGGCATTAGAGTTTCGCGGTACAATTGCTGCGATTTCTGGATTGCTCAAGCCGCCTGCGAATCTCAACAATATAACCTCACGTTCCGCCTCGGTAAGATAATTCAGAGAATCGAGCAACGCTTGATACTTGAAACGCTCCTCGGGCGATGAACCGATCAGAAACTCCTCGACGTCTTGCGAAAATGTTATCGTCTTTCGGTCGCGTGGTTTTGTTTTGCGCCAATGATCGACGAGCCGGGCGCGCGCGATACTGAACAGCCAAGCAGCGAAGGGCAAACCCCGGTCCTCGTAATTCTCGATCGAGGTGATGACGCTCGCAAAAACCTCCGACGTCAGGTCTTCCGCAACCTGCTGATTGCTGGTGCGGTAGAGCATGTATCGATAGATATCGTCCACGTACAGCTCGTAGAGGGCGCCCAGGGCTTGCTTGTTCCCTTGGCGGGCTTTACGCACCAATGCCTTTTCGTCTTTTTGTTGAGGGCTCATAGGGTATGTAAGAATCTTGTCTAGTTAGCCCTCACATTATACATCGTTTTAAGGTTTACTCCAGTTACGTTGACTTGGTGATACCATATAGTACTTTTGAGCCATAAGCGGGCGTGACAATCAGGATGCTGACTACGATTTCTTACACTGGAATCCATGAGATTTCCTCGAAATCGACGTGACTTCTTGTAAGGTCATTTCGATGTAACAGATAGAAATAGGTTAAAGAATTCAAGGGTCAACATCTCGCTTAGAACGTTTGGAACAGGAAGGATAATTACTATGGAGATGAGAAAGCATAAAGGTGGACAGGCGCTGATAGAATTTGCGTTGGTGTTGCCATTGCTGCTTTTGGTCATTGTCGGCCTTTTTGAGTTTGGGCGCGTCATCTTCGTTTATGCAAATCTCTTCAATGCGGCGCGAGAAGGGGCACGTTACGGCCTGACCAATCCCCAGGACTACAATGGTGTTCTTCAGCACGCCCAAGAGAAAGTTGTGCTCGTCCCATTGATTCCCGGAGATGATCTGACCGTGAGAATGGACACCGGACCGGGCAGCGCCGATACCTGTACCATGGATATCGGAAACACCTGCTCAGACTACGCTGTGGTTGGCAATCGCGTGTTAGTTGAGATTACGTATGATCTTGAGCCCATGACGCCGCTGCTGGAACCCATCGTCTCGGAGTTCAATCTGCAGACGGAAGCCGCACGGACGATCCAACGCGTGAGTGGGGCTATCAGCACGCCGCCGACGGCGCCTCCGCCGGAAGAGCCCACGGAAGAGCCCACGGAAGAACCCACGGAAGAGCCGACCGAAGAGCCGACGGAAGAGCCGACGGAAGAGCCGACCGAAGAGCCCACGGAAGAACCCACGGATGAGCCGACGGATGAACCCACAGATGAGCCCCCCGAGCTGACGTCCATCTCTATCCATGAACCCATCTATGACAACACGACGGTCATTTCCGGAACGGCGGAGCCCGGCGAGACGGTGACCCTGCGTATTGCACAGGACGAAGACTTTGAAGCGACGACAACAGTGGATGCCAATGGCGACTTCCGGTTTGACGATGGGGATGTTGAGGGGGCATTGGCTGATTATCTGGTCGCCGGCTATACCGTCAGCGTCGCCGGCTACGATCAGGTTGACCTGGCGCTGGTGCAAGCAGCGCCCACGCCTGAGCCGGACCCACCGACAGATGGTTACATTTGGACAGATCCTGTAGCCTGTGCCCCAGTGGGTACGAGTTCGGTCACTGTGCATGGGGATAACTGGAACATTGCCTCCCAGGAATACATCCAGATTCTTTGGGATAGCGAAGTCTGTGTTGCTCCTTTCAAAGACAATGCCTTTGATGAGCCTCAATTTGAGAAGGTGTGTAGTCCAGCGGGGGGTATGACAGAAGGCACGCACATGATCACGGCCCAAGTCCTCGACAACCAAAAAAATCCTACCGGCACTGAATCTCCTCCTGTCGAGTTCACTGTTCCTTGTCCGGAGCCTGATCTGGTGGTCATGGAGATGTCGACCGTAGGCGGTACAACATTTGACACGTACGAGCCTATTACCGTCAACGTCACCATCGCCAATCAGGGCTCAGGCGATATCTCTTCGCGCTTCTGGGTGGACCTATTCCCTAATATAACAGAATCTTTCTCGACCACGGAGAGCGTTGATTACCTGGCCATCAACAGTATGGCAGGCACCACCAGTTACAATTTCGATATGGTCTTCTCCGGCGGTTTTACTACGACCGGCACCCATTTGCTCTCGGCAGTTGTTGATACAAATGATGAGATCAGTGAGGATGATGAGACAAACAATGTGTTGACTCAGACTCTGGAGATCGTAGATAGTGGCTTGGAGCCTACGCCTACACCGACCTCCACGGCAACGGTAACCGATACGGGTTCTATTGGTGGCTTCACGTTCCTAAAGGGTAACCTGATCGGTCGCGTCAATGTGGAAGTCTATGCGCCGGATAATCCAGATGAGCCTGTCTGGACCGGGCTATCTTTAGATACGCCTCCCGAAAAGGTAGGTTTCTATCAGACAACCGATTTGCCAGTAGGCAATGACTATGCAGTCGTAGGGTGGCTGGAGGTCTGGAGTGGTGATACCTCAACTATCTACCAGGCTTCTGTAAGCGGCGTATCCATTACGGCAGATACGATCACATTTCCCATCAACCTCAACCTTACCGAATAATGGTCATGAAAAAGACGCTGCGCATACTCCCTATCGTGATGCTGCTGATGTTCTCTGGGACAACCGCGGTTCTGGGGCAATACGGTTGGACAGAGGGTGGGGCAACAGTTGATCTTGCCGATACCGCGAGTGTTCCAGGTATCTATGCTGGCGCACGCAAACGATCCAATACGGCCCTTGCCATTAGTGAGAATGGTGAAGTCGCTGTTATTTGGTCAAGGGAAGATAAGAGTGGCTTGGTGGTGGCACGTCGAAATCCTTCAAGCGGTGCATGGAGCCAGACGGTGTTGGCTGTGGGAACTGAGGCCTGGTATCCTGATGTGACGTACGCTGGATCTGATTTATTGGCGTCTTGGATGCAGGGGACCTTTGATGCTCAGCCGGCTCCTAATGGTGATCTGATGCAGCAGAACGTAGGCGGCGCCAGTGCTACGATGCTTAAACAGGATCTGTATGGATACATGGGTCCGCATCTCGCCGTGGGTGAAGACGGTTCTCAACATCTTATCTTTGCGCTCTCCGACAGTTCAACAGCTTGGATTCAGGGAAAAGGGGATCTTTATTACAGCCAGCGTACTTCGGGCGGTGCCTGGACCTCACCAACTGCCATAATTACGGGAGATTTGGTGCTGGAAAATCCTGGCCCCCTGGTGGTGGGAGGCATCTGGTTCCCCGACATGGCGTTAAGCCCCGATGGTCAAACGGTTCATCTGATTTGGGAGCAACGCATTCAATCGCTTGATGGGATAGTGTTTCAGGTTTGGTACGTGCGAGGGACGCAGACAAGTGGGACTCTGGAGATTCTGCACACGACGCTGCAACGCATATCGCCTCCAGATCAACGGGCCGGACGCCCCGCGGTCGCCGTCGATGAGCAAGGCCACGTTCACATCACGTGGACAGAGATCACGGGCAATGAAGACAAGCCCGGCAACGAGTACATTCATTATCGGCGTGTGGATTTGCCGGCCCACACGACCTTGACCGAAGAGGCCGTACTCGTCAACGTCGAGCGACCGGCATGGACGACCAGTGTACTGGCTGCCCGGGGACCGTATGTCTGTGCAGCTTGGGATAGTTTTCCCTTATCTGAGGGAGCGGGTGTTGGCAAGGAAGAAGTGAGCATGCGGTGTTCTCGAAACGGCGGAGCGCAGTGGGACAACGTCTCGACGATCCTTTCGGAGACCGATGACCTTTCCATCTTTCCTGATTTCGCATTTGATAGTCAAGAACAAGTGCATTTGATCTGGGAGGAGCATCAGGGCGGAGCGGTTACACAAAACTACAATCCTTGGTATCGCGGGGGGGATATTCCGAGATTACGCCTGTTCCTGCCTTTAGTGCTTCGAAGTGAAGGATAAATGAAGATGAGTAATCGCCAGCTTCTTCTGCTGGCCGGTGGATCGCTTGTCTTGCTCAGTATTGGGGTCGCGTTGATTTGGAGCATCACGACGACTCTGAGCGAGATGGAATCCGCGCCAGCACCTATGCGTTATACGGAGTGGACGGGCAAAGCCCCCGCGCTTTCTTTAGAAGATGCCGAGCAGCGAGCGACAGAGAGTGCATGGGCATGGGTGGGCGACGCACGGTTGATCAAAGTAGAAACATCTTGGCGCCCTGCTCCCGAAGATGTGAAATTAGAGACACCACCTATCGCCTGGACACTTTACTACTACTCACCCTCCAAAAAAACGGTGAAACTTGCACATGTGCATGCTGAGTCCTTCTCCTGGGGAGGGCAGCATAAAATGAGATCGGATGCCAAATCCCTGCTACCCTTTCCGCCTCCCCAGGGACTCGAAGTGGCCTGGCTCTCCTTCCGCGCCGCCGGGGGCGAGGAGTTCTTGGCCGAACATCCAGATGCCACGGTACAGTTCTTGCTCCGAAATAAGGAAAAGTTAGTTTGGACGGTGTCTGCCTTTACCAAAGCGGCCAAGTACGAGGTTGAGGTGGATGCAATCACTGGCACGGTGTTGACAGAGGATTCGTAATCAGTGGAGTAAGGAATAAACGTATGACACGTGAACATTTCCATGAAAAAGGACAGAGCATCGTCGAGGTTGCGGTCTTGTTTCCTGTTCTGATGCTGCTTCTAATGGGCGTGGTGGATCTGGGGCGCGCCTACTATGCTATGGTCGCGCTAAATGACGCTGCGGAGGAGGGCGCCATGTATGCCTCCATTGATCCCGGCAATTTGACAGAGATCCAGAATCGCGCTGTCCATGCGTCATCAGGACTCATCACCTTTGACGTGAACCGGGTCAGTCGCGCGCCCAGTAGCGGTTTCACGGCGGGCGAACCTGTGACGGTGACGGTGACCTATGATTTTGATATCTACACCCCGATTATGCAGACCTTCTTTGAAAGCGGCAGCTTTACGTTCAGAGGAGAAGCTGTCAATCCGATTATCGCGCCCTGAGAGGGTCTGTGCTGTGACAGGAACATTATAGTTAAGGAGGACACTATGAAGAACGAACGTGGACAGGCCATGGTCTTGGTTGTTTTTGCCATCGTGGGCATGTTGGCGATTGCCGGTCTGGCGATTGACGGCGGGCGGTTACACGCGCAGCGAAGACAGGTGCAGAACGCAGCGGATGCTGCGGCGATGGCTGGCGCTCGTGCGCTGCTGCAGTCCAGGATTGATGAATGTGAGGACGACGCCAGTTCATTGAATGATATCGACGACGCCGTTGGGCAGGCTATCTTGCAGTACGCTCAAAAGAACGGCGTGGACCACACTGTCGCGGTCGGAGACGTCGAAGCCTGGTACGTGGATGCTGATGGCAATCACGTCGAACGCGCCGGCGCGCATTGGTTGGAACAATCCGAGTTGGATCGTACCACCGGGGTGGAAGTCACCGTCACCTTGACCGACACCACGACGTTTCTGAAAGTTGTGGGGCAGAACGACATGGTCGCCGGTGGCGAGGCCACGGCCATGTTTGGACCGGTCACCCAAGTCGGCGGTGGAATTTTGCCTATCGGTGTGCCCCTGGTGGTGGTTGAAGCACTGGATCCCGGAGAGCAATTTCACATTCTGGAGACCAATAACCCAGATGGTGGTAGCTTCTGTACGGATCCTGATAACATGGATACCTGTGTGGGTGGTGCTGATGATAACGCGCATCGTGGATGGTTGAACTTTAATTACATCTACAATACCGAGTATACGAAACAGAGTGATCACCATTATCGTACCTTTGAGAGAAATGTTTCCAATCAAGGGTGCGGAGATGACCCGGATATTTCGACAGACGACGGAGTCAAAGGCTGGGCCGGGGAAGACAAGAATCCCAAAGATGGTGTGGCAGATTGTCCCTATCCCCATTCCGTCTTCGCTGGAACCCCCCCTGACGATGACGGTACCACTTATATTGATGGTGACTTCATCCACGGTGATCCTGGTGCTCGCGATATCTCCGCTCAGAACGTGGACAATACGTACAGCCCTGGTGAGCAGATTGCGTATGCTCCCATCTTTGATCATATCTACATGAGCGATTATATGGATGATAGAGATGATGAGTTTCCTGACCCGGAAGGCATTCAATGGCCGCAGGCGGGAGGCTATCTTTATCATATCGTGGGCTTTGTGGGCATAGATATCATCGATTATGAAAAAGGTGGTGGGACGAACGCTATTGTCGGCAAATTCGATAGTGCTATCCTTGGTGGTGGTGAGTTCACCCCCGGATTCGGACCAGCAGCAGGTAGCGGCGATCCCTGCAGCGCAACCGTCTACGGTCTCTCTCTTTGGGAGTAGCCGCGTTATCCTGAGATTCTCATGCCCGGTAGATCTTGTATGATCTGTCGGGCATGTTTGTGTGAGAAGGTATTGTCCAAACTCGGATTTGCGGTTATACTGTGAAAAGATAACCAACGAATAACATCCTGTAGAGGAGGACATCAAATGACCAAATTGACGACGATTGAAGGCATTGGCGAGAACTACGCGCAGGTGTTAAAGGAGGCGGGGATCACCACCACGGAGGCGCTGCTGGACAAAGGCGCCAGCCCCGCCGGACGTGAAGCTCTGGTCGAGGCAACCGGTATCAGCAAGACGTTGATTCTTAAGTGGGTCAACCGCGCTGACCTCTTCCGCATCAAGGGCATCGGAGAGGAGTACGCGGATCTCCTGGAAGCGTCCGGCGTCGATACCGTCCCAGACCTGGCGCGGCGCAATCCTGAGAACCTATACGAGAAACTGACGGCGGTCAATGACGAGAAAGCACTCGTTCGCCGTCCGCCCACACTCAAGGCGGTGAAGGGCTGGGTCGCAGAGGCCAAAGAGCTGCCGAGGAAGCTCACATACTAACCCGTACCGCGCAGTTTCCAGAAGAGCCGATCATTGATCTTCATGATCGGCTCTGTTTCGTTTACTATCCCATTAACAGCGCAGTCAGGAAGACACTCGCGCCGAGGGCTGTCCCTGCCAACGTCTGTCTCAGCGTGTGGCGTCCCAATTTGACCCGTGACCAGACAATGAGCGGTAGCGTCAGCGCGAAGGGAAGTGCGACGGCGCCCAATGTCTGCCAGAGTGCTACCGTTACCCCGGCCGCCGTCGACGTGTGGACGCTGATCTTCCAACGCAGCGTGATAAGCAGGATCAACGTCGTCTGCACGAGATACGCCCCGGCGATTCGCGGCAGTGGCGCGGGCGCCCCGCCCACGTTGAGCAGGAACCAGGCCAGGGCCTGCCCCGCCATCATGGCGAGAAAGGGACGGCTGCGCTGCTTGCGCAACTGCACGTCGATATCGGTGACATCACCTTTCCGCACCAACCAGAGGAGATAGAGGAGGGGTAGACCGATGGCGGCGACAACGTAGATGCCGCCCCACATCCACGGGGATGGAATACCGCGCAGCACAATAATCAGCGCCACGCCCAGCACGCCCATGACCGGTGGGCTACCGATCAGCGAGAGCCAATGTGCGATCCGCTCGCTCCAGTTGCGCGGCACCAATACCGCATCGCCCAGCGTCAGCGGCTGGCGGCGCTTCTCTCCTTTTCTCACTTTACGTTCGTCTGACATGCTCTCTATTATACCTTGCTCCGTCGATTTCGTTGGTAGGTTGACCGATGTTGCAGGAGGTCGCCGGTTAGATCTGAGCCGCCCTGGAACTGTTTGGTTTGCCCAGCCACGGGTATACGACAGAATAGTGGGAAAAATCAGATCGCTGTCTTGCCAACCGGCGCTAGGTAGCCGCGAAATCCATTTCGCGCTTCAGAGTGCGCGATTTAGAAATCGCGGCTACATTTCCCCAATAATTTGTCCCATACTCCCAGTCACGGGCAAACGAAGCAGTTCCAGGGTGGCTCAAACGCCATAGGCGGCTTCCCATCATGTCTTCCGCCCGCATCAACCCCAGCTTCGTTTGCCTTGCTTTCGTCTACGTAGTTTCTACGGTACGGAGGGCGTTTTCACCAGCGGATTCGCTTCGAAATCCCGTCACCCCGGACATTTCCCTCGCCCGTCATCTTTGCTATAATGCCCCCAGCGTTATGTGGTGAGTGCCCGCATCCGTCAAAGGACCTTATCCGCTGACGACCTTAGGCCTTTGACTCATTCCCAAAGGAGAGACCATGCCAGAGACAATCTTAGTCGCCGATGACGAACCGCAGATCACGCGCGTGGTACGCGGATACCTGGAGCAGGCCGGCTACCGCGTCGTGACGGCCTACGATGGCGAGGAAGCTCTCTACCTGGCCCGTCGCGAAAAGCCCGACCTGGTCGTGTTAGATATCCAGATGCCCAAGGTCGATGGCCTGGAGTTCACGCGCCGCATTCGCGCGGATCGCCCCGCCATCGCTATCATCATGCTCACCGCGCGTGTCGAGGAGACCGACCGCATCGTTGGGTTGGAGATGGGCGCCGACGACTATGTGACCAAGCCTTTCAGCCCCCGCGAGCTGGTGGCGCGCGTCAAAGCCGTGTTGCGCCGTACCCAGGCCGCTGCGCCCCCGCCGGACGTGCTGCGCGTCGGCCCGCTGACCCTCGACCGCGCCCAGCACCTCGTCACCCTCGAAGATGAGCCCGTCGACTTGACGCCCACGGAGTTCGATATCCTGGCGACGCTGATGGAAGCGCCGGGGCGCGTCTTCTCGCGCGCCGACATCTTGGAGGCGACGCAGGGCGTGGCCTTCGTGGCCTACGAGCGTACCGTCGACGCGCACATCAAGAACCTGCGCCAGAAACTCGAACCCGATCCCTCGGACCCGCGCACCATCCTCACCGTGCGCGGCGCCGGATACCGGCTCGCCAAGTTGGCGTGAGATGACGCTCTTTCAGAAAAGCCTGCTGGCCTTCGCGGCCGTCATCCTCATCGCTGTCGGCGTCGTCGCTGTGCTGGTCAGCCGGCGAACCGCCGAGGAGTTTCGCCAGTACACTGTCCTCTACGGTGGGCGCACCCAGATGCTGGCCCAGGCCCTGGTCGCCTACTACGTCCAGCAGGGCTCGTGGGACGGGTTGCAGGAGGCCCTGCCAACGCTGACGGTTGCAGGCGGCCAGGGGGAAGGACGCGGACGCGGCGGCGTCCAGGCTGGTGAAGGCGCCGTCGCCTGGGACTTTTACGTCGCGGATGCCAGCGGGCGCATGGTCGCCCACCTGGAAGGCGAGGTCGCCGGCACGCTCTCCGACGCGGAGCGGGAGCAGGCCTTACCCCTCGAAGTCGGCGGGCACGTCGTCGGTTACCTGCTGCCGGATCACCAGACCGCCGCGCGCGAGGCCGTCATGGGCGAACCGGAAGAGCAGTTTCTCTCGGCTGTCCGCACAGCGCTGCTCATCGGCGCGGGCGTGGCTTTTGTCGCCGCCATCGCCGTGGCGGGCGTGCTGGTGCGCGGCATCGTCGCCCCGGTGGCGCGCTTCTCCGAGGCCGCCGAACAAATTGCCGCCGGCGAGCTGGAGGTCCGCGCCTCGGTCCGGGGCCGGGACGAAATCGCCGCGCTGGGCCAGACCTTCAACCGCATGGCCGAAAGCCTCGAACAGGCGCAGCAGGCGCGGCGCGCGCAGACCGCCGACATCGCCCACGAGTTGCGCAACCCCCTCTCCGTTCTGCAGGGCACGCTGGAAGCCATCGCCGACGGCGTCTACTCGCCCACCGCCGAGAACCTGGTACCTGCCCTGGACCAGGTGCAGACGCTCAATCGCCTGGTGGAAGACCTGCGGCTTCTGGCTCTGGCGGATGCAGACCAGCTCCATCTCGAGCGCTCCGCGCTAGACGTCGGCCCCTTCCTGCGCCGGCGGGTCGAAGCCTACCGCCCACGCCTAGAAGCCGCCGGCCTGGCCCTCGACCTAAACGTGACCGCGCCCTTGCCCATCATCCAGGCGGACGCCGACCGACTCACGCAGGTTCTGGGCAACGTGTTGGGCAACGCCGTCAAATACGTGCCGCCGGGCGGAACCGTGCGTCTCGTCGCGCGCCCCGAGCGCCAGGGCGTCGTGATCCGCATCATTGATGACGGCCCCGGCGTGCCCAAGAGCGATCTACCGCGTCTCTTCGACCGTTTCTGGCGCGGCGAACCCTCGCGCAGTCGCGCCACCGGCGGCTCCGGCCTGGGCCTCTCCGTTGCACGCCGCATCGTCGCGGCGCACGGCGGGCGCATCTGGGCCGAGGCGACGCCGGGCGGCGGCCTCACCGTTGCCCTCTGGCTGCCTGCCGCCTAAGTACGTCCGTAAGGGTTTCTTTACGTTAGCCTTATTCATTCTCTGCTCCCTGTCCCCGTCTCGGGGACGGCTAACCGGGAACGTCTTGGTCTTAGGGAAACCGCCCCCGAGACGGGGATCCGAGCATTTATTAAGATACTTTTTCTGGTCTACTTAGCTCTGGTCGGTCTCCTGACCGCGCTAGCCTGGTTACTACGGCTCGAGGTTTTCACCGCGGGCCATTTTTGGTTGTGAATCCGCCCTTCAATGATAAACTATAGACATTCTGTATGATCGCGAAGGGCCCTATTTTATGGATGACAAAGCCATGAGCGAATTGGGTTGAGTTTCAATGGTGTGAAGTTATTTTCAGATCTGGATTCACTCTTGTATTTCCGCTGATC